>JANNKF010000411.1:0-10362 GCA_031396165.1 Bacteroidales bacterium | reverse complement strand
TGATATTTCCCGATAATATCTTCAGTGATAAGCAAACTGATGATGAAGCATTAGAAAGACTATCCAACAGAAGTGAATCGCCTAATAACGAAACGGAAAAACTGATTTTTCAAAAAGAGATCTCCGGGATTCTGAGACATGAAATCGAAAAGCTTTCTCCAATTCATAAAACTTTAATCACATTATATCATAACGAAGAATTAAGCTATGCCGAAATAGCCCAGATTACACAACTTCCTGAAGGAACCGTAAAGAGCTATCTGTTCAGAGCAAGGAAAACACTCAGGGATAATATTATGCTCACTTATAAAAAAGAAGCGCTATGAAGAACAAACATATTGACGATATTGAAATACAACAGTATCTTCTTCAGGAGACAATTTCAGATACAGATCTTATTGAACATATTCAGCAATGCGAAAAGTGCTGGCTTAAAGTTGAACAGTATAAAACTATATTTGAAGTAGTTAAGGAACAGGAAAAGGCTGCCTTCGATTTCAATCTGACTGAATTAGTCTTAAAACAGTTGCCCCGTAACAAACCGTCGTTCTCCCCTGGTAAGTTCCTCATTTACTTTTTTGTTCTGTTTGCATTACCTATGGCTATTGTGTTGATATATCTTTTTAATTCAAGTTTATCAGGATTAGCCACAGGACTAACTCCGATACTGATTTATTTGATTTCAACCACCGTTGCCGGACTTCTTTTCTTCCAGTTTTTTGATACCTATATAAAATACAGAAACCGGATGAATGCTATAAACTTTTATTAAGTTTTGCAACATTAAATAACCAAGCCTGTCTAATCAATCATTAATAACCAATTAAAACAAAATGAAAAAGATTATAAGCACAATAGTAACAGCAGGCACTCCATTAGCAGTCAATGCTCAGGCATTCAGTTCAACACCGGTAGACAGAGACATATTTAATATTTGTGCTACTATTTTTGTGGTCGGGTTATTTATGGCATTTATTCTGGCTATCCTGAAACGGATTATAGACTATCGCCTGAAAAACAAGATTGTTGAGAAAGGAATACCTGAGAATATAGTATCGTCTATTTTACAGACCAACCCGGAAGAGGACAGGAATGTTAATATTAAATGGTTCTCAATTTTAGCAGGTTTAGGCACCGGCCTTATTATCATCAATTACACTCAACCATTGGGAATCCACTCATTAGCTATTATGGCATTTAGTATATCTCTGAGCTTCCTGGGTTATTATTTGTTTATAAAACAATCAAAGAAATAAGACGCCGGGAATTATCAGAATAAATAATCTGGTAAATCCAGAATGCTACTTTCTTGCTCATTCTTATAGATTACTTCTTTCTTAATCAGATTACTAATCTTAAATATCACTATGCTGACTATTACTCCTATTCCGCAAAATCAAAGAATACCTATAATTGACATTCTTCGCGGATGGGCACTGATTGGGGTAGTCTTAGTCAATTACTATCTGTTTTTCTATCTCGATCCAAATGTAAGAATGGCTAAAAATGACATTCCCAGTCATCTGGTTAGATTAATAACTGATCTTTTTTTTACTAATAAAAGCAGGATGATGTTAAATATACTATTTGGTTATGGCTTTTCGGTCTTAATAACTAATCTCCAGTCAAAAAATATTAATCCGATTCCATTTTTTGCAAGAAGAATGTTCTGGCTTTTGATCATTGGATTAATCAATACCTGCTTATATTACGGCGATTTTCTTAAAGACTATGCCCTGGTAGGAATATTTATGCTGTTTTTTTATAAAGCCCCGGCAAAAGCCTCTCTCTATATTGGACTTTTGCTGTTAGTAATTTTCCCACTATCTGCTAATTATTTTTATAATCCCAACAATTCCAAATCAATTACTGATTTAGGGCTTTATGCAAGCCATAATGTTATCAATGTGTTTTATTATGGACTTAAAGATGGGACAAAGGACTATCTTGAAATCGGAAAACTATTAGGTGCTGATTTATTTGTTCTTGCATGCTTTTTACTAGGCCAATATTTTCAAAAGACTGATGTATTCAATTCACTTAAAGAAAGAAAACTATATCTGAAATCAGCATTTTGGTTTGGGATAATTATAACGGTTCTTATTGCAGCCACTCCTAAGTTATCAGAGTATTTTAAAATTGACCTTATCAATCATTATAACACTCAATTTATAAGGGAGTTAAGTCATATGTTTGTAATTATGTCAACAATCTGTTGGTTGTATTTCGCTGGAAAACTTAAGCGATTCTTTAACTCTTTGCAAATAGTTGGCAGAATGACACTTACAAATTACATGATGCAAAATTTGATTGGACTCTTACTTTTTTCAGGCTTTGGCTTCAGCCTGGCACATAAAATGTCATTTTATTTTTACATAATAATAGCATTAACCGTCTTTATTTCACAGGTTTACTTAAGTAGATGGTGGCTATCTAAATTTAAATATGGCCCAATCGAATGGATCTGGCGAATGTTAAGTTATGGGAAAAAACTACCTCTCAGGATTGAAGTTTTAACTTAAAATATAAAAGGAAAGACAATAAGTCAGGTAGCGGCTGAGAGCAGTACTTTCATCAGCCATACGGACGAATTGAACTCCTTGATAGCTTGTTACTTTGGCAAATAACCAATAGTGTTACTTCTACACTTATTCCTTGACATGTAAGTTTTCAACTTTCTATCTGGACTCTGTAAAACTCATGCTAATCCTGATGGAGACGGCAACCCACCAGTTGGCTGTTATATTTAATTCGCGGATTTTCTGCACGTTAGATAATTTCAAAAAGTTAACTTTAACAGAATAGGTCAGAATTTCTTTGTTAAAGCAATAACGGGCTAAAGCAGAATTATTCATTTTATCGGAACAAATCCTTTAAATCAAAGCTTTCTAAACTTATAAATAATTTAAATAACTTATACATAAGTTGCATAACTGATATATAAGTTATACTTTTATAAAATATTAACAACTATCGCCATGACTAATTCATTTATTTATTACGTTTTGGAAAGTTCAATCTGTTTGATACTCTTTTTGATGGTCTACAGATTAATGATTGCTAACCTTACTCATTTCACATGGATGAGGATCTATTTATTAATAAGCATTACTCTTAGTTTAATTCTTCCACTACTAATTATCCCCATTCATTGGAATTCATCAATTCTTCCTTCTAACCTATTTAATATTCCCAACTTCCTCCAGGGTAACCAACCTGGAGAATATTTTGGTGGACAAACCTTACTGGAAGATTTTAGAACCAGTGGGGGTAATAATTTACGACAAGGAATATTTATTTTGCTAATTGTTGCATACTTAATCGGATTACTTTACAAAGTGTACAATTTTGCCAGAAATCTCAGAAGCATTCAAAACTGCATAAAAAAAAGTCCAAAAGTAAGGGAAGGCAGATTTTGGTTAGTTGAACTAATTGACAAAGTGCCACCATTCTCTTTCTTTAATTATATTTTCATAACCAATTCTTACCAAAGTTTACCAGAAGATGATTTACAGCGGATTAAAGATCATGAGAAAGTCCATGCACAGCAGTTCCACTCGCTTGATGTTTTATTTATTGAAATTATTTCCATTATTTTTTGGTTCAATCCACTATTGTCTTATTTAAAAAAATCCGTTCAGGAAATCCACGAATATATTGTGGATGAAAAGATTGCTGACAGAGGGTATGGGAAAAAAGACTATGCTCAGCTCCTTCTTAAACTAGCTTCAGAGGTTAAAGGATTTAGTCTTTCAGCTGGTTTCTCCGGTAGCCAAATCAAACGCAGAATAGTTATGATAACCAGGCAGAGATCCCTTCCGGAACATAAGGTTATTTTTGTAATACTCATCCCTGTTACAGTACTTATAATGCTTTCCTTTTCTTATATAAAAACCCCGGATTCCCTGACTGTTCAAACAAAGCAAAACAAAAATATCAACCAAAGTCAGTTAAAAATCGGAAAGATTATCTGGAAGGGAAATACTGTTTATGACATTAAGACTTTAAATCAAACTTTTGGCTTAAAAACAGGTTCCGAGTATAACAAATCTCTCATTCAGGACAGGCTTAACGGAGCTTCGGGAGCACAAGACTGTGTGAGTGGCCTCTATCAGGATAATGGATATTTAACAAGCAGAATAACCCTTGGTGAGAGACAAAATAATGAGGCTGTAGATCTTACCATAACAATTTATGAAGGAAAGCAAGCTAAATTTCAAAAGATAATTGTTAAAAGTAATGGAATTGTAACAAACGATATAGCCAAACAAATTGGGATTCGTCCAGGAGATCTTTTCAGTAAAGCAAAAATCCTTAAATCAATTCAAATGCTTTCAGCCATGGGCAAATATGATCCGGATAAGATAAATCCAAAGCCAACTCTGCACATAACAAATGATGAATTTGACAATGTAGACTTGTTATATGAACTTACAGAAATCAGCAATAAATAATAGAATGGAAGAATTGACAAAAGCAGAAGAGAAAATTATGATGATATTCTGGAAGCTTAAAAAAGCATTTGTAAAAGATATTATTGCAGAGCTTCCGGACGAACCAAAGCCGCCATACAATACAATATCATCAGTGACCAGGATCCTTGCCGGAAAGGGATATCTTAAGTTTAAAGCATATGGGAAAACTTATGAGTATTCTCCGGCAGTTACCCAGGCTTATTACCGAAAGTTAAAGGTAAAAAAAATACTGTCCGGACAATTTGGTAATTCACCTGCATCACTGCTTTCATTTATAATTAAAGAAGAAAAATTGAGCAAAGAGGAAATTAACAAGCTCAAAGAGATAATTAACGAAATTGAGTAAGATAAAGCTCATAGTATCCCCAATTTAAAGGACAATTGCTATCGCGATGTGGCTTCGATCAAACTTGTATCATTGCTCTACGGAAAAAATAACCTTAAATTTCGATATAAACCACTGTTGGTCGTTAATTAACAACTATATATAGCGTATTTACAACTAAATGTGTATGATTTATTATCGTTTCTGGAAATGAACCAAATATCTTTGTAGTGTCGGTAAGGTAAAAATAAAACAAAAAAATGTACCCATGCTAACTACTATTATGATTGGCAGTAAAATTGCAGAAGCAAGAAAGAAAATAAATCTTTCTCAAGCCCGGCTTGCGGAGCGTTTATTCATCAGTTCCCAGGCAGTCGGAAAATGGGAGCGCGGAGAATCAATGCCGGACATCATTACTTTTAACCGTCTCGCGGAAATTCTGGGTGTTGACCTTAACTATTTTTCAGAAATTTTCCAATCTGTAACCATGGAAATAGCATCCTTTAAATCCTTGGTTAAACAACCTGCTGAATTGCCATCCGGAAAGCATCCCGATGGCTCTCGGGAGAAAAAGCTTAGCTGGGATATGTCACGCGGTAACTGGGTGGATGCTGACTTTTCAGGGTTGAAAAATCTGCATGAAAAATTCGGTTCCTCAAACATGCAGCGCTGTCTGTTTATAGGTTCAGATCTGTCGGGACTTCTTCTAAAAAGCAATAATGTTGATAGCTGTGACTTCTCAGGTTCCGAAATCAGCAGAAGCCACATTCAGAATTCCAACTTAGCCAAAAATCTATTTAAGGACTGTACCCTGAAAGAAACTGAATTTTCAGGGAGCTATATCATGGACTGCGATTTCTCAGGCGCAGATTTTACCGGAGCAGCGTTTAAATCTGGTGGCTTCCAGAACAATGCAGTTGCCAATGTAGTTTGGAATCGCACCACTTTTCAAGCCACGCTGATTTTCAATATAGTTGTCGAAGGTACAGTGGAGGATTGCTATTTTGAAAACTGCACCTTTAAAAAGGTGACATTCCAGCGTGCAACGCTTATTAACAATTTCTTTAAAAATAAGAGTTTGAAAGGGATCCGGTTTATTGATTGTCAGGCAGATCGGATGACCTACGAATTCCTGAAAAACGGTAAGGCGGATTTAACTGGTATCACATTGTTAATACCCTGATAGAGGAAATGAATAATGTCGCAAAATGAAATAGCCATATCGGTGCAAAGGTTGAAAAAAACCTAAAAAAACAAAATTTTGCTCACAGGCGATGCGGGTGATTAAAGGGCGGGTATTTTTATAGCAGGACAAATCTATTCCATTTTAATAACCACACTGAAATTATGAGTATCTCTATTCAAAATCTTACCCGGATTACAATTCAAAAGCTATATTTGACAATTATTGAAATCTATTTAATCCGCACTTAATGGATAAGCTTATATCAATTAACACATTAGAAGACATTCATCCACAATATCGTCAAACTCCGATCGGATTGCTTCTTGAGTTTCATAACCTAAACCGACCACTTGAGACTTTTGATAAAGCTCAACTGCTTGTCGGGATGTGTATGGACAATCGCAAACATCTTCACATGCCTGATAATTTTGCTTTTATTATTCGCTCAGGCGGAGCAAATTTAAGGTACAGTGAATTTAAAGTTTCTTATGCAATTGCAGTTGGACAAGTCAGCTACATTGCTCTGATCGGACATAACAACTGTGGAATGGTCAATTTAATTTCCCGTCAAAGCGAGTTTATAAACGGATTAGTCACAATAGCCGGATGGACCAGGGAAAGAGCAGAAGAGCATTTTATGCATTTCGCTCCTATGTTTGAAATTGGCAATGAGACTGACTTTATTTTAAGCGAGACAAAACGACTGCGACTGCTATATCCCAGGATTATGATTGCTCCTCTGTTTTATTTGGTCGAAGACAATAAACTATATTTCATTGAGGAACTTAACTATCAGAATTAAAGTGTAAATGACTTAAAAAAAGAATTTTTACTAAAACAATTTGTCAGTAATTTTGATGTGCACAAACAAAATATTTAAAAGAAGGATTTAAACATTAACCCGTCAAAAACACATACCATGAAAAAATTAATTTATTTTTTTATGATTTTATTTTTCATCTCAGGATGTAAAAAAGATGGAGGAAAATTATTATGTACAATGACATACAATGTTCCAAATAATAAAAATGTTTCTAAATCCACAGAAGTTAAAACTGATGCTATGAGCAATCAGTATTCTCAATTCGGGGAATACATAACGAGTGTTACCCCTGGCAGGTTTCTCGGAAAGTTTTTGGATTTACGATTTTTAAACAACCAGTTCATTCCCGGTTTTCATCTGGATATTAACCTTATAGATAACAAATCGGATATTGCAAATCCCGATCGCCTGGCAGATTTTAGCAATAATAGTTCTGTTAGTTTTATTCCCGAACAAGTCAATGTACGTGAAAATGTTGAGCTTATTTACTTATCAGCTATTTGCTTGTTTTTCTATCAGGAATTTGAATTGCCACAGCAATATGAAAATATTACAATGCTTAAATATTTAAGTTTTGGCAATGGTTATATCAATAATTTTGATGGACACTCTGTCGGCGGAGTAAAAACAGGTCGGTTTGTAAAAGCAAGCCATGAAGATTTCCTGGCGCCAATTTTTGATTCAAACTGGACAGGTTTTAATGGATCTTATCCTGTTACAAGTCATTCTTATGTATTTGGAAATACTGATTCCACTTTTATTTTATATTCTGCTAATCAACATATTAGAACTATTGATAACCCTCAGGGACAGAACGGATATATTGTAAGAAGTAATAAATATGAAACTGTTACTATATCAGCTATACCAGATGGAGATTCAAAAACAATAAAAGGGACAATGAGTTTTAACATAACCGATTTGATACAAATATATGCGGGTCAGGATAATATTGCCTATACTAATGATGATATTTTCGTATATGCACCAAATTTTTGGGAAAGAATTTCGGTAAAATTAGAGTATTATTGATAATGAAAGTGGGACAAATTACAATACATATACAAGACAATTTATACTTCCCGGACTGTTTAAATCATTGCCTAACTATACTGCGCAATTAGCATTCGTTTACAGGTAGTTGCGAGACAGATTTGCAAAATAATAATTTCAGGACAATCCATATCCCTTTACAGTGAATGATTTTTGATTATAGTAGTAATAATAAAACAGGTACCTATGACAGAAAACAAGAAAACAGTTCAGTCTTACATCGACGGTTTTATTGGAAGCGATCATGAAAAAATCCTGGCTTTGCTCACTGATGACATTTCCTGGGATATGCCAGGATTCTTTCATTTAAAAGGAAAAGAAGCATTTGACAAAGAAATTGAGAACGACAATTTTGAAGGAAGCCCAACCATTGAAATTATCAGAATGGTGGAAGAGAATAATATAGTTATAGCTGAAGGTTCAGTAAAATGTAAGTTTAAAAATGGAGATCTGCTGGACGCCCTGTTTTGTGATGTTTTTCATTTCGAAAACGGAAAAATAAAACAACTGACAACATATCAGATGAAAAAATAAATCTCTAAATAACATAGCTGTAATGGCTTAGGGGTAGTCAGGAATGTTTACCCGGGGGTGAATGAATTTTCAATACACCTGCACAATTTTAAAAGATTGCGCCCCGATTATGAGGTCGATACAAAAATGGAACAGTTTTTGCTGTTAACAAAATAACAATGCATCGAACTTATTTAAGTCAATATATTAATCTATGAAAACAACATTGTTTGCTATCTTCCTTTTTATAATAATCCTGACTGGTTGCAAAAAAGATCCGGATATTGTGAAAGGATTTTATGATTCTATGCATTTTGTCCGTGAAGGTGGAGGACAAATTGAATTTACCTTATATTCAACCGGCAACCATGATAAGTTTAATGCCGTTGTAACAAAATCCGGTGCACATGATACAAATATTCAACTTACAATAGATATCAATAACAATAACAGATCAGCTCTTTCGCTATTAGACCAGGCAATGAACTATCAGGTTCAAATAAACGGGGATTTTAAACAGTCAACTTTACTGGCAGGAACCTGGGCCTTCATTTACCTGACAACTGATAAAATTGAAACTGAAGTGACAAATACAGAGCTTAGAAATTCATTATTAAGTTTAGAGCAGCTTATTAGAGATAAAATTCAGGGAGCAACCGGAATTAACTAAGACAGAATTTATAATTGCAGCTTGTTCTGACAACGAACATATGGAATAATTACCTTTTCACTTCGCCCTGTTACTCAAACACCCTTGTACCGAAAATAAACTTTTCTTTCCACCAGGGATCGTCTAATGATGTGATTGTTACTCCATTTTTGGAGGAAGTGTGGATAAATTTATTATCTCCGACATAAAAGCCCGAATGGGTAATAAAACTTTGTGTTTTATATGATCTTATAAAAAAGACCAGATCCCCCTTTATCAGTTCACCCTTGCCTTTTATTATTTTTCCATACCTGGCCTGTTCCTCCGAGCTATGGGGCAGCCTTATTCCGTAATTGGCAAAAACTCTAACAAGTAAACCGGAACAGTCCATACATTTTATGGTTGTTCCACCCATACAATGAGGTACACCAAGGTATTTTTGAGCGCTTTTTATAATTTCATTAGCGCTGGTATTGTGAGTATTTATCACTTTTTCAATTCCCACATCCATAAATACTTTCAGTTTATTCTTCTCAGCATGGCTTTCTATATTCTGAAACGATGGTTCAGTGTAAAGTTGTTTGGAGCAGAAAGTATTAAATAACAGACCTGCAACAGCTGTAAGAACTGTAAGTTTTCTTTTGGTTCCAAATAACACTTTTATCATCAGAAATTCTGGCATTTAGACGAACCTGCAATCAGTCAGAATATTAAATCCTGATAACAAATAATCGTTTAAGTATAACTCATAGAGTAAGCAATTATTTCATATCTTAGCTAAAAGGCTCTCACATAACCGGGATTTTGAATTATAAGTCATCTTTAAATAAAACAGGCTATGAAAAAAATTGTCATTTTACTTATAATAGCGACATTTCTTGTCTCTTGTGAAAAATCTTCCGACAGTCAGAGGAAAAAGGCTATTCCCGACACGAACTTCAATCAGAAGATCTTAAATGGCTATTTTGTTACCTCTATTGCTTTTGATTCCAAAGGAAATGCTTGGATCGGCACTTTTAAACAAGGTCTGATAAAGTATAATTCTAAAGAGACAATTGTTTACAACCCCTCAAACTCCCTTATCCCCGCAAACTCTGTGATGTGGGATATTGCAATAGATAAGAATGACAAAATCTTCTGGAATTGGGGTGTTTTGAGAATTAAATAATGTAAAATTTACACCATCATATTTAATAATCCCCTCACAACCAATCCAGATATTATCATTCTTATCTATTAGTAAATTTAATTGGTCAATTAAATCATATAACTCAGCAATTCTCTTCTTTCTGTCAGAAATACTAAGATCATGATAAGAATAAAAATTATTATTGATTT
>JANNKF010000376.1:0-3636 GCA_031396165.1 Bacteroidales bacterium | reverse complement strand
TCAAAAGACCTTAAGATGAATATTATCAACGCTTCTATGGAAGGGAATATCGTATTTATTGAATGGGAAATGACCCTGAGTTTCAAAAAATATCCAAGTTCAATATTATATGGCGCAAGCCGGCTGACTTTAAATAAAGATGGGAAAATTATAGCGCAAAGAGATTATTATGATTTATGGGGAGATATTTTTGACAATATTCCCAGGTTCGGAAAAGCGTACAGAAAGTTTATGAAAAGAAAATTTGGATGAAAAAAATTTGACGAAATAAAGAAATAATTTTTTCGCATTAATTAAGATAAACCTACTATGAAAAAACTAATGTTTGCTTTGCTAATCTTACCTGTTTTTTTGAACAGTTCTTTGTCAGCTCAAACCGGTGTTCGTTTTGGAATTAAGGCTGGTTACAGCATGGCAATTCAATATGGGATTACTCCTGCTGACAATACTTTTATGGTTGATACTCAGAGCAGGAATGGCATTGCAGGAGGCGTATTTGCATATTTTCCAATAACTGAATCAGTAGGTATCCAACAGGAGCTCCTATATGCTATGAAAGGTTCGAGGCAGAATGTTACAATTACCACTCCTGTTAACATAAATACTGTTTCTGAATATGATTTGAACTATTTCGAAATGCCAATTATAATAAAATACAAATTTATCAATATTAAGAATTTTGGGATTTATGGTAGCACCGGTATTGCATTATCATTATTAATGAACGGAGAATACCGTATTACCAGTAAAATTAATATGGGCGGACCTCCAATAATAGTTGAAGAATCCGGTAATATGAAAGGGCTCGATACCTTCGACTATTCATTCGTATATGGAGCCGGCACCGATTTCAAACTTCTCAATAAGGATTTTTTCGCCGAATACCGCATGACAATTGGGTGGAACACATTAGCAATGCCTAACGCTACAGGAGCAGATCCGGTTCCGCTTCGTAACCAGGATTATATATTTGCTGTTGGTATGTATTTCTAAAAGCTTAAGTCAAATTATATAATTATATGGAATTTATAGAATTCAGATAGGGAACTGTTATATATGAAAAATAAAAAGTTTGCTAAATATTTCAAGGAATATGAGTGGTCCAACATTTTTGCAATGATCAGGAATAACAAGGCAGAACCAAAGGTCTGTGATCAGGATTTTAAAGATAAACTTGTTGTGATAACGGGCGCAACATCAGGGATTGGGTATATAACAGCCCGGAAATATGCATCTCATGATGCAAATCTGCTCTGCATAAATAGAAATCAGGAGAAATCGGAAAAACTGAAAAAGGAAATAGAAAATGAATATGGTGTAAAATGTGATTATAAATTAGCTGATCTCAGTAAGCTGGAAGAAATAAAAAGGGTTGGTAAGGAGCTGGCTTCACTCAAAATGCCCGTTGATGTACTTATTCATAATGCCGGAGTCTACCTCACAAAAAGAGAATCGACATCTGATGGGCTTGAAAAGGTTTTTGTGGTTCAATATCTTTCTCCCTTTATAATAAATTTATTACTTATGGATAAGCTTAAATCCCAGGAAAAGGCCAGAATCATAATGGTTAATTCCGAAGGACATCGTTTTGCAGCGTGGGGATTGAGGCTTGATGATTTGAATTGGGAAATACGTCATTATTCAGGTCTGAAAAGTTATGGTTCAGCTAAACTTGCCCAGCTTTTATCAATGATTGTATTTAATGAACATTTCCAAAATTCTGGCGTGTCAATAAATGCAATGCATCCTGGAGCTGTCAAAACTGAAACAGGGCAGGATAATGGACCAGTTTATCGCTGGTATAAAAAAAATATACTTGATAAATCGTTAAAATCGCCTGAAATATCAGCCGAAGCATTATATTATCTTGGTGTCTCCGGGGAAGTGGAGAGTGTAAGTGGAAAATTTTTCAATTTAACTACCATTGAAGAACCTGCTCCCCCTGCTCTTGATAAGGAAGCAGCATACGAACTTTGGTCAAAAAGCCTGGAATATAGTGGACTTAACGGTCAAAAATCATGAACTAAAACACAGAACAGCATTCTATTACCTGTCAATTTGCGTTATATGACTGAAAATAAATACAATACTATCATTGTTGGAGGAGGAATTGCCGGCATGACTTCTGCAGCTTATCTCTCACGTGCAGGACAAAAAGTATTGCTTATTGAAAAAAACGCTGAATGTGGTGGCCTTGTAAATTCATTTACCCGTGACGGGTTTCATTTTGATGCCGGAGTTAGAGCCCTTGAAGATGCAGGCATTATTTTGCCAATGTTAAAGAACTTAGGCATTGAGCTCGAAGTTGTAAAAAGTCCGGTATCTGTGGGCATAGAAAATGAAATTTTACACATAAAAGATCTAAACAGTTTATCAGATTACCGCGACCTTCTTATAAAACTGTATCCTGAAAGTGAAGAGGAAATTTATGAGTTCATAAAAAGAATACGTAAAATCATGAAACACATGGATGTGCTATATGGCATTGAGAATCCTGTGTTTAAAGATTTAAAAAAAGACCGGAATTATATTTTCAAAAAACTTCTGCCTTGGTTACCCAAATTTATTTCTACTGTTGGGAAAATAAATCGCATGAACATGCCGGTTGAGGAATATTTGAGAACAATAATAAAAAACCCTTCACTAAGAGATATTATTTCACAGCACTTCTTCAAAAATACTCCGACTTTTTTCGCAATGAGCTATTTTTCATTGTATCTCGATTATTTTTATCCCAAAGGCGGAGTAGGAAAATTGTCTGAAGCCCTGAAAAACAAAATAATAGAATGTGGAGGAGAAATAAAGACAGAGACAAAAATTATCGAGGTGGCGGCTGATAAATGTCTTTTAAAAGACCAGAATAATATCACTTATAAATATGACAATCTTATCTGGGCAGCTGATTTAAAAACCCTCTATAAAATTACAGGAATAGAAGATTTATTGCCCGAAATTAAAACAAAATTTGAGGATGCTAAAAAAATGCTGCTGAAAAATCGGGGCGGAGATTCTGTGTTTACATTATTCCTTGAAGTAGATGAACCCCTTGAAAGTTTCAGAAAAATTGCAAATGGTCATTTCTTTTATACCCCCTCAAAACTAGGATTAGGCGAAACTCATAGAACGGAACTTAATAATCTGCTAAATAATTTTGAAACCACTGAAAAAGAAGCGATCCTGGCCTGGCTGGACAAATTTACCAGATTAAACACTTACGAGATTTCTATCCCCGGACTTAAAGATCCTGACTCTGTTCCATCGGGCAAAACCGGAATAATTATCAGCTTACTTGCTGAATATGATTTGTTTAGCCTAATCCGAAAAGCAGGATGGCTTGATGAGTTTGTACAGGAACTTGAAAAAAGGATACTGAGCGTTATAGATGATTCTGTATACCCGATGTTAAAAGATAAAATCATTTCACACTTTTCTTTTACCCCCTTAAGCATTGAAAACAGAGTAGGTAGTTCTGAAGGAGCTATTACTGGATGGTCATTTCAAAAATCAATGCCGGTAATAAACAAAATTCAGATCGCAGATCGCTCAGTTCTGACACCGGTACCTTCAATTTATCAGGCAGGTCAATGGGCTTACAGTCCGGCAGGAGTGCCAATGTCAGTTTTAACCGGTAAACTT
>JANNKF010000364.1:0-5945 GCA_031396165.1 Bacteroidales bacterium | reverse complement strand
GGCAGCAACCTGTTTAAGTGTTTCAGGTCCGTACAGATGTTGAGTTCCGGTAATGAACCAGATCTCTCTTTTATTTATTTCTTTCATTACTAATAGTTTTTAGATAATGTAATCAATGTCTGCCGGTCTACCAGAAATATGCATAGAACCAAACAATTACAATAATAATCAGTCCTGAGAAAACAAGATCCCAGTTATTCCAGCTTGCCCTTGTTATAGCTTTCTGTTCTGCAGTGGCTGATCCGAAGTACAATCCCTTAATGGCAACCTGATCTGGCTTGGCAGTAAACATACTTGTAACTATCATAATTGCAATTACAATAAAGAAAAGAGCTATCTCATAATGAAGCCAATTGGGTGCAAGAATGACCTTGTAGATGAGACCCTCCGGATTTATCCCATTATCGAAAATCTTAAGCCCCAGACGTGTCATACCAAGTACAAAACCTGAAATAAGACCTACCAGGCCTGCCATTGGAGTTGTTTTTCTTGAAGCAACTCCAAGGAGGAAGACAGCAGCTATTCCAGGAGCAAGAAGTGATTGTACATCCTGAAGATATGCATAAAGTACTTTACCCAGACCACGCATTACCGGGATCCACATTATGCCAAGTATAACGACAACTACGGTTGCAATTCTTCCAACTTTAACAAGCTCTTTTTCGGGAGCATTGGGCTTATATTTCAAATAAAAGTCAACAGTAAATAATGTTGCGGAAGAATTGAATAATGAAGCAAGAGAGCTCATGAGTGCAGCGAGAATTCCGCCCACAACCAGTCCTTTAAATCCTAAAGGGAGCAATTCTTTTACAAGCAGAGAGAATGCAGCATCATTATCCGTTAAATTGATCATTCCTTTAGCATTTAAAGAATAAGCAATCATACCCGGAATAAGAAAAATAAATACGGGGGAAAGTTTAAAAGCTGCACCAAGAATGGCTCCTCTTCGTGCTTCTTTTTGGTTTCGTCCTGAGAGAACTCTTTGAACTATGAACTGATCGGTACACCAGTACCAGAATCCTATAATTGCTGAACCTAGTATTACGCCTGTCCATGGATATTCAGGATCATTCGCAGACCTCATTAGGTTTACCATAGTGTCGCCATCGGCATTTACAGGAACTGCCCGGCAGATCTCCATCATTTCTGACCAGCCACCCAGTTTTATCAGACCGATAACCATAATTGCAAGTGAGCCAACCAGTAAAACAGGTGTCTGCAAAACAGAGGTCCAGAGGACAGCTTTCATTCCGCCAAGAGTTGTATATATTCCGGTAAGGACAACAAGTCCGACAGCACTTATCCAGAAAAAGTCGATTCCAAACATGGTCTCGATACCAAACACCTGTTTAAATACAATACCTCCGGCATATACTGTAACAGCAACTTTTGTAAATACATAACTTACGAGTGAGATTATTGAAAGTACGCTACGGGAACCTTTATTATAACGTTTTTCAAGGAATTCCGGCATTGTAAACACACCGCTTCGGGCATAGAATGGGACGAAGAACCAACCAAGAATGAGAATGAGCCAGCCATGCATTTCCCAATGCGCCATTGCCATCCCGCTTGAAGCGCCGGCACCTGCCAGACCTACCAAATGTTCCGATCCAATATTCGAAGCAAAAATTGATGATCCTATTGCAAGCCATGTTGCATCCCTGCCGGCAAGAAAATAGTCAGTAGAGGTTTCATCTTTTTGCCTGATAACCCATAGAATAATACCTACCAGTCCAAGACAGAAGATGCCTAATACAATCCAGTCTAATGTTCCCATAATGATTTCGCTTTTTAAGAATGGTTAAATAAGTTATTATGAATGACTTTATAAGTAATCTAACAAGTAATGATCACAATTCAGGGTTAAGAAGCATTATTTCCTCTATTCGCTCTTTAACAAATTTATGAAAAACTTTAATAAATGTAATAAATACACTTAAAAAATTTAAAACTTAAATATAAAGTTTCATACTCTTTATAACCACGGAGTTACACGGTGTTTCACAGAGAAAAACACGGAGTTGCTAACAAAAAAACAATGTTCCTCCGTGTGTACTCCGTGATACTCAGTGGTTAAATTTATATAAAATGAAAAGTTAACTTGAATGAAAGGAGAGCATTAATAAACTTTTGAGTCTTACTTCCACTCGTCCAGTGAAGACTTAATAAACTCAATAATCCTTTGGTTTTCTTCTTTGCCGTTTCCGGTAATGCTGAAGGGTTCTCCGAATTTGATGTGAATAGGTTTATTGCTGTCGAGGGGTCCAAGTTCTTTTATAAGTTTCCCATTCCCCCAGAAATCGGTTTTAATCGCCATAGGTACAACCTGAACACTTGCTTTTTTTGCAAGTTTAACTCCAATAGAGTTAAATTCTTCCGGTTTAAATTCAAGACTTCTCGTACTCTGCGGAAATATAATTATTGAAATCCCTTTCGACAGCAGCTCAACACCTCCGTTCATAACTGCCTCAAAATCTTTCCTGGGATCTGTTCTTCCCACCACTACCGGATTCCTCGATCTCATAACATCGCCAAATAGCGGATGCCTGACAAGACTATCCTTAACAACGAAGGTTACCTCACGGTGAGGGGCAATTATTGAAGGGAGCACCATCGTTTCCAGAGTGCTCATATGATTGCAGATAAAGAGTACCGGTCTTTCAGACTTAGTAATATTCTCCATACCAGTTATATGGAACTTCCCTCCTGTTTTCTCGATAAACTGCAGTATCTCGAAGGAAGAGTCTGTCCAGGCTTTTGTATCATATACTCCGTTTTTGGCTTCTTTTCGCGTCCGGAGAACTGTACCTCCATATTTTAATGCAAAATATAACCGGCTGTTTAATAACAACTTATCCGTAAGTGATAACTTATCTTTCTCTGGAGTATGATATGAAGTTGATGCAAAATATCCTTTCATAGATTGTATAGCCTCTTAAGCCATTTTCAAATTATCTGATTTTCAAATTTTCAAATTATAAGAAACAAAGATAATCGTCCTTTTCAAGATGTAAAATCAATGCTCTTCCGCCCCAAGTTTAAGCATGGCATCACGGTATTTATCCATCAGCTGTTTGTTCAGATTCAGAGGTGGTTTTGCGCCTTCCGGAAGAAATGACTTGTAAGGATGATCCTTTGAATAATCATCAAATTCCTTCCTGATCTCAGCCAGAAGCTTTGGGTTCGTCAAAAGGTCGAGAGCCGAAGCTGCCATCACTTTAGCCCCGGTATTCAGACCTTTCCATGCTGCTGAACCATAACCCGATGTAACTGTCGACCAGTGGTGTCCGATTTCTCCCGGTACGCCGCCCGGAAAATTGAGTGTTGCAGTCGGGGCAATAAGAGTAACTTCTCCAACATCTGAGGAACCACCACCAACCTGTACTCCGGATGGCTGTTCAAGGCCTTTTACCTTTACAGGAAAACCTGTCTCTTTTGCACCCAGCTCCTTTTGGAGCGATTTTGCGAAATTATGTTCTTCTTCTGTCCATTGTGGCTGGCCAACCAGTT
Source organism: Bacteroidales bacterium (assembly GCA_031396165.1). Classification (GTDB taxonomy): domain Bacteria; phylum Bacteroidota; class Bacteroidia; order Bacteroidales; family VadinHA17; genus LD21. Next base: position 2,432 of record JANNKF010000364.1, on the reverse strand, counting down.
CAATGTTCCTCTGGATTGCCTCAGCCATTCCTTTATTGGAATGACGCTGATGAACAGCTGTCAGCACCACCACTGTATCCAGGTCTGTACCTGAAGCAAGAGCAGCACCTCTTGCACAGTCGAGAACCCTTTGATACATCTCTTCGAGCTTCTCATCGGTATTTCTGATATAATACCAGACTGAAGCCTTATCAGGAACAACGTTCGGAGCCTCACCTCCCTCGGTAACAACATAATGAAGCCGGTGTGTGTAAAAAAGATGTTCACGCAGATAATTGGAAGCAACGTTCATAAGCTCAACACCGTCGAGAGCACTTCTTCCGCTCCACGGGGATCCGGCAGCATGAGCTGTCTTTCCTTTAAATGAGAAAACAACAGACATAATTGCATTTCCGTTTATACCATAGCTGGTAGTCAGATCAGTAGAAGCATGGTTGTCTATAACAGCATCAACATCATTAAAAACTCCTTCTCTTACCATATATGGCCGGCTTATGACAGTCTCCTCGGCAGGTGATCCAAAAAATTTTATTGTCCCGGGAACCTTATTCTGTTCCATACTTTTCTTCACGGCAATAACTGCGGCAATACCCGCTGTACCCATCATATTATGACCGCATCCATGACCGGGAGCACCATCAACCAGAGGCGACTGGGTAGGTGTAAGCGCCTTCTGTGATATCATCGGGAGGGCATCAAATTCTCCGAGGATGCCGATTACGGGTTTCCCGCTGCCCCATGTCGCAACAAAACACGTAGGCATTCCTGCAACACCTGTTTCGACTTTAAAACCCTCATCTTCAAGTGTTTTAATGAGAATTGCAGAAGATTTAAATTCCTGCATGCCCAGTTCAGCATAGCCCCAGATAGCATCTGAAATTTTTCCGTACTTACTGACAATAATAGTGTCGCTAAGATATTCAAGCGCTGTCCTTTTTGCTTTATAGAGTTCGGCTTTCCCGAGAAAGTTATCGTCCTTTTTCTTCTGAGCTCTCAGTGGATTGTGCACTAAAATGACAGCTGTGATCAGAATTAATACAGTTCTATGAATAAAAGGCTTTATCATGCTGTTATGAAATTTAATCCAGAGAGGAACAATATCATTACAAATCTAATATTAAATTTGAACCTGAACCACATTCCTTAAATATGAAAAGAACCCTTTTATCAGCAGCACTTCTACTTTTTAGTTTACTGGTTGCAATTGCGCAAGGCCCATTTAAAGGAGAGAAATGCATTGTTAAATCTGAATTTATCTATCAGCCGGCTGATATATCCTTCCCGGGTTGCCATGCCTCAACAATAATTCAGACACCTACCGGATTACTGGCTGCCTGGTTCGGAGGAACTGAGGAGAGTAACCCGGATGTCGGAATATGGATAAGTCGCTTTGCAGACGGTAAATGGTCTAAACCAGTAGAAGTAGTAAACGGCATTCAGCATAAAACAAAGAGGTATCCCTGCTGGAACCCGGTTTTGTATAATAATGGGAAAGAAATACTTCTGTTCTATAAAGTCGGGCCCTCTCCTTCAACCTGGTGGGGTGAAATGATGACCTCCCGGAATGAGGGAACAACATGGTCGAGACCATCGAGACTTCCCGAAGATATTTACGGTCCGATAAAAAACAAACCGGTTCTTCTTCAGAACGGAGACTTGCTTTGTCCTTCAAGCTCAGAGCACGACGGATGGAGGGTTCATATGGAAATTACTGCGGACAACGGACTTACCTGGGAGCGCACACCATTCCTTAATAATAAAGAAATACGGGCAATTCAGCCAACAATTTTGTTACATAAAGAGGGCAATTTACAGATGCTTTGCAGAAGCGGCTCTTCGGCTATATTATCCTCACTATCAAATGATAATGGCAGAACATGGAGTGAGCTTGCACCTATCGGTCTTCCGAATCCAAATTCAGGCATTGATGCTGTTACATTGAAAGACGGAAGACATCTCCTGGTTTATAACCATCTTCTCAAAGGACGTAATGTTTTAAATGTGGCAATATCTGAAGATGGAATTGAATGGGAAGCTGCAACTCTTCTGGAAAATGAGCTCACGGCAGGGGAGTTTTCCTACCCGGCAGTTATTCAGACAAGTAATGGACTGGTCCACATAACCTATACATGGAACAGGAAGCTTATAAAACATGTAATACTTGATCCAGCGAAAATAAGGGCAAAAGCAATTGATAAAGGTGTATGGCCGATGGGTGCTGCGGCTTCGCACAGCATAAAGGGTGTGCTTCGGCTTCGCTCAGTATAAAGGGCTCAGAGCACAGAGCACGGTGAGCGATGATGGAGTTGAAGATTGGTGTTCAGTGTACCATGGCATTCAGGAAGTCAGCGTTCGCCCACACCGATCGCACGATCAACCTGACGATCTCCGCAGACGCGATGGTGACGATCGCGAGGTAGTCGGCTCGCAAC
>JANNKF010000339.1:0-12088 GCA_031396165.1 Bacteroidales bacterium | reverse complement strand
ATCGATCCTGATCTCTTTAATAAGTGTTTTATGTACACTTCCAAGATATACAGGTACTGATAGGAGCTGGGGACCATGAGCTGAAAGAATATAACATCTGTTCCTGTAGGTCTGCTTAATATAGTTTTCTTCTTTTTCAACTAATACTTCCTCTGCCACCGAAACATATGCGAAGTATTCAACCGGTGGCAGGTATGCTGTGGAGATCAGTAATTTAGCACTCATCACAAAAAGGTCAGACCATTTTGTTAATCATGCTGGCAGAGAATCCGGCACCGAATCCATTATCGATATTGACTACAGTTACACCGGTTGAACAGCTCGTAAGCATAGCCAGAAGAGCTGAAATTCCTCCGAAATTTGCACCGTATCCAACACTTGTAGGCACTGCAATCACGGGCTTATCCACCAATCCTCCCACAACACTAGCCAGGGCTCCTTCCATTCCGGCAATTACAACTACAACCCTGCAGCTTCTTATCTCAGGAAGCTTATCGACAAGTCTGTGTATCCCGGCAACACCTGCATCGTATATTCTGACAACCTTATTTCCAAGCAATTCGGCAGTTATTGCAGCTTCCTCTGCAACCGGCATATCCGAGGTTCCTGCCGTTATAACTGCAATGCTGCTTTCAGGTGTTTCAGGTTTTTTCTTTTGCACAGAGATGATTCTTGCCATTGGATAAAAGACTGCCGCGGGTATTATGCTTTTAACAGCATCGTACATTTCCTGGTTTGCCCTTGTGCCGATGACGTTGTTTTCCCGTTCCGACATCACCCTGATAATTTCTTTTACCTGTTCAACGGACTTTCCTGCACAATAAATAATTTCAGGATATCCTGTTCTCATCTCACGGTGATGGTCTATTCTTGCGAATCCCAGATCGGTATATGGAAAATTTTTGAGTACATCAAGTGCTTTGTCTACTGTGGTTTCACCATTTTTAACATCATTGAGCAGCTTTTCGACCTCCTTTATATTCATATTACTTTGTTTTCAGGGTTAGAGCTTCCGGTTCTGTAACCTTCGAGATCCAAAGATACGAATCTGAATCCTATTTTTTTCAGGTCGGTTATTACCTGCTCCCTTTCCGGATTTTTTATCATTTTTTCCATGAATCCCGGTATACATTCAATCCTGGCCAGATCTCCGTGAACTCTTACCCTGGAACCAGGATATCCTTTTTCGAGTAACATATTCTCTGCGGCCTCAATCATTCCAAGTGTGCTATCAGTGATTTCTGTATCGTAAGGGATCCTTGTAAGAAGACATGCCATGGCAGGTTTGTCCCAGAATTCGAGTCCTTCGGTTCTCGATAATTCTCTGATCTCCCTTTTTGTAAGACCCGATTCCATTAGCGGGCTTCTGACCCCCATCTCTTTCAGGGCCTTCATTCCGGGTCTGAAATCTCCTGAGTCATCAGCATTTGTTCCGTCAATAACATGTTCCAGATCATTTTCGAGCGCAAATTCAATGAGACGGCTGAAAAGTGTTTTTTTGCAGAGATAACACCTCTCTAACGGGTTGTGCTTTATTGCTTCAGGAAACTCAACATCAACAATTTTGTGCCTGATGCCGAATTTTTCCGTGAATTCTTTTGCTTCAACTATTTCACGGGCAGGGATATATGGCGTCCTGATTGTAATTGCTATTACGCCTGTTTTTACTGCTTTATGAGCCCTATAGAGAAGAAATGAACTGTCTACACCACCCGAGAATGCCACTGCAAACGATCCCAGTTCTTTCAGAATTGTATTTAGTTTGATAGATTTATTTTCAGTCATACAGTTTTATTTAAACCACCTTTAAGCCTTATCTCCGTTAATACCTGGTTATATACTTCCTTAAGTGGTATGGCTCGTTCCGCCGCAATACGCCGGCAATCGTCATATTCTGGCTTGCACGATACTTCATTCCCTTTGTAAAATGACCGCTTGATATTAACTCCCCCATAAACTGTATCTATTGTTTCAAAGTTCCTTGAGAGCGTTTCTTTTCTGAAAGGAAATGATCTGATACCCAGCGAGGTGGATTCGGTGAAAATTATATTTTTAAGTAAATCAGCCGTTTCTGTTTCACATATTATATTCAACACAATACCCGGCCTGCCTTTTTTCATTATAATATTTGTGATGAAAACATCTGATGCTCCTGATTTAAAGAGTTTTTCGGATATGTATTCAAAAAATTCAGGATTCATGTCATCTATATTGCATTCAAGCAGAACTGCATCATGACCCGGTTCTCCCTCTGATATCGTTTCGCCAAGAAAAACCCTCAACAGATTAGGGACATCATGTCCATCTTTCTGACCGACACCGTAGGCTGTTTTTTCAATTTTCAATGGGAGATCAGCAGAGAAGTCTGTGCCGAGAGCTGCAAGAATGGCTGCTCCTGTAGGTGTCGTTGCTTCAAAATCGACTCCACCCTTTCTTACCGGCAAACCTTTTATTATCTCTGCCGTGGCAGGCGCTGGTACAGGAAGCTTTCCATGCTCACATTTTACAAATCCTCCTCCAAGCTCTACTGTTGATACATGAACACCATCAACTTTAAGTACATTGTAACATATTGCCGCTCCTACAACATCTATAATTGAATCTACAGCACCAACCTCATGAAAATGAACATGATCTAATGCAATGTCATGAACTTTAGCCTCTGCAACAGCTATCTTCATGAATATTTTCTTACTGAGATCTTTAGTGTTTTTATCAAGTGCAGAATCATCAATAATTTTTTCAATATCAGACAGATGCCTGTGAGCATGTTCGTGCCTTGTCTGCTTTACGGTTACTTTTGTACCTGAGATCCCGTGCCTCTGTTCTTTCTGAACATTGAGTTCCCATCCTTTAAGATTCAGTTTATTCAATTCATTAATCAGATATGTCCTGTCAACACCAAGATCGATCATTGCACCTAAATTCATATCTCCGCTTATTCCGGAGAAACAGTCGTAAGAAATAATTTTCATTCTTTAAAAAGGGGTTACATTTTACTAACAACTAAACCGGAAGATTGTTAATTCATTCCACGAAAGGAGAGGTTACAAACTTCCTGATGCGAATATACTACTTACAATCTTTACGGAATAATTAAAAAATTATTGTATTTTTCGGAACTTTTGCATTATTATCACACCAATCAAATCAAATAAGATTATGAGACGAAGGGATTTTCTTAAGACATCCGTAGGCGCCGGGGTGGCCGCAGGTGCTGCATTTAGTTTTGGTGGATACGATAAACTTTGGGCTAATACACCAAATGCCGAAAAATACGACTTGGTTGCAATAATGGGCGGTAACCCCGATGCAATGTTTGATCTCGGAATCCAGGAACTTGGAGGTATGGGTACTTTTGTTACCAAAGGGCAAAAAGTACTGATAAAGCCAAATATTGGTTGGGATGTAATCCCCGAACTGGCAGCAAATACCAACCCCTTGCTTATAAAAAGAATTATTGAGCATTGTTTTAAGGCTGGTGCCAAAGAGGTTTATGTTTTCGATCATACCTGCGATAACTGGGTGAATTGTTATAAAAACTCAGCTATTGAAAAGAATGCAAAATCAGCCGGAGCAAAAGTAGTTCCCGGAAATTCTGAGAGCTATTACCAGGAAATTGATATCCCGGGTGGAGTGAAGTTGCAAAAGGCGAAAGTTCACCAGCTTCTACTCGAAACAGATGTTTTTATTAATGTTCCCATCCTTAAGGACCATAACTCGACAAGGATGACTGGCTGTTTGAAAAATACAATGGGACTGGTCTGGGACAGAGGTTACTGGCATTCAAACAACCTTAATCAGTGTATTGCCGATTTTGCATTATATGAAAAGAAACCTGCCTTGAATGTCATAGATTGTTATAATGTTATGGTTAAGCACGGCCCGCAGGGCGTATCTAAAGAAGATCTTGTGTTAATGAAATCACAGATCCTCACAACCGATTGGGTGGCGGGTGATGCTGCAGCAGCAAAGATGCTTGGTGTGGCTGTGGAAAAGATCGAGTATATTCCGATAGCTCATAAGATGGGTCTCGGAAATATGAATCTGGAAGCCCTCAATATTAAAAGAATTAAAATGTAATTGCTGATGACTTCACCTCTGTTAAGAAGACTTCGTATTGCTTTTTCATCACTGATCTTTATCTGTTCTTTCCTTTTATTTATTGATATCAAACATCTGATACCTACTGAGTACACCAATATTCTGTTGTTCCTTCAGTTTATCCCGTCGGCAATCAAGTTTTACAGCCTGGAAACCTTAGCTGCAGGTGGTTTTCTGGCCGTACTCGTTCTGACTCTTCTTACCGGACGTACTTATTGCTCATTTCTTTGCCCCCTTGGCATTGGAATGGATCTTAACAGCAGGATCGGAGGTCGTATCAAAAAGAAATTCAGACGGTACGGTTTTAAGAAACCTTTTACCATTTTACGATACTCACTTCTGGCAATCACTCTGATAATTACCATGTTCTGGGGTATCTATATGATAACACTTCTCGATCCTTACAGTATATTTGCACGGTTCATGACCTTCATAGCAAAGCCGGCAATAGTTGTAATAAATAATTTCCTTGCCGGAATATTAGGCAAATTTGATATCTATACCCTTAGTAATATTCCGATAAAAGGATTTCCTCTAATTACTTATGGTATTCCGGCATTTTTCTTTTTACTGGTCGGCGGATTGTCACTTACAAAAGGCAGACTTTATTGTAACATGTTCTGCCCGGTTGGAACACTTCTCGGACTGATTTCCAAAGTTTCAATCCTGAGGATCAAATTCGATGAATCTGCCTGCACAAGGTGCGGTAGGTGTGCAATGCGATGTAAATCATCATGTATCGATTTCCTGAATCACGATATAGACATATCAAGATGTGTCGGCTGTTTTAACTGTATTACCACCTGTCAGGATAAAGCTATTTCGTATGGAGTGGTGAATATTAAAAAGAAGAAACATGTAACCGACGAAAGTAAACGTAAAGTAATTGCCGGCTCACTGCTTTTTTTATTTGGTATATCGCAAATGGCTAAGGGTCAGATAAAAACAGCTCCAGTACCTAAGAAGGATTCTACTGTAAAAGAAAATAGAAAATTCGCTGTTTGCCCGCCCGGTGGCGGGACAATTGCCGATTTCAATAAGAATTGCACTGCATGTTCTTTATGCATAACGGCATGTCCTAATGGTGTGCTTGAACCGGCAATAAAGCAATATGGACTCACAGGATTCATGCAGCCGGTAATGAATTATCACAAGAGTTTCTGTACTTACAATTGTACCATTTGTACTGAGGTTTGTCCTACTTATGCACTCCGGCCACTAATGCTTGACGCTAAAAAACTTACACAGATCGGCAAGGTTAATTTCATAAAAGATAATTGTATTGTAAAAACAGAAAAAACAGCCTGTGGTGCATGCTCCGAAAGTTGCCCCACTAAAGCAGTGTTTATGATCCCATATGAGGGTAATCTGTTGATTCCTGAGTTAAATCTCGAAATCTGCATTGGCTGCGGACATTGTGAATTTGCTTGTCCGACTGTGCCATATAAGGCTATCTTCGTCGATGGTAACCCTATTCATCTGGCTGCCAAAAAGCCTGTTAATGTGCAATCTGAGATCCAGACTCCTGTAGAATTTCCATTCTGATCTGTACTTTAGTCACTATAAACTCTAGTCAAATATTTTATGAAACCCACACACATTGAGCATATTGGAATTGCTGTTGCTGATCTTAAGACTGCTATTGAGTTTTATGAAAAAGTACTTGGTCTTACGTGTTATAATATTGAAGAGGTTGCAGAGCAAAAAGTAAAAACAGCATTCTTCATGGTTGGTCAGACGAAGATCGAACTGCTCGAATCGACAGATCCGGATGGACCTATTGGTAAGTTTATTGAGAAAAAGGGCGAAGGGATTCACCATATTGCATTTGCTGTTGAAAAAATCGAAGAACAACTGATTCATGTGGAAAAAATGGGAGTGAAGCTTATTGATTCAGTTCCCAGAAAAGGTGCCGAAGGACTTGATATTGCTTTTCTTCATCCGAAATCAACATCAGGTGTGTTGATGGAGTTGTGTGAGAAGAAAAAAGAATTATACTGAATATTATCTGGATGAAAAGTCAGGAAAAGATTAAGCAGCTGATTGACCTCCGCGAGAAAGCACGGGAGGGTGGTGGTCTTAAACGAATTGAGGATCAGCACTCCAAAGGTAAGATGACCGCTAGGGAGAGGATATTGGTACTTCTCGATGAAGGCAGCTTTGAGGAGTATGATATGTTTGTTACCCACCGGACAGAAGATTTTGGATTGGGTGATAAGAAATTTCTTTCAGATGGAGTTGTAACAGGACATGGCACTATTGACGGGAGGGTTGTTTTTGTATTCGCTCAGGACTTCACAATATTCGGTGGATCTCTCTCCGAAACTTTTGCTCTTAAGATTTGTAAGGTGATGGACCAGGCAATGAAGGTAGGCGCCCCTGTCATCGGCATTAACGACAGCGGTGGTGCCAGGATCCAGGAAGGCGTCAGGAGTCTGGCTGGTTATGCTGAGATTTTCGAGCGCAATATTCTTGCATCAGGGGTTATTCCGCAGATCTCAGCAATATTTGGCCCTTGTGCGGGCGGTGCTGTATATTCCCCGGCTCTGACGGATTTTATAATAATGAGTGAGAGAAGCAGTTACATGTTCGTGACCGGTCCAAAAGTCACCAAAACAGTTACAGGTGAAGATATCTCAATTGAAAACCTTGGAGGATCGCAGGTTCATGGTACCAAATCGGGCGTGGCTCATTTTATTGCTGACGATGAAGAGGAGGGACTTCTCCTGATAAGGAAATTACTGAGTTATCTGCCGCAGAATAACCTGGAAGAACCACCAATAATTGAATGCGCCGATCCAATTGATCGTCAGGCCGATGAGTTAAACGGGATTATACCTGAAAATTCAAATCAGCCATACGACATTAAAGATGTTGTATATCATATAGTTGATGAAGGTGAATTTCTTGAAATTCACGCAGCATATGCCAGGAATATTGTTGTAGGCTATGCCAGGATGGGAGGGATGCCGGTTGGTATTGTTGCAAACCAGCCTAACTTTCTGGCGGGTGTTCTGGATATTGATGCTTCAAGAAAAGCTGCCCGTTTCATAAGATTCTGTGATGCCTTCAATATACCAATTGTTACCCTCGTCGATGTTCCGGGATTCCTTCCGGGAAGCGGACAGGAGTATGGCGGGATTATCATTCATGGTGCAAAACTGATGTTTGCCTATGGCGAGGCTACAGTTCCAAAAATAACAGTAACCCTTCGGAAGTCCTATGGTGGAGCACACTGTGTAATGTCATCGAAACAGCTCAGGGGTGATATCAATTATGCCTGGCCATCGGCTGAAATTGCAGTAATGGGTCCTTCCGGCGCTATTGAGATTCTTGAAGGCAAGGACATAAGTGAGATCACCGATCCCATAAAAAAGGCAAAATATATTGCTGAAAAAGAGAAAGAATACCGCGAAAAATTTGCAAACCCATATGAGGCTGCACGCTACGGGTATATCGATGATGTAATTGAGCCCAGAAACACAAGATTCAGAATTATAAGGGCACTGCGGACCGTAGCGACAAAGAAAGATCCCGGGCCTATGAAGAAGCATTCTAATATTCCTTTGTAATATTTATCTTTATGGCTCCTGAACTTATTACTTTTAGTCTTTTTTTAATCGACAAACCGACGGTTGTCTTTGTGCTGGTGGTTCAGATAATTGTTGTGCTGGCACTCTATCTTCTTTATAAATTCTTCACAGTTTTTGCACGCGATTTCTTTAAAAAAAATCAGAAACAAAAGGTTTTGGGAGATTCCCACTCCCAGAAGAATTTATCATATAAATCAAATAAAAAAGATACTCATGCAGCTATAGCCATGGCTTTATACCTGCATTTCAATGAGATGCACGATGAAGAGAGTAATGTGATAACTATCCAGCGGATCTCGAAAACTTATTCTCCGTGGAGCTCAAAAATCTATAATATGCGTAATTTCAGGTAATTATTTCACATAAAGTGCATATGAACATTTTGGATACAGAATGATAACAATGAAATTCCGGTAGAATGAAAAAATACAGCTTCTCAATTAATGGAACTCTTTATGAAGTAGATATTCAATCTGTTGATGGGAATACTGCAAAACTGCAGGTCAATGGTGAATCATTCAATGTTGAGATACATCGCGAGATGAAACAGATAAAAACCCCGGTAATTGTAAGGTCACCGGTAAAAGAGGTGTCAAAAGAGATCGAAATGAGAACAAGGGGAGCTAAAACAGAGATTAAATCTCCATTACCCGGAGTTATAGTCAGTATATTTGTAACCAAAGGGGAGGAGGTCAGAAAAAACCAGAAACTATTCAGCCTCGAAGCAATGAAAATGGAGAATGAAATAAAAGCCGAGAGAGACGGGGTTATAGCTTCAATAAATGTAACTGCCGGACAATCAGTTCTCCAGGAAGAAGTAGTAATGGAGATGAATTGAATAAATCCGAATCTTCCACCCGGTTGATATGCTTCATGTTTGAAAAATTCAGTAGGTTTGTATAGATGAACCAACCAACGGGCAAAATGAAAAACTCCATTGCTGTAACAGGTAATTCGGGACCGAAAGTAAGATCCGACTGCGAAATAACCCTTGAACTTACAATTGAAGACGGAATCAGGATTGATCTAAACTCCAGGGTAAAAGCTCTCTATGGTGATTCCATTATCAAACTCATAAAAGATGTTCTCGCGTTTTTCAAAATAGAAAATGCTTCTGTAAAAATAATTGATTCAGGAGCACTTCCCTTCGTTATTTCTGCACGGCTTGAAGCAGCTGTGAAAAAAATAACAGATACTGAACTTGAATTTCTGCCGGAATTTCTGCCTGAAAACACTTATTCCACTACTCGCGATAGATTCAGGTTCTCGCGCCTTTATCTCCCCGGAAATAATCCGTCGCTAATGATAAATGCAGGACTGCATTCTGCGGATGGTGTAATTCTGGATCTTGAGGATTCCGTTGCACCTGATAAAAAGGATGAAGCAAGGTTGCTTGTAAGGAATGCCTTACGTCAGATCGATTTCTGTGGCGCCGAACGTATGGTTAGAATTAACCAGGGCGAGAGAGGGTTAAAGGATCTGCATTATATAATTCCGCATAATGTGAATCTTGTCCTTATTCCGAAATGCGAAAGTCCGGACTTTATTAATGACGTTCTAAAAGAAATAAAAGGGATCCAAAGAGAATATGATCTTAATAATCAGATTTTTCTGATGCCTATCATTGAAAGTGCTCTCGGAGTTGAAAACTCTTTCGCAATTGCAAAATCATCAGAAAGTATAGTAGCTGTTGCAATAGGACTCGAAGATTATACAGCTGACCTTGGTGTACAAAGGACTTTAGAAGGAAATGAATCACTTTATGCCAGAACAAGGCTGGTGGTTGCCGCAAAAGCTGCGGGAATACAGCCTATTGATTCTGTTTTTTCAGATGTTGCCGATGTGGAGGCATTAAGGGAAACTGTACTTATTTCAAAATCACTTGGTTTTGAAGGAATGGGGTGCATACATCCACGACAGATATCTGTCATACGCAGGGGATATGCACCTGATGAGACAGAAATAGAAAAGGCGAAGAAAATAGTTCTGGCTTATCAATCAGCCAGAATAAATGGTCTTGGAGTTGTAGCACTTGGTTCCAAAATGATTGATCCTCCTGTAGTAGAAAGGGCTCTGAAATCTATTGATCTGGCCGTTCGGATGGGGTTTTTAAAAGAAAACTGGTTGGAGGAAATGACGACCGAAGAATATAAGTTATAAATTTCAAAATGACCGTCAAAACTGTTAAGAATGCCGCAGGCAGGTTTGTTCCGACTGAAATAAACGGGCAGTCTGTTATCCCTTTTAAAGGCGTAGGGAAACATAAACCGGAAGGAAGAAAGTATTCCCCTCCCGTACCAACCTGTTCAGATTATCCTGAGGATGGAAATAAAGTCGTCGGGTCACTGGAGGATGCTCTCAGGAAATGCGGTCTCAGAGATGGAATGACTATCTCAACACATCATCATCTACGCGATGGAGATCTTGTGAGTAATAAGATATTTGAAATTGCCTCTGCAATGGGAATTAAGGATCTTATTTGGTTCCCGTCTGCATCATTCCCTTGTAATGATCCGGTTATCAAATACCTTGATAATGGTACTATTAACAGAATTGAAGGAAGTATGAATGGTCCTCTCGGCAGATATGTATCCGAGGGAAAGATGAAAGGCACAGCTGTGCTGCGTTCACATGGAGGCAGGGTGCAGGCAATACAGGACGGTGAGGTGAAAATAGATATTGCTGTAATGGCAGCTCCCACTTCAGATTCTTTCGGTAATGCAAAAGGTACCAATGGAACATCAGCATGCGGAGTTCTTGGATATGCAAAAGCTGATACCTTGTACGCCGATAAAGTGATCATTGTTACAGATAATCTTGTTGAGCTTCCCTGTTTTCCAATGGAGATAGAAGGCAATTATGTTGATTATGTTGTGGTTGTTGATAAGATAGGAATACCCGAAAAAATAGTCTCTGGTACAACGCAGATTACAAAGAGTCCCGACAGGTTACTGATAGCCGACCTTACTGCCTCATTTCTGGAAAAGTCGGGGATTCTGAAAGATGGTGTGAGAATGCAGGCCGGTGCTGGAGGTACTTCACTTGCAATTGCGGTATTTGTTCATCAGATTCTTAAACAGAAGGGGTGGAAATCGAAACTTGGTTTCGGAGGAAGCACTAAATATATGGTGAAGATGCTTGAAGAGGGCCAAATGCAGTATATCCTTGATGCTCAGGCCTTTGATCTTGATTCTGTAGCTTCTATCGAAAAAAATCCCAATCACATCGCTTACTCTGTTTTTAATGCCTACAACTACCATTCCAAAGGGAACCTTACAAGCATGATGGATATAATGATCCTGGGCGCTACAGAGATTGACCTGAATTTCAATGGAAATGTGGTAACACATTCAGATGGTTACCTGCTGCATGGAATAGGAGGGTGGCAAAATTGTCTGCATGCACGGAATGTGATTCTTCCTTTACCTTTGTTCCGCGATCGGATTCCGGTAATTGTTGACAATGTAACCACGCTTTGCGGACCCGGTGAGCTTATCGATGTGATTATTACAGAAAGGGGCATTGCGATTAATCCGCTTCGTCAGGATCTTATTGAAAGTGTGAAAAACAGCGGCCTTCCGTTAAAAACACTTGCAGAGTTGAAAGCTGAAGCGGAAAAGATCTGCGGGAAACCACAAACGCCTCAGTTTGAAGATGATATTGTGGCGGCAATAAAATGGGTCGATGGAACAGTAATAGATGTTGTCAGAAAGATAAAGAATAAATAGTCTTCACTATGGACAGGTATAAGTGTAATGTTTGCGGCTATATTTACGATCCAGAACAGGGAGAGCCAACAGAAGGATATGCCCCGGGCACATCATTTACCAATCTTCCCGATGATTATATGTGTCCTGTCTGCGGAGTAGGCAAAGATGAATTTACTTTGGTAACAGACTAATACGTTACTTTTCTACAGGCATACCCTTTATTACATCAATAAGAAGATCCCAGAACATACCGGCAGTGCCGATCTCAATCATTTCCTCAGGTGTATGTGCACCTCTGATAGTCGGACCGAATGAAATCATGTCAATTCCCTTTATTTTTTCATATATCAGGCCACATTCAAGACCTGCATGAATAGCTCTTACTAAAGGTTCTTTTCCGAATAGTTTTTTATACGATTCCCTTGAAATCTTAAGTATTTCAGAATTAATATTGGGTTTCCATCCTGGATACCCGTCGGAATGAACAACTTCTGCACCGGCTAATTTTAAACACGATTCAACCATTTCTGCAGCAGCATGTTTTGACGATTCAATCGAACTTCTTTGTGTTGTAACGATCTTTATAGTATTGTTTTCAGCGAATTTTGCAGAGGCCAGATTTGTTGAAGTCTCTACCAGGTCATTCATCTCTTTCGACCATGCTATGGCACCATGGGGACA
>JANNKF010000328.1:0-1572 GCA_031396165.1 Bacteroidales bacterium | reverse complement strand
GCAGCGATGTCATCAATAAACATAAAGCGGAGCAGCAACGTGTCTGAAGTCATTCATGCCCACGTCCCTTTCCCCCAGTTAGAGCAGCATCTGGATTATATGATTACGAGGAATGTTCACCCGGACTCTTGCCGGCAGGTTCGAGAATATCACTTTGAGCCATTGGTCATTTGAAGAGATGCATATGGCTTTCGGATGGGATCATGATACCTGGGCATGGTTCGGAGGATATCCCGGCTCAGCTGCATTGATTACTGATGAAGACAGATGGAAACGGTATATCAGCGATTCACTTGTCGAGACAAGCATCTCTAAAGATATCCTGATGCTTACACGCATAGACAAACCTGCCTTGCTAAGAAATCTTTTTGAGCTGAGCTGCGTTTATTCCGGTCAGATATTGTCATATACAAAAATGCTCGGTCAGCTCCTTGATGCAGGCAACACTACCACTCTTGCCCATTATCTTAATCTATTGGAAGAGGCAGGACTGGTAAAAGGAATCAGTAAGTATTCGTCCTCCCAGGTAAAAACCAGATCATCAAGCCCGAAATTGCAAGTCTGTAACAACGCACTTGTAAGCTCTCATCACAGGCTAAACTATAATGAAATAAGAAACGACCATTCTTCCTGGGGAAGGATAGTCGAATCGGCAGTCGGGGCCTATCTGGCCAATGAGACCATGAAAAATGAAATCGCCTTATATTATTGGCGTGAACGCAACGATGAAGTTGATTTCATTCTGGAAAGAGGAGGAAAACTTATCGGTGTGGAGGTCAAAAGCACTTTTTTACGGAATAAACGAGGAATGGTAGCTTTTCAAAAAAAATTCAATCCCGTAAAAACGATAATTATTGATGATAATGTCCTTCCGTGGCATGAGTTCGTGCGGATAAAGCCGATGGAGTTTTTTTAGTAGCTTTGCCTGCCTGCGACCTGGGTTTGAACCTTTGCGCCTCGTTCTCCGCTCAACGTTCAACGCTCACAGCCTCACACCTCACGCCTCACGCCTCACCTCTTGCCAGTATTCATAATTCAGTATTCGGGAAGCCCGAGCCCTGAGCGGAGTCGAAGGGCACTCAACACAATAAATGCCAAAATCATTCTTTATTAACGAATAATTATTCATATATTTGTTCGTTGTTAATAAACAATTATTCTGATGATCAAAGACAGCTTAAAAGAAATAATGTACGACCAAAAAGATGTTTTTAACAACAGGAAAGATCTGATTCATCGTGATATTGAACTGGAAAAATACTTAGCAACCAGCCAGGTAGTAATTATTTCCGGTATCCGTCGGTGTGGTAAATCATCCTTATTGTTCCTCATCAAAGAGAAAATGAACTTGAAAGAATCGGAATATTGCTATTTCAATTTTGATGATGAACGGATAATTGCAGATAATTCAATACTTGAAAATATTTATAACCTTCATATAGAGGTTTATGGTAAAGAACCTGTTTTGTTTCTCGATGAAATTCAGAATATCAATAACTGGGAAAAGTTTGTTAACCGGATGTATGAGCAGGGTATAAAGATTTTTGTAACG
Organism: Bacteroidales bacterium; assembly: GCA_031396165.1. Taxonomy (GTDB): domain Bacteria; phylum Bacteroidota; class Bacteroidia; order Bacteroidales; family VadinHA17; genus LD21. Next base: position 20 of record JANNKF010000328.1, on the reverse strand, counting down.
GGTTCGAATGCAAAGCTACT
>JANNKF010000295.1:0-10717 GCA_031396165.1 Bacteroidales bacterium | reverse complement strand
GCTGGCGGACGAGGGATCTCCGTGCTGTAGTTAAATATATATTATTGATTGCCGATACTCAAATGATATTCTCAGGCATAATTATAATATTTGATATAACTATTTTAAAACATAAATCAGTTTTAACAATTTAATATCTTTGGAAACCATAAACTCAATTAATAAACTAATGAAAATGATAAGGAAAGCTATAATTATTCAGATTGCACTTGTATATTTTTCATTTTTCATTAATGCCCAGGAGGCTCTTAAATATCAGTTACCTCCTGACGCGATTGTAAGACTCGTCGATGCCCCACTGACTCCTTCAGTGTTGGTGAGTCCTGATAATATTAATATAATTCTGATTGAAAGGTCTGCTTTGATAAACATACAGGAACTTTCTGCCGAGGAGCTTAAATTGGCTGGTTTAAGAATTAATCCTGCAATTAGTGGCCCAAGCAGGCAGACATATAACAAGGGATTTAAGCTGGTAAATATTGATGGTACCAATGCCAGGGAAATTGCAGGGCTTCCTGAAAATCCTGCTCTGGGTTTCCCGCTCTGGTCTCCTGACGGAAAAAAATTTCTATTCACTAATGTCAGAGGTTCTTCAATAGAATTATGGTCATGCGATCTGGCAACATTGAAAGCTTCCAGAATTGATTCCGGAATAAATATGGTTTTCGGGAACGCGGTTACATGGCTTTCGGATTATAAGAGTTTTCTGTATTATGTAACAGATCCCGGAAGAGGAACCAGACCGGAACGGAACCTTACCCCCTCAGGACCTGTAGTACAGGAAAACCTTGGTAAAAAGGGTCAGGTGGCAACATATCAGGATATGCTTAAGGATCCTGTTGATGAGATGCTTTTTGAATATTATGCAAAATCACAGCTTATGCTTTGGGATGGAACGAAATCTGTAAAGATTGGCAAATCGTCGATGATTACCGATATTACACCATCGCCGGACGGGCTTTATTTTATGATTACTCTCCTTAGCCGGCCCTTCTCATATGTCGTTCCTTATAACAGCTTCCCTTCATCTACGCAGATCTGGGATCTAAAAGGAAATATTGTAAAAGTGCTTATAAATGAGCCTCTTATAGAGAACTATCCACGAGACTATGATGCAGTTCTTCCAGGGCCCAGATCATATAACTGGAGATCAGACAAGCCTTCAACTGTATATTGGGTTGAGGCATTGGATGGGGGTGATTATAAGAAAGAAATGCAGTATCACGATCAGGTATATATGCTTGAACCTCCATTTATCGGAGAACCTGAGAAGTTTATAGCTACTGAGAAACGCTTTATGGGAATTACCTGGGGGAAAGAAGATTATGCAATTATAACTGAAGGGCTGAGTAAGACAAGGATAAGGGTTATAAGCTCATTTAACCCCTCTGCTCCATTGAGTTCTGTAAAGAAGCTCTTTGAACTTAACAATGATGACCGGTACGGTAATCCCGGAAGATTTTTGACTCAGCCAAATTCTTACAGAAGAAATGTACTAAGGTTCGCAGATAAAGGTAAAACAATGTTTCTCTCCGGCGAGGGAGCCTCTGCAGAGGGCGACAGACCATTTCTTGATAAATATGAGATCAGCACGGGCAAAACCACAAGGCTTTGGAGGTCTGAAGCTCCATATTATGAGACAATTTCTGAGATTATAGATATAAATAAGGGCATTTTGCTTACAAACAGGCAATCTGTCTCCGATGTACCAAATTATTTCATCAGGAATCTGAAAAATGGTAAAATGACACAGGTTACAAATTTTGAAAACCCGTATCCTCAACTGGCCGACGTTAAAAAGGAACTTGTTAAGTACAAAAGAAAGGATGGTATTGACCTGTCGTTTATCCTGTATCTGCCAGCAGGTTATGATAAGCAGAAGAATGGCCCGTTGCCAACACTGTTATGGGCCTATCCGCGTGAATTTAATGATGCCGGAGCGGCTGGGCAGGTTAGTGGCTCCCCTTATATGTTTACAAGAATAAGTCCGGCTTCTGCGCTTGTATATGTAACACAGGGATATGCTGTTCTGATGGATGCAGCATTTCCGATTGTCGGAGTTAAGGGAAGCGAGCCAAATGATACATTTATTGATCAGCTTGTTGCTGATGCAGAGGCAGCTATAAATAGGGCTGTTGAGATGGGGGTTACTGATCCAAAGCGTGTGGCTGTAAGCGGACATTCATATGGTGCTTTTATGACAGCTAACCTTCTGGCGAATACCCGTTTGTTTGCTGCCGGGATTGCCGAGAGCGGGGCCTATAACAGAACACTTACTCCATTTGGATTTCAGAATGAAAGGCGTACTTACTGGGATGCACCACATATATATAATGGTATGTCGCCTTTTATGAATGCCGATAAGGTTAAAGATCCTATTATGCTTATTCATGGCATCGCAGATAACAACAGTGGTACATTCCCTATCCAGAGCGAGCGATTCTATGCTGCACTGAAGGGTTTTGGGGCGACAGTCAGACTTGTGCTTCTCCCAAATGAAAGTCATGGATATGCTGCGAGGGAAACTATCCTGCATAAACACTGGGAGGTCCTGAACTGGATGGATAAATATGTTAAAAATAAATAAAACAAGTGTTAAACTGTTTATAGGGGATAAATGGTAATAATTTTAAACAGTAAAATTCTTGTTTAGTTTAAAAACTATAATAGTTTTGTACCGGTGAATTTTTTTCATTTTCTAAACCTTTAAATTAATTTAATAACAAATCTCATGATTACTAGTTTATTTTGGATTGTTCCAGTTTCAGCACTGCTGGCATTATTGTTTGCCTGGATCTTTTACAAGGGTATGATTGTACAGGAACAGGGTACAGCAAAAATGCAGGAGATTGCTGCGTATGTAAGTGAAGGCGCTATGGCCTATCTTAAGCGTCAGTATACAGTTGTGGGCAAGGTGTTTATAATCCTTGTTGCATTATTGGCAATACTGGCATATATGGGGATACAGAACCCATTTGTTCCGATTGCTTTCCTCTCCGGCGGATTTTTCTCCGGTTTGTGTGGCTATCTTGGTATGAAAACAGCTACAGCAGCTTCAAACAGAACTGCATGGGCAGCATCAAAATCACTTAACAAGGGGTTACAGGTTGCTCTCCGGAGCGGCGCTGTTATGGGTCTTGTAGTTGTTGGTTTTGGCCTTCTCGACATTGCGCTTTGGTTCATTTTACTTAACAAAGCAATTTTTACGCCGGAACACATGGCAAATGGTCTCCATTTTCTTGGACTGACTTTTGTTAATGCCGGAACTGATGAACATCAGAAATTTATTGAGATAACAGCAACCATGCTTACATTCGGTATGGGTGCTTCTACACAGGCTCTTTTTGCACGTGTTGGTGGTGGGATCTTTACAAAAGCTGCTGACGTAGGCGCTGACCTCGTTGGGAAAGTTGAAGCCGGAATTCCTGAAGACGATCCACGTAACCCTGCAACTATTGCTGATAACGTTGGTGACAACGTAGGTGACGTAGCAGGAATGGGAGCTGACCTTTATGAATCATATGCCGGATCAATCCTGGCTACAGCTGCTCTTGGCGCTGCACTTCCTTCAATTATACCGGGTGACCAGATTAAGGCAATTATTGCTCCTATGATGGTATCCGCTATTGGTATTTTGCTTTCAATTGTAGGTGTTTATATGGTAAGAACAAAAGAAGATGCATCACCAAAAACACTTCTGCGTGCCCTTCTTTTGGGAACTGGCGGAAGTTCTGCCCTGATTCTTGTTGTACTTGCTATAATGGCTGCTGTAGACTGGATCACATGGGGTGTTTTTGGAGCCGCAGTTTCAGGTCTGGTTGCCGGTGTAATTATCGGTCAGGCAACTGAATACTATACTTCTGATGGAAATGCTCCAACACAGGGCATCGCCAAACAATCACAACAGGGTCCTGCAACCGTAATCATCGAAGGGATGGCTGTTGGTATGTTTTCAACCTGGGTTCCTGTTTTAACTATAGTTGCCGGGATTATTGCAGCTTATGGTTTTGCAGGCGGCTTCGAAAATTTTGCCATGGGTGTTTATGGCATTGGTTTTGCTTCTGTAGGTATGCTCTCCACACTCGGAGTCACACTTGCAACTGATGCATTTGGTCCTATCGCTGACAATGCCGGTGGTAATGCCGAAATGGCTGGTCTTCCTGAAGAGGTCAGACAAAGAACTGATGCTCTCGACGGATTAGGAAATACTACAGCAGCAACCGGAAAAGGTTTTGCTATAGGCTCTGCAGCTCTTACTGCGCTTGCTCTTGTAGCAGCTTACATGGAAGAGATTAAAATGTGGCTGACCAGATTGGCTGACAAAGCTCCTGAAGGTTACAAGCAGATTGGTGATACACTTTTCTATCATAATACTGTTCCGGTAGTTAAGGATGGACAGATAGCTGTTAACCTTGCCACTTCAAATATAAAAGATTTTGTTACTGCGTACGACCTCTCAGTTTTCAATCCAATTTTACTTGGTGGTATTTTTATCGGAGGTATGATGGCATTCCTCTTCAGTGCAATGAGCATGAAAGCTGTTGGCCGTGCAGCAGGAAAAATGGTTGAAGAAGTAAGACGTCAGTTCCGCGAAATTCCGGGTATAATGGATGGAACAGGAAAACCTGAGTATGCAAAATGTGTTGAAATTTCAACTGCAGGTGCTCAGAAAGAAATGATGGTTCCTTCACTTATGGCTATTGCTGTCCCATTCCTGATGGGTCTTATATTTGGTGTTCCAGGTGTTGTCGGACTACTTGTGGGTGGTATGGCAACCGGTTTTGTTCTTGCAAGTATGCTCAACAATGCCGGCGGTGCATGGGACAATGCTAAAAAATATGTTGAAAGAGGTAATTATGGCGGAAAGAAAAGCGAATGCCATATGGCAACTGTTGTTGGCGATACAGTTGGTGATCCTTTCAAAGATACTTCTGGTCCGGCTCTTAACATCCTAATCAAACTGATGTCGATGGTAGCAGTTGTTCTTGCAGGTCTTACAGTTGCCTGGAGCCTTTTTTAGTCAATTAATAAGAAATAATTATCCAAGGGACACGTCTAGGCGTGTCCCTTTTTTTGTGATAATCATCGATAGAATGAAATTATACCAGAAAAAGTAAGGGATGCCGATTCAAACTCAACAGGCAATGCAGTAAGAGTCATTCAATTTATTTAATTATGTTTGCAGTGATGGTACTAACAATTTAATTTTATGTCTCTGATACCCCCGACCCCTCAAGTTGACGGAAAAAGTAAGACAAAAAACAGTAAGGTTCCACGGAAGTACATTCTTTTTTTACTTCTGTCCTTATTTGTTGTCTCCTTTCTAACCATAGTTAATCACTATGAGATCCTGAGTATTGGCAAAACTTTTTTAATGATCTGCAGATGGATGGCCATTTCGGTTATCGTTGGTTACGCAATATATAAAAGATCTCTTACAACGTGGATCCTGATAAGTATGATCCTCGGTGCTGAATTCGGTCATGATTTACCACAGGTAGCTGTCAAAATGCAGGTTGTAAGCATGATATTCCTTCGTCTGATTAAGACCATTATTGCTCCTCTTATTTTTGCAACACTTGTAGTCGGGATAGCAGGACATTCAAATCTGAAACAGGTTGGACGCATGGGTTGGAAATCGTTATTATATTTCGAAATCGTATCGACTATTGCATTATTCATAGGATTACTAGCTATTAATATCAGCAAAGCCGGCATTGGAGTGGTAGTTCCGGAAGCTGTCAATCAGGCAAATTTGCCTGCAATACCAGTAACATCCGGAACTGATCTGATTCTCCATATTTTTCCTGAGAATATTGCGAAGTCTGTTTACGAAGGTCAGGTTTTACAGATAGTTGTATTCAGTATTATCTTTGGTATTGCAGTTGCCATGGTTAAGGAGAAATACAGAATACCTATGCTCAGGTTTACAGAGTCGCTGGCAGAGACAATGTTTAAATTTACCCAGTTGATTATGTACTTTGCACCATTTGCTGTATTTGCAGCAATTGCTTACAGCATAGGGCACATGGGGCTCGATATACTTTTCAATCTTTTTAAACTTCTTGCAACCCTATATGTCTCATTAATCATTTTCATACTGGTCGTATTACTCCCGGTGGCATTATTATTCAAAATTCCTTTACGAAGATTTATAAATGCAGTCTCCGAACCTGTTGTAATTGCATTCGCAACTACAAGTTCAGAATCTGCCCTGCCAATTGCCATGGAACGTATGGAGGAGTTTGGTGTTCCCCGTAAAATTGTTGCTTTTGTAATGCCTACCGGTTATAGCTTTAATCTTGATGGAACAACCCTATACCTATCGCTCGCCACAATTTTTGTTGCTCAGATAAGCGGTATTCACTTACCCATTGAAAAACAACTCCTTATCGTATTTACTCTGATGCTGACAAGCAAGGGCGTTGCCGGTGTTCCAAGGGCGTCACTGGTGATACTCCTGGGAACGGCGGCAAGTTTCGGGCTTCCTACATGGCCAATTTATATTATTCTTGGCATTGATGAATTGATGGATATGGCCCGTACTTCAGTAAATGTACTGGGTAATTGCCTTGCAACAGTAGTAATTGCCCGCTGGGAAGGAGAATTTAATCCGACACCTGACCCGGTACACAGGGCTTAATTAATAATTTTTCAATATGAAACAATGCACCCATCCATGGCACTGCATCGAGACAGGAAAAGATGCTCCGGCTTTTGTCAAAAGTATAATAGAAATTCCAAAGGGTTCAAAGGGTAAATATGAAATGGATAAGGATACCGGCCTGCTTCGTCTCGACAGGGTATTATTTTCATCAGTCCATTATCCGGCTAACTATGGATTTATACCACAGACATACTGTGACGATCATGACCCTCTGGATATCCTTGTTATCTGTTCAATTGATGTTTATCCGATGTGTATAGTTGAGGCGAAAGTTATTGGAGCTATGGAAATGATCGACGGAAATGAGCGGGATGATAAAATTATAGCAGTTGCAGGTAATGATATGTCGGTCAATTATATAAATGAGCTTTCAGAACTTCCACCTCATACCCTTGTAGAGCTGAAAAGGTTTTTTGAGGATTATAAGATGCTTGAGCATAAAGATGTCATTGTGGAGCAATTCATGAATCGTGAGAAAGCCTATGACATAATTCTTGAGAGTATGAGATTATACCAGGAAAAGAAAGAGATTCTCATACAACCTCAATAGCTTTTCCTATAATAGCCCGTTCAACTTTTCTTCGCTTCAATCCCAAACCTGTACCCGCCTTTTACGCGTTCAATCAATTCCGGAAGGATATCGGTATATTCTCCAACAATACCAAAATCGGCATTATGGAAAATATGAGCTTTAGGATTGTGATCGATGGCAATAATTTTTTCTGATTCTTTCATTCCGGCTATATGCTGGATTGCTCCTGAAACTCCGACAGCTATATAAATCTTCGGACGGATTGTTTTTCCCGTCTGGCCTATCTGTCTGGCATACTCTACGATACCTTCGTCAACTACAGGACGGCTGCAGGCCCACTCGGCATTTACACCCTGTTTTGTTAATTCCTCTGCCAGTGTTTTTATAAGATTCAGATTATCACCAGTTGTTCCTCTTCCTCCTGCAACGATAATTTCAGCCTCGAAAAGATTTTGCATTCCTCCCTCACCTCTGACAGTTTTCACTATTTCAACAGTAAAATCTTTCTCATTTAAAACAGGTTTGAAAGCCGATACAATACCTTGTCTTCCCTCAATCCGTTTCGGGACCTCAAATGTTCCAGCCCTTGCAGTTGAGATCTGAGGACAGACAAAACCAAGAATAGTGGCAAGTTTACTCTCACCGTATGTAGGGCGCCGCGATTCAAGAATGGGCCTGTAAATAACCTGTTCTTTCTTATCAATATATTCTCCTATTTCGAGTCCGGTGCAATCTGCCGTTACCCCACTGTCGGTTTTCATACCGATTCGGGGTGCCAGTTCTCTTCCGGATGTTGTTGCAGCAAAAAGAGCAATCTCCGGATTTTTCTCCTTAATCACTTGTGCAAAAATCGATGAAAAAGGAAGAACAAGATACTCTTCCAGTCTTTCATCCTCGACAAGAATAACCTCATCCGATCCGTGCTCAATCAATGTTTGAGCAAAAGGGGCGACATTTTTTCCGATTACTAATGTCATTACCCTGGTATCGTTACCTAACTGTGTTGCAAGGTTCCGTGCCGGGGTTAAAAGCTCTATGGAGGGTCTGGCTATTTTTCCGTTTGTTATTTCAGCCCAGGTGATGATCCCCCTGGCACCATTTCTGAAGTCCTTATCGGGAAAATCAGGCCGGTCGATTTCCTTTTTGACAGCTTTTTCCTTTTTCTCCAGGACATTCCCACCTTTTTTCAGGTTTGCTATCAGGCTATCCACAAGGGTAACTTCATTATGACCTTCCGACATTGTAATTGGCGGTCGCTCACTCACAATATTGACAACTTTTGCTACAATTGTCGGTGATCCGTTTATACCTATTTTTTCAGTCCCCAGACCAATATCATCTATTCCGAAAGTAGTAATATTTAAACTACGGGCTTTAATTGCTCCTATCAGAGAGGGCTTCCGTGGAGGGATCCCGGTTGGGGTAAGTGAAATAACACAAGGCATAGGTAATCTCAATAACTGATATCCACCTTCTATTATCCTCCTGGCGGTTACAAAACCTGATCCGTCAGATTTAACACTCTCTACAAATGTTGCCTGAGGAATTCCTATGCTTTCCGCTACTTGTGATGGTACGTGAGCAGTATCGCCATCGCTGGTTTGTCTTCCTGCCAGTATAATAAACAGATCTTTGGAATCTTTTTTGAAACCCAGATATTTAAGCATTGTTGAAATTGCCAGACCTGTAGCATATGTATCGCTGCCGCCGAGTTTCCTGTCAGAGAGGAGATAAGCTTCATCATATCCCATCGATACAGCAGTTTTGAGCGCTGTCTCAAATGATTTCGGACCCATAGAACATGCAATCAATCTTGCATCGGGATGTTGTTTTTTAAGTTGTAACCCTGCTTCGAGTCCAAACTGGCAATCGATATTAATAATTGATTTTGCTTTGGTACGGTCCATCAATCCATCTTCCCCCATTCTCATTTCACTTGGAAGAGGAACCTGCTTTATTAAACTTATAATAGTTAGAGCCATTGTTTCTGTCTTTTAATTACATATTTTGAAAATCAGGACCATTGCCACCATTCGGTACCACCCATGTAATTGCCTCACCGGGTGATTTGATATCACATGTTTTGCAATGCATGCAATTCTCTGCGTGAATTCTGATCTCTTTTTGTCCTGTTTTGTTTATATGAAGCTCATAAACCTCCGATGAACAATAGAATTGCTCAGGAGCGCCATACTGTTCTATATTGATTTCATTAAATTTCTCAGGATCTTTTATCCAGAGATGTCCTACCTGCTGTTCGTCGTGATAGACCCCTGAATGATAAATATCGGTCGCCTTATCAAAGGTTAGTACCTTGTCGAACTCGAGTTTGCCTTTAAAGCGTTCTTTAAAAGGTTTCTTTTTAAGTTCACTAAGTTTAGCTGTAGTCTGATGGTCGGCATGTGCCTTCATTCTTCCAAGGAAGCCTGCGCCACCGGTTATTAACTGTGTTCCGAATAACAATCCTCCTGTTATCAGTCCTTTTGCAAATGACTGTCTGAAATTCCGGACAGCATACAATTCTTTGTAGATCTCACTGTTGTTTACAAGAGTCTCATATTGTTTAAGGTAACTTTCAGAGGTGTCGTTGTTTAACAATGCGTTGTTTATAGTTTGTGCAGCCAGAATTCCTGATTTGATTGCTAAATGAATGCCTTTTAAAGCAGGCATGGCAACCAGACCGGCGCTGTCTCCAACTATCAGGGCATTATCGACATACAATTTCGGAATTGCATAAAGTCCTCCTTCGGGAAGCGTTTTGGCTCCATATTCAACCAACTTGCCACCCTTCAATATTCTGGAAACAAAAGCACTTGTTTTCCAGATCTGCATTGCATCATGGACATCGAAAGAGGGGTCCTGGTAATCGAGACCTACTACCAGGCCAACAGCCACCTTATTATCTTTCAACCCGTAAATGAAACCACCACCAAATTCGTCATTGTCGAGAGGATAACCCATTGTGTGATAAGTCCTGCCGGCTTCAATATTGCCTTCAGGAACACTCCATAATTCTTTGCACCCCAGCGAATAGACCTGTTCATTTCTATCTTTATCCAGGTAATACTTATTAATTAGCATTTTTGTCAGACTGCCCCGTGTACCTTCTGCGAAGATTGTGATTTTAGCCTCTATGCGTGTCCCGGCCTGAAAGTTCTCGAGTTTATGTCCGTGATGATCAATACCGGTATCTTTGGTTTTGGCGCCAATTACCTTCCCGTCATTATATAATATCTCATCAACAGCAAATCCGGTGTATATTTCGACACCTTTTTCCGTGGCTTTTGAGGCTAAATATCTGCAGATCTGGCCCAATGATGCTATATAATTACCATTATTATTCATAAAAGGAACATGAAATGGCAAAGCAACTGAGCCCTTCTCCGAGAGCAAAATTGTGCTGTCTTTTGTTACTTTGGCATTAAATGGTATTTCGGAAATATCAACATCCGGCAGCAATTCTTTAAAAACTGCAGGTTTGATTACAGCCCCTGATAATATATGACTTCCTATCTCAC
>JANNKF010000274.1:0-7401 GCA_031396165.1 Bacteroidales bacterium | reverse complement strand
ACCAAATTTAATATCGGCTTCTTCTATATTTCTGAACATTCTTATTTTAATATTTTTAAGAATCATACCTATATAAAACGAAAGGCCTCTCCATACTTTATTTGTTAATGGAGAGACCCTCTTATATTTTTATGAATCTTCCCGCCACAAGCAACGGAGAATTTACCATAAAGGGATTAAATTATTTAAAGTCGCATAGGCATAATTACTGACAGAAAATTATCAGTATCAGCCTGTTTTATAATGGCTGGTGACATTTCATCTTTTAAAACTAGCACTATATTATCAGACGTTACTACATTAAGAACATCTATAAGATATCTAGCGTTAAACCGAGTAGTTATTTTACTTCCGGAATATATTACTTCGAGTTCTTCTCTTGCTTCACCTAATTCAGGATTACTAGATGATATTTCCATTAAATTATCAGTTATTTCGAATTTTATACCTTTAAACTTTTCACTTGATAGAATTGCCATTCTTTTTAGTGAGTGAAAAAATAACTCCTTATTTACAGTAATTTCTTTATCATTTCCTATTGGTACAACTCTTTTGTAATCAGGAAATTCACCATCTACAAGTCTCATAATAACAATTGTATTACCTTTTACAATTGCTGCACTATTATCTATAAAGCCGAGTTTTATGTCACTTATTTCTTCATCACACAATTTCTTTAGTTCAATAATTCCTTTTTTTGGAAATATTACACCTTTATCTAGCATTTCAAATGATGCAGCTTCGATTATTTGTTCTGCAACACATAATCTATGACCATCGGTAGCAACTAATCTTAATATATTTTCATCACTTTCATTTGATACTTTGAAAAGTATTCCATTTAAATTATACTTAGTTTCGTCATTGCAGATAGAATATGAGGTTTGCTCTATCATTTTAGCAAGAGTTATTGAATTAAGCGATATAAAACCATTTTCATTTATATTGGGAAATGACGGGAATTCATCTGATGAAAGACCTACTATATTAAACTTGGCTTTGCCACAACTTATGTCGACCCAATCATTTTCTCTGGTAGAAAACTTTATCTGTTCATCCGGCAATTCACGTATAATTTCATAAAGTTTTTTTGCAGAAATGGTAATTTTGCCGTTAGTATTAACTTTAGCCTGATATCTGCTTTTCATCCCTACTTCTAGATCTGTTGCGGTTAATATAAGCGAATCGTCCAATGCCTCAATAAGTACATTGGAGAGAATAGGCATTGTATTTCTCCGTTCGACGATTCCCTGGATTTTTTGAAGTGCCTTTACAAAAGTATCTTTGTCGATTGTAAATTCCATTCCCCCTCCTGTTTCTTATATATATTGTAATCTTTTCTAGTAGTATTAGTAGGAGCTGTTTAAAAGTTAAACTTACGGTTAACATGCTGAATTAATTAACAAGTACTTGTTGATAAGTTTGATGTGTAAAGCTGTTAAATTTATTTTTTTACACAGACCATAAAATTTTAAACAGGTAGTTGCGTTTATCCACAGGTTGCTAGATCAAGTTAACAGTTTACGTTTTATCGCATCGTAACTGCTTGAGATCTCAGGTTTATCATTCATAATTGAGCTTATTTTCTTTACTGCATAAATTACGGTAGAGTGGTCTTTACCACCGAATTTATCGCCTATTTCTGGATATGATGCTTTGGTTAATTCTCTGCAAAGATAAATAGCCATCTGTCTAGGGATTACGAATGTTTTCAGCCTTCTTTCTGATTTCATATCTGTCAATTTAATTTTGTAGTGATCAGCAACAGTTTTCTGAATGAGTTCTATATTTATTTCTCTGCTTTTATCAACAATAATATCTTTCAGTATGTCTTTTGCCATGGTGATATTTATCTTGTTTTTAGTAAGGCTTGCATATGCGCCGATGCGTATAAGCATACCTTCTATTTCTCTAATATTACTTGCACCACTGGAACCGATCAGAAAGGCAACGTCGTCCGGCAGTTCGATTTTATTTATTTCAGCTTTTTTCTTCAGAATTGCAACTTTTGTTTCAACATCAGGAGCCTGTATGTCGGCAATTAAGCCCCATTCAAATCTTGACCTTAATCTCTCTTCTAGTCCTGGTATTTCTTTTGGAAACTTGTCAGATGTAATTACTATCTGTTTATGTGATTCATAAAGTGCATTGAATGTGTGGAAAAACTCTGCTTCTGTTGCTTCACGGCCGGCCATGAATTGAATATCGTCTATTAGCAGAACATCAGCATTACGAAATTTAGAACGAAAATCCTCCATCTTTTTGTGCCTTATGCAGTTGATCATTTCGTTCATGAACGTTTCTGAAGTGTAGTAACAGATTTTAGCTTCAGCATTATTTTTTAGTATCTGATTGCCGATAGCGACCATCAGATGCGTCTTACCTAAACCGGTGCCACCATAAATAAAAAGTGGATTATATTTAATAGCTGGGTTATCGGCTACTGCATGTGATGCTGCATAGGCAAATTCGTTACTTGCTCCGCATACATATGTGTCAAAAGTATATCTGGCGTTCAGAGATGTTGTAAATGATGACGTTTTAGTTTTCTCTTTAGTTAAAATTACAAGCGGATTTTCGACGACTGGTAAAGTTGTTTTCTCAGGTTCATTAGAAAGCTCGGAAACATTCACTTCCAGTTCTAAACTACTGTCAGTAAGTCCGGCAACAACGTCTTTTATCAGAGACAGATATCTTTCTTTTAACTCATTTTTATGAAATTCATTCGGCACTTCAAGAATAATCATCGATTCTGTAATGTCGATAAATCTTATTGGTTTGATCCAGGTTCTGAATGACAGGGGGGTAAGAACCTGTTCGATTTTGTGTTTTACTTCTGACCAGATCTGCTTCATTCTTGAATTTCCAGTTTATTAAATCTCTGAGGGTCATATTCCCCGCCCCTTGGGGCGATTGTTGAATCAACTACGATTGCAGCTACCCCGCTACTTGCTGCGGGGTGATTCATTGTTGTTGGTTGTCTATTGCTGCTATCAGGTAAATATTATATAAGCAACGCCTTTATTAACAGTTGTAGTTATTAACAAGGTTATCAACAGATGTTGATAACTGGTTGTACATTAAAACATAGACAAATCAGATAATTAGGTACATATATGAGTCTGTAAGGTATTAAAGATTAGCAGAGCGTATTTATATTTGCAAGGTCAATTCTTTAGCAATGTTTAAAATAAAGGTTGACAAAGCAGGGCATATATGAGTAAAAATCTTATTTAAGTAAATAAATTAGAGATCAATTTTCAGGAGTAATATATGAAACGCACTTTTCAGCCTAGCAATATCTCACGTAAACGCACACACGGTTTTCTCGTGCGGATGTCTACGAAAAATGGTCGTCTTGTAATAAAGCGCCGCAGAGCAAAAGGTAGAAAGAGACTTTCTGTTTCTATTTCATCTAAATAATGTATTCAAGTTGTTGATTTTATGTTTGCCTTTGACAAATCAGTCCGTCTACGTAAACGAGTCGATTTTCTTAGACTGGCAACTGCCGCCAGTAAATGGATATCACCTAATTTTATAATTCTGATTGGGCAACCAGGTGCGTCATGTTTAAGGCTTGGTGTTACAGTCAGCAGGAAAGTCGGCAACGCTGTCATCCGTAATCGCTGGAAAAGACTCATCAGGGAATTTTTCCGTAACAACTTGGAAAAATTCCCTGTATCTGACTGTAACATAATAGTACGCAGCAGCGCAGGAGCCCTCTGTTACACCGAAGTTTGTCAGGAACTAGCCAATGCACTCAGCCGAATGGGTCAGCGAAACAATCACTAGATTGACAATTGCGATCATACGTTTTTATCAATGTTTCCTTTCACCGCTAAAAGGGACTTCCTGCAGATTTTATCCTTCCTGTTCAGAATATTCAATTCTCTCTCTTCAGAAATACGGCCTTATGCTTGGTTTTATAAAAGCACTGGTTCGTCTTGCTAAATGTCACCCTTTCCACCCGGGCGGGTATGATCCTGTTCATTGATGATTTGGAGGCTTTATGGAAAAACGCGTTTTAATAGCAGTACTGCTCTCGATAGCGGTAATGTATGGTTACACCTTTCTATTTCCGCAACCTAAAGCGACCCAGCAAAAGCACGAATTATCTCAAACTTCTGCTGCTCCTCTTGGTACGGTTGCCAACCTTCCAGTTACAGTATCTTCTTCTACAGATTCTACTGTCTCTACCCAACTCACGCAAACTAAAGATGTTATCGTTGAAAATGATGTCTACTCAACCGTAATATCTACTCGTAACGGTGCAATTAAAAAATTCGTTCTGAAAAAATATAAGGATGTAGCCGGGGCGGGTGGTAAGGAGATCGTTCTTTTCGATCATACTAGCCATGCAGGTAATACTCTGGTGGGCGAATATCCCGGTTTTCTCACAGACCGCGATGTCAACTTCACAACATCTACTGATCGTCTGACTTTGACCGGAGCTGAAAGCAAAACACTTGAACTTACTTCCACAACTTCAAATGGCATCGTAATTAAGAATGTGTATTCATTTAATGGTAGTAACTATTCAATTTCGCTTGAGCAATCAATCGTAAATAATACCAGTCAACCAGCTTCCGGTCAGATACAGTTAAATCTGCTCAATCCTGTAGCAAAACCTAAAAATGACGATGGCCGATATGAAGTGTACGGTCCCGCAACACTTTCCACTGCTGGTGTGTTTTTTGATTCTATTGCTGATCTTGCAAAGAGTGAAAAGGTTTATGATAAGGGATTAAGGTGGAGTGGTTTTGGAGATAAATATTTCCTCAATGTAATCATTGTCAAGGATGCTGCTAATTCGACAGTCACTCTTAAGGATCAGAGCGGAATTCTTAACCAGAAAGTATCCAGTCAAAAAATGGATGTTAATCCAGGTCAAACCGCTACTTTCTCCTGTAACCTGTTCTTTGGGCCGAAGGATATTGATATTCTTAAGTCGCAGTCTGTTGAGCTGGAAAGGGCTATTGACCTAGGATGGTTTGCTGCCCTTGCAAAACCATTGCTGCACTCTCTAAAATTATTTTACCGCTATGTTCATAACTATGGACTTGCGATCATTGCTATTACCGTGATTCTTAAGATTCTATTCTTTCCACTTACGCACAAAAGTTATAAGTCGATGAAAGAAATGCAAAAGCTTCAGCCAAAAATGCAGGAATTGAAGGATAAATTCAAGGATGACCGTGATGGTTTAAACCGGGCAGTGATGGAGCTTTACAAGACTCATAAAGTCAATCCGCTCGGCGGCTGTCTTCCCATGATCGTGCAGATTCCTGTTTTTTTCGGTCTTTACAAAGCACTGATGTTTTCAATTGAACTGCGTCATGCACCCTTTATTTTCTGGCTTCAGGATTTGTCGTCAAAGGACCCATATTACGTTACCCCGATAATCATGGGGGCCACCATGTTTATTCAACAGAAGATGACACCTACGAACATGGATCCAGTTCAAGCCAAAATGATGCTTGCATTACCGGTTGTCTTTACTTTCATGTTTCTTAACTTCCCTTCAGGACTTGTTCTCTACTGGCTTGTCAACAATATCCTGACCATTGCCCAGCAGGCTTATATCAACAGGACTCTTAAGGAGGCTTGATCCCTCATGTACTTTGAGGATACCATTGCAGCGATAAGCACTCCGCCAGGCGAGGGGGGGATAGGGGTTATCAGAATAAGCGGCGCTGAATCGCTCACCATTCTCAAGACAGTTTTCAAACGAAATCATGACGGTGGCTTTCTGAGCCACCGTTTTTATTATGGAAAGATTGTTTCTCCTGATACTGCAATGTCTGTCGATGAAGCTCTTGCAGTGTATATGCGGTCTCCGCGAAGTTTTACCCGTGAGGATGTCGTTGAGATTCAGTGTCATAGCGGCACGCTGATTTTGCAGCAAGTGCTGACAACCATCTTACAGTGCGGAGCACGTCTGGCTGAGCCCGGCGAATTTACTCGGCGAGCCTTTTTAAATGGCCGGATCGACTTACTGCAGGCAGAGTCGATCATTGATCTGATCAGGGCAAAGACCGAATCTGCGGTTGCTATTTCAAGACTCCAGTCCGCCGGTGCTCTCTCCGGAGCAATGTTCACCGTCCGCGATCATATTCGCCTGGCGCTTTCCCTAGTAGAGGCATATGTGGATTTCCCCGATGAAGATATGGGGGCAGTTGATTCCGACCGCCTTTCTAGTGAGATTGGTAGTGCCCTTACTATTGTCGATAATTTCCTCGCAACCTTTGAAGAGGGCAGGGTTATCCGTGAAGGCGTAAGCGTTTTGATAGCCGGCAAACCTAATGTTGGTAAATCAAGTCTTCTGAATACACTGCTCATGGAAAAGCGGGCAATCGTGACTGCCATTCCCGGTACAACCCGTGATCTGATTGAAGAGGTTGTCAGCTTTGATGGTTTGCCGGTGAAATTGCTCGATACTGCCGGCATTTGTATCTCAGCGGACCCTGTGGAACGCGAGGGAATCACTCTCGCTCTTAATCGGATTAATTCAGCGGATCTTATACTGTATGTCTTGGACGCATCCCGCCCTTTTGACGAAGATGATCAGCTTGTTGCTGAAGCCATTAAACAGTCCGATGTTATTTTAGTGTTGAACAAAACTGATCTCGCAACCGAGCTTCGTCTTCCCTCTTACCTTTGCTCTTATCGCACGGTAACAATCTCCACTAAATCCCTTGCTGGAATTGAGCAATTGAAGAGTGCAGTATCTCAAACGTTTCTTCACGGGAAAGCAGTTGATAGCCGTGAACTGCTTCTGCTTTCAAAGTCCAGGCATAGAGACTCTCTGCAAAAGGTTCAATTGTTGCTAAGAGATTTCATTAAGCATAGCGCCGTTGCTATGCCAGATGAACTGCTCGCAATTGATTTGCGGGAAGCGCTTCATGCTCTTGGGCAGATTACCGGAGAAACCACCCCCGATGATATTCTGGATCTTATTTTCAGTCAGTTCTGTGTTGGCAAGTAATACATGTTTCACGTGAAACAACTGCTGAAATCAGCTGTAACTCGCCGTATATTCGGTGGATGTTATCGAGGTCAAACATGTAGCACAGGAGAAAGCATTGGTTGCTTATGACAAGCAATACGACATAATAGTTGTCGGGGCAGGACATGCAGGATGTGAGGCAGCGTTGTCGGCAGCTCGCATGGGCTGCACAGTGTTGCTGCTCACCATAAATCTCGATGCAGTGGCGCTTATGTCGTGCAACCCAGCAGTTGGCGGACAGGCGAAAGGACATATAGTCAAAGAGATTGACGCACTTGGCGGCGAGATGGGGAAAAATATCGATGCCACCGGTATTCAGTTTCGCATACTCAATATGCGCAAGGGTCCGGCAGTAAGGGCTTCACGTGCGCAAGCAGATAAGCAACTCTACCGTC
>JANNKF010000242.1:0-22310 GCA_031396165.1 Bacteroidales bacterium | reverse complement strand
CAACCCGAGATCAACATTAAATGCTGATTCTATTTTTGCAAATACTGAGATTGCCAGTAATGAATTTCCCCCGATGTCAAAGAAATTATCTGTTAATGCAATATCTTCTGTTTTAAGAGCCTCGCTCCAGATATTGTAGATTATTTTTTCACCCGGATTAAAGTTCCCGTTTTCATGTATTTCTGTCTGAAACGATTCTCCAGCATCCATCTTCAGGGCACCCCTGTCAGTTTTACCATTTATTGTTGCAGGAAAACCATGCATGAGTTTATAAACTGAAGGGACAAGATAAGCGGGCAGCTTCTCCCTGATCATACTATTAAGTGTACGGATATCCATTTTAAAAGAATCCTGAACATTCAGGAAAGCAATAAGTCTTTTATCACCTTCCTTAATTTTAACAGGTTTTACAACAGTTTCAATTACGCCATCCAGTGTAGAGATGACGGATTCTATTTCTCCGAGTTCCACTCTGAACCCATTTATTTTAAGCTGATTATCAATTCTTCCATGAAATTCAATATTACCATCAGGCAGCCATCGGGCGTAATCACCTGTCTTGTAAAGACGTTTACCCGGTTTAAAAGGATGTTCGATAAAACTTTCAGCATTAAGATCATCCCTGTTTATATAGCCCAGGGAAAGTCCGTCACCTCCAACATACAATTCACCAATTATTCCTATTGGCTGGTAGTTCATGTTCCTGTCGAAAATATATGTTGTTGAGTTTGATATGGGCTTTCCAATCGGAATATTTGAAGCAAAATCCTTCTCAATCAGATAGGTGGTTGAAAATGCGGAATTTTCAGTCGGACCATAACAGTTAATCACTTTTAATTGTGGATTTAAAGAACGAACCCTGTTAATATGGTTTGCTGACAAAACATCACCTCCCGATAAAAGATACTTTAGTTTTCCGAAAACATCAGGTCGTGCTTCAGCAATCTGGGTAAACAGTGCAGAAGTAAGCCAGAGGATTGTGATATCATTATCATGAAGTTCCTTACCCAGTGTCTTCGGATTAAGGAAAGATTCTTTTTCAACAACATATAAGGTTCCACCATTAAGCAGGGCTCCCCATATCTCAAAAGTGGTTGCATCGAATACAATGGCTCCTGTAAGTAAAATCCTGTCGGAGGAGGTAAGATCCATGTAATTTATATTTCTTACAAGACGGACAACACCATACTGAGGAATCAGACTGCCTTTGGGTTTTCCCGTAGTACCTGATGTATACATTATATATGCGAGTGAAGCAGAGGTATTAATGCGCTCCGGATTGGTGTTTTCCTCATGGTATGCATTTTCATCATCGATACTCAGCTTCCTAATACCCCCTACCGGAATTCCAAGATGCCGCTTATGAGTTAGAAGAAGTTTACAACCTGAATCCGAAACAATGAAGTTAATCCGGTCAACAGGGTATTCGGGGTCAATCGGCACATAACCTCCACCGGCTTTAAGTATCGCCAGTATTCCTACGATCAGATCTGCTGACTTATCGGAAAGAAGTGCAACAGGGGTGTTGTTTTCTACTCCTGCTGTTCTTAATGTGCGTGCCAGCTGATTAGATCTTTTATTTAGTTCACTGTAGGTAAATGAAGTGTCTTTAAATACAAGTGCGGTTTTATCCGGAAACAGAGCGACCTGTTCTTCAAATAGCTGAATTATAGTTTTCTCCCTGGGATAATCACTTTTTGTGTTGTTATAGGAATCAATCAGGTGAATCTCTTCTTCTGAGATTAAATGAAGGGTATCAACCCGAACCTGTGAATTTTTTATAACTGTTCTTATTAGATTCAGAAGGTTATCTCTGAATCTTATAATTGTCTCATGTGAAAGCAAATCGGTGGCATATTCAATTTCACCAAGTATTACACCATCTGTTTCCCATAAATAAAGTGTAAGATCAAATGGTGTGGTCCGCTCTCTTCCTGTAATTCTTTCGCTGGTTATTCCTTCAAGTTCAACCGGAATCTCACTATCCTTCTGCCATACGAAAGCTGCCTGAAATAAGGGATTAATATTAGGCAGACGTTCAGGATTAACTATTTCAACAATGCTTTCAAAGGAAACATCCTGATGAGCAATTGAGTTAAGCGAAGCATCACTTGTCTTATGCATTACATTTCTGAATGACTCATCCTTCCCGAATCTCATGCGTACCACTACGGTATTCACCAGCATCCCAAAGATGTTCTCCAGTTTTGAGTGAGGCCGGTGTGCAACTGCCATTCCTATATTAATATCATCTTCACCTGAATACAGTCGAAGCTGAGTAGCGTATATACCAAGGAGTGTAGTAAAAAGTGAGGTTCCCTCTTCTCTGGAGATTGAACGCAGTTTTTCAGACATGTCATCAGTAAGGCGCATTTCTACATGCCTGCCTCTTCCGGAAGGTCGTTCTCGTCTCTGAAAATCATATGGAAAGTTGATAGTTGCCGGAGCCCCTGCAAGGTTCTCTTTCCAGAACCTGATTGATTTTGAGTCTTTTCTCGTCAGATGTGCTGTTCGTTCCCATTCAGCATAGTCAAAGAGAAGAAACTCATTCTCTTCCAGATCAATAACCTTTTCATGCAACAGACTGTTATAAATCTTTTTTAGCTCTTTAACGAGTACAGACCATGACCAGCCATCAAAAATAGTATGATGAATGCTAAAATGGAAATAGTTTTCTTCAGGTGAAGTTATGATCAGAAATAACCTGTATAATGGTCCTTTCTCAAGGTCGAAAGGAATCTTTGAATCATTACTTACCAACTCATCTATTTTTCTCTTCTGCTCATGCCCTGGAATGTCAGAGTAATCAACAGTTGTTATTTCAACATCTCCCGGGAGTATGGCTCCGAAAGGTTCACCCTCGACTTCCTGAATAACGGTGAAGACAATTTTATGCCGATTGAAGAGTATCTTAAGACTCTCCCTGAAGATATTTGTATTCAGGAACCCATTAAGCTTATATGTATATTGTATTATATATAACGGGATACCCGGCTGCAACTTTGATATTAACCAAAGTCTCTTCTGATTTATTGTCAGAGGCAGATGTTCGAAACCTGTGATGTGAACAAGATTTACCGGGCTCGATATTTTACCCGCCCGGCTTTCGATAAGTTTTGAAAGCCGGCTTACTGTTGAGTTTTCTAAAAAATCTCTGAAAGTAAGTGAGTAGCCTGTTTTTTCCTTGATCTTGTTAATAACACTGACAGCAAGCAGTGAATTACCACCAAGATCGAAGAAATCCTGGTTCTTTTTTAAAATGTTCACTTTGAGAACATCCTGAATAATAAGTGAAAAATACTGTTCCTGTTCTGAGAAATTATCGTCTTTTTCAACCTCAGGTTCAGCAGATTCAGTAATATAATGTAATTCTTTACGGTCGATCTTGCCATTAAGTGTCCTTGGGAACTCTTTCATTACCTGGAAGAGGGAAGGGACCATGTATGCGGGCAATTTCGTCTCTATAGCTTTGACAATCTGAGATCTGTCGAGGTTGAAAGAGTCATTAACATTCAGATAGCCAATCAATCTGATATCCTGTTCGTCGAGTTTTTCAGTTTTTACAACAGTCTCTTTCACTCCGGGAATCTGACTTAACTGGAATTCAATTTCTCCGGGTTCAATTCTGAAACCCCTGAGTTTAATCTGGTTATCAGTCCTTCCGAACAATTCAAGTTTACCATTATCCAGATATCTTCCCAGATCGCCTGTCCTGTAAACTAATTCACCGTTATAAATAATGAACCTTTCCTTATTCAGTTCCTCCCTGTTATGATACCCCCTGGAAACCCCTGCTCCGCCAATACACAACTCTCCTGTGACACCAACCGGCTGTTCCTGATTGTTATGGAGAATATGAAATTGAGTATTATCAATCGGTTTTCCAACCAGAATTGAATTTAAACCGGTAATCTGTTCACATGAAGACCAGACAGTTGTTTCTGTAGGTCCATACATGTTCCATAATTCACCCACTTTTCCGATAAGGTCTCTGACCAGGCTAGATTGAAGCGGTTCGCCTCCACATAAGGCTTTGAGACCTGTTCTTCCTTTCCAGCCACTTCCTAAAAGTATCGACCAGGTTGTTGGTGTAGCCTGCATGACAGTTATTTCATTATCCTCAAGCATTCTTGCAAGCACCTCACCATCTGTTACATGTGAGTATTGCGCCAGATAGATTGTGGCTCCCTGTGACAGAGGCAGGAACAGTTCCAGAAGTGAGATATCGAATGATAGTGTGGTAATAGCCAGCAATCTGTCGTCAAGTGTCAGACCAGGCTTCTTTTTCATACTGCAAATAAAGTTTACTATAGCCCGATGATGAACCCTCACTCCTTTCGGTTTCCCTGTAGAACCTGAAGTGTAGATCATATAGGCAACTGATTCTGCATTAATTTCAGAACTTATATGCCCTTCAGTTTCACTTTCAATTCTGCTTCTTTCTGTATCCAACAGAATCATTGTTTTTTCAACAGCGTTAAATCTCTCTTTGAAACGGTCTTCTGTTAACAGAAATGTGGCACCTGAATCCTCGAGCATATAAAACAATCTATCATCTGGGAACGCCGGATCCAATGGAAGGTATGTTCCACCGGCTTTTAAAACTGCCAGCACAGCAATTATCATCCATTCAGAACGTTCCACACTTATTCCGACTACTGATCCAACTCTGAAATCTTTTTTCTGCAAGTAACTTGCCAGCTGGTTTGCCTTTGATTCAAGAGTTAAATAGTTCAGGGAATTGCCTGAAGCCAGATTAAGTACTGCCTCTTTTTGAGGATACACTTTTACTGCTTCCTCAAACAGGTTGTGTAGTCGTAAATCTGGGATAGGTGTCGCAGTGTTATTAAATTCACAGATCCTCTCTTTTTCAGACTCAGATAAGATAGAAATATTTTTGAGGGGCAAATCCGGATTCAGGAGGAGCTCAGAAAATAATGCATTGAAGTTGTCTTTAAAAGTTTCGATGGTATCTCTTTTGAGTATATCCTTACTAAATTCAAATTCACCGAAAACAGATCCATCCTCTTCCCAGGCATAGAATGTAAGGTCAAGTGGAGATGCTCCCTCTTTCTGAATAACTCTTTCAGCCGTAATACCTTGAAGAGCCAATGGTGATCTGGGCAGATTCTGCCATGCAAACATAACCTGAAATAAAGGATTGATATTCACAATCCTTTCAGGGTGCAATGTTTCAACCAGATCTTCAAAAGGCAATTCCTGGTTAGATAGTGCTTCGAGGGATGTTTCTTTTACCTTTTTCAACAACTCTCTGAAGGATAATTCTTCGTCGATCTGAACTCTGAGAACAATTGAATTAATAAAGAGACCTATCAGTTTTTCAAATTTCGAACCAGTTCTGTTTGCTACGGGAGTGCCGATGCAAATGTCATTATCACCGGAATAACGACTAAGTAAATAACCGAAAACAGTGAGGAAGTACATATATAAAGTAACACTCTCCTTAACTGATAATTCCTTAGCTAAATCAGTAATCTCTTTCGGGATACTTAATGGTACCCGTCCTCCAAGACCCGACAAAGTATCTTTTCTTTTAAAATCTGTCGGGAAATTTATATGTTCCGGTATTCCCTCCAGTTTCTTCTTCCAGTATTCACGTGCCTCATTGTGTTTTGCCTGTTTGTCGGTTTTTTCACTCTTCACATACCCAAAATAATCGATCAAAAGAGGATCAGGTTTATAATTAGTACCAGTGATAAGATGGTTATAAATCTCCTGAAGTTCCTTTGTGAATATCCCCCATGACCAACCATCAAATACCAGATGGTGAACTGTAAAATGGAAGAGAGTTCGTCCACCTCCCATATTAACTAAAGAAATCCTGTACAACGGACCATTCTCTATATCAAAGAGTTTATTGCTTTCTTCTTCAATGAATTTCTGAATTTCATCATCGATCATGGAATGAGAAAATTCAGAAAAATCGGTTTCGGCTATATGAACTGCTGAATCATTATCCACCCGGACAACAGGTACTCCATTTTCCGATCTGAAATAGCTTCGGAGGATTTTATGCCTGTCTGACAGCATTTGAATGCTTTTTTGAAATATCTCTTTATCAAGAGATCCGGTTAGGACATATGTAAAAGAAATATTATATGCAGGATTATTTCCATCAATCTGATTTACAATCCAGAGTCTTTCCTGACTTTTTGACAATGAAAGTTCAGAAGAGTAATCAGTAATGACTATTTCAGCAGGAATATTATCTTTCTTCCCGGGAAAAGTTTCAATTTCTGATAAACCCTTTATTGTCGGTGATTTAAAGAATTTTTCCATGGTAAGATGGGTATTGAATTCTTCATTAATTCTGTTTATTATTTGCGTGGCAAGTAAAGAATGTCCGCCGAGCAGGAAAAAATCATCAGTTACTCCAATACCATCTATTCCCAGCAACTCTTCCCAGATCTGAGAAATCTGCTTCTCAATTCCGGTTGAAGCAGGAACAAAATTATTTTCAAGGGAAGGTCTGTCATGGTAAAATTCACCGGAAACCACGGCATGTCCGTTTATTGGCTGCCTGATCTCAGGAGAGAGGGTGTTGAAAACTGATTTATTTCCGGAAGCAGGCTCATAGCTGTATTGAACTTTTGGATCAATCCAGTGCCGGGTTCTTTCAAAAGGGTAAGCAGGCAAGGGTACCCTGAAGCGTTCTTCATCGGAATACAGTATATTCCAATCAATTATACCACCTGTTATCCAATATCCCGCAACTGTTTTCAAAAAAAACTCAACATCATTTGAGCCCTGTTTAGGATGCCTGACAGTTGATAATGCAGTAATACGGTTTTTTGCCGGGAACTGGGATAGTAGTACGGATAGAGTATTTCCGGGACCAACCTCTACAAAAAGGTTATTTTCATCTTTTAAAAGTTCTGAGATCCCATCACTGAAATTAACCATCGATCTGATATGCGAAGCCCAGTATTGCGGGCTTGTAGCCTCTGCTTCTGTTATCCAGGTTCCGCTAACATTCGAAATAAAAGGAATATTTACATTTCCGAACTGAATTTTCCGGAGGACCTCAAGAAAAGGTTCAATCGCAGGCTCCATCAGTTTCGAATGAAAGGCATGAGAAGTCTTAAGTCGTGTAAGACGGCAGTCAGGATAAACATTCAATAACTCTTTTTCGAACCGGTCAATTGCCTCGAAAGAACCTGAAACAACACAAAAATTAGGAGCATTATTCAGAGATATTTCCACATCATCGAAGAGGAGTTCAGAGACCTGTTCTTTAGGAAGGTTTATTGAGAGCATACTTCCCTGAACCTGGTCCTGCATAATCTTTCCTCTGCAGGCTACAAGATTTAACGCATCCTCAAAAACGAAAACCCCTGATAAACAAGCTGCTGTGATCTCTCCGATACTATGACCGGTAAGAGCTGCAGGCCTGATACCAAATTCCATCAGCAGACTTGCAACAGCAAACTGAACCGTAAAGAGTGCAGGCTGAGCAAATGAAGTATGATTTAGCTTATCCTTTTCCTCTTCTGTGTCGCTGAATAAGAGGTCTGTCAGATTTATGTTATGGTTTTCTCTGAGAAGTGTATTTGCATAATTAATTATAGTTTTTACAGTATCAAAGTGATCGTAGAGACCTTTGACCATATTTGAATACTGTGATCCCTGACCAGTGAACATAAAAACAGTTCCGGGCTCTGTTAACTTCTGGGTACTTTTGAAAAAAGGTAATTCAGAGAAAACCGGGTCTTCTGAACCAGCATTATCCCAGATAAGCATTCCCCTTGATTTGAATTCCTTACGTCCATTCTGCAAAGTATAAGCTATGTCTTCAACCCTGTCGGAGGTGCCAGCCAGATGCTGTGTAAGATTTTCATACATTTTCCGGAGAACTGCATCATTTTTTGCTGATAAAGGTAACAGATGAAACCTTTTTGAAGATGGAACAGAAGGCTCAGGTATCCATTCCTCTAATATTGCATGACTGTTTGTTCCGCCGATTCCGAATGAACTTACTGCAGCTCTTCTGGGATATGCACCACTCTCCCATTTCTTAAGCTTACGGTTAACATAAAAAGGAGTCTTCCCGAGATGAAGTTCGGGATTCTCTGCCGTGAAATTTAAAAGAGGAGGTAACTCTCCGTTCTTCAGAACCAGAGAGGCATTTATTAAACCTGCGACCCCGGCAGCCGCATCGAGATGACCGATATTTGCTTTAACCGAACCAATAGCGCAATACTGTTTTTTATCGGTGGTAGCGGAGTAAACGCGGGTAAGCGCTTCGATTTCGATCGGATCGCCCATTTTTGTACCTGTACCGTGTGTCTCTATATAACTTATAGTTTCCGGATCAATTTCAGCCAGTGCAACAGCCTTTGAAATTACATTTGCCTGACCTGTAACACCCGGAGCCATATAACCAACCTTTAATGAGCCGTCGTTATTTATTGCGGTTGATTTTATTACCGAGATAATGGAATCGCGGTCCTTTATAGCGTCCTCAAGTCTTTTCAGTACAACAACTCCTGCCCCTTCTCCAAATACAGTACCACCTGCCTCTTTATCAAATGGATAACAGTGCCCGTTTGGGGAGTCTATACTCCCGTCTTTGAAAAGATAACCTTCACCTCTGGGAGTCTTAACAAAAACACCTCCACCAAGAGCCATGTCGCACTGGTTTGTCAGAAGGCTCTGGCATGCAAAATGAATGGCTACCAGTGAGGTTGAACATGCCGACTGAATATCCACACTCGGTCCCTTCAGATTAAGTTTGTATGATACACGCGTAGTGAGAAAATCCTTATCATTATTAACAATTGTCTGCAACTCTCCCAAGGAACTAAGAACTTCATGATGCTGGGAAAGATTCTTTAGCCAGTAGTTATTTCTGCTGCAACCAGCAAATACACCGATATCACCGTTGTACTTTTCCGGGTCATATCCCGCATTCTCAAGGGCAGAGTAACACTCCTCGAGGAAAACCCTGTGCTGGGGATCCATAAAATCAGCTTCCCTGGGCGTATAACCAAAAAATGATGAATCAAACTTATCTGCAGACTCTATTAAGCTGTCGGCTGGTACGTAAGCAGGATTGATTAAAAGTTCAGAGTTTACACCTTTTCCAAGAAGTTCCTCCTTACTGAAAAAAGTTATTGCTTCTCTGCCTTCTTTTATTAAATCCCAAAAGGCAGTTGTGTTGTCAGCTCCGGGAAACCTGCCAGACATTCCAATTATGGCAATATCAGTATTCCTGATACTTTTGTTAACTTCGTTTTTCATCACAGTAACTTATCTATGTCAACCTGCTGAGCTAAAATGCTCAGATTAATAATATACAGTATATCAGTGTCTTACAATTTATTTCTTCGAATATAATCCGAGAGCGTTCTAACTGAAGGATTGTCGAACATATCTAGTATCCTGAGTTTAATATTGTAATCAGAAGCTAGCTTTTCTACAATTTCAGGTATCAAAACAGAATCACCACCGAGGTCGAAGTAATTATCATCCTTTGTTATCAACTCATTCTTAAGTATATCCTTCCACACTATCAGAAGAATCGATTCAATTTTACTTAAATCTGATAAACCAGATCCCTCAATGCTCTTTTCCTCATTTTTAATTTCAGTAATAGAACCGGAATTTTTCAGTGCCATAGTACCCGACAAGGATGATGTATTATTCTGAGGGGCAGCAGGTTGAAACTTCTTCATCAGATTATTAAACTTTTCCTTCTGAGCATCTGCCTGATTTGCAGGTTTTCCGGTAAAATTTTTTTTATCATTCCCCTTAAGATCATTTTCGAGGTCTGCAGAGTATAAACCTGCCTCAGTTTTTCCTGTCTTTTCCCCGCTTACTATAAACAATTGCCTGTAAAAAACATGATGAGGATCCTTAAGCATTGCGAACCATTTCTCCACAAGGTTGGCCAATGTATTCCTATCAAGAAACCCTGATTCAACCAGGCTTTTTGAAATATTTACATTTTCGGCTTTCAGAAAAACATCATCGCCTGATATTTTACTGTTAGCAGAGACAATCTCAAAATCAATATTACTGAAAGCCGAGTTTTCAAGATATACAGGCAGCTGGCGTCCGATCAGGGGATTACCTCCCTCCGAAAACCTTGATTTGCAGTATGCGCTATACATTTCATCAAGTTCCGGTATAACAGGCCAGGTAAGGAGATGATATGAAAAGTCATTGCTCACAATCACCAGTTTTCCTCCCGGTCTCAGGATCCGGTGAAGTTCAAAAAGCGCTTCCAGAGGTGTTTCAAGATGTTCAATTACAAGACGCGTAATAACAAAATCAAAACTTTCATCAGGTAGGCCGGTACTGTAAATTGATTCATTCACAGCCCTATAGATCTGTTTCCCGTTTAAAAGTGAGTTTTCATTAAGGACGGAAAACAGAAACGGGTCTATCTCAAGGGCAACGGCATTACATGAAGGGAACCTGTTGAGTATATTGCCGATCAGGAATCCGGGACCGCTACCACATTCAATTATGTCCATTCCGTCTTTCAATCCTATTTTTTTGTACAGGTCAAATTCTTTATCGAAAAATAATTCTACCTGTGATTTTAGTCTGGTCACTTCCGTTTCCCTGTTCCTGGTAAAATTCTGAAGTTGATAAGATCCGCTCATAATAATTTATTTTATTTTATTTCAGTGAACATCACGCCTGATTAGTTCTTCTGACAATAAATACGCTGCATGTCACGCATATTTAATCTTACCACGTATTTATTGAGACCAAGTATTGTTGACATGCTTGAAAAAAACACCTTTTTGCCTGTGATAATGCCTAAATTGTAAAACAACCTGTCGAGGGTAAGTGTTCGCCCTACTTTCTCATGTTTTACTACTTTGAAGCCATTTTTTTCAACAAGGGTGGAAAGTGACTTTTTTGTGAAGAAATAAATGTGACCGTCACACCTTATACTTCGTTCGTGGTGCCTGAGCAATTTGAATGTAAGAGAGTCGTAAGCAGGAGTTTCAAGAATCAGGTTACCGCCTGATTTTAAGAGCTTTGATGCTTTTCTGATAAAGGCACCGGGATCGTGTACATGTTCAATAACATGACAGGAAACTACAACATCGACACTGTTTGGTTCAAGTTCGGCTTCTTCGAAGTATTCCCTGATAGCTTTTATGCCAAACTCCTTTTCTGAATAGAGAGCTGGTATCTCAAGTGGCTCAATACCTATTACTTCCCAGCCGCGTTTTTTCGCTTCATTTAGAAAAATCCCCGCATACGATCCAACTTCAACGAATTTTCCTTTGTCCTTTTGGTCGGTGAAATCAAGGATTTTCCCATAGTCATATAACTGAAGGTATTGCTTCTTAAGATACTGATGGTTTTCAGGGTTGTACTTTCCCAGGACTATATCATTGCTATCTTTCCCGTACCATTCATCAGCGAGTGCATAACTGACCTCTACATCGCTGACATTATCAGTCTGAGGATTTGCGTAGATCAGGTCACAATGTCTGCATTGTACGATTCTGTTAATCTGAGCTTTACCTTCATCAAAGAGAACATCATAATCATCAGATCCACAAATATTGCATTTTACGTATACTTGCTCTTTTTTCATAGGGGTTTAATTTAATTATGGGGTTAATTTAATTAAGAGGTTAATTTAATTATGTTGTGAAATATTTGCATTTTCCATTACATCAGCTGCCCGGGCATCAGGATATTGAGCATCATTCCCGTTCCATGTCTCCAGCCAGAAACAGATACTCAGCAGCAGAAATATCTTCTTCTCCTGGTTAAAACCAAGCTGATGCTGCTTAATTATCTCTGCAACAACAGATTGTCTGAATACTTTTGAAAAATTTGTACCCTTTTGAAGCAGAATGTCCTTTATACTCTCTGCCTCATCTTTAAACCAATTATTTGTGGGTGACATAAATCCCTTCTTCTTCCTGTTTATTATTCTTGAAGGAAGAATCCATTGAGCATATTGTTTATGGATTATTTTGCCCCCGCTTATATTGAGTTTAAGTTCAACCGGCAACGACTCAATGAACCTTACCAGATTGAGATCCAGCAATGGCACTCTGCATTCAAGAGCGAAATTCATAGTAATTTTATCTGTATAATTCAACAGGTCATCTGCAAGATTTAACCTTGTATCGAGAGCCATCATCCTTTCCACTGAATTTTTTCTACTGCCACAATTCAGAATATTATAAAAGTATTCAACCTGTGTATAGCTCAGATTTTCACTTACAGATATTAAATCTTCTATCTCTCTGGTATTGAATACCTCCCAAACTTTCAGAAAACGGTCTGTTTCATTTTCTATAACAAAAGAATCTATTCCTTTTGAAATATTTTCATTCCTGATTAGTTTGCTCAAGCCAAAAGGGACGGATCTTATTTGCATAAACCGGGGGACCTTGTTTCTGATCAATTCTGATTTATAACGTGTGTACCCCCCTAAAGGTTCATCTGCTCCCTGACCTGTCAATACTACCTTTACCTCTGCCGAGGCAAGTTCTGATAAATAATACATTGGAATGATGGAGGTCGTGGCAAGAGGTTCCTCTACAATCTGCGTACATTTTCTGACAATCTCAAGAAAATTGGTGAATGAGATCCTGCGGTATTTGTGATCGAGGCCAAGTATCTGTGCTGTTTCTGCGGCGTCTTCAATTTCATCTTCTGAATTAGTTCCTTCAAAACCAATTGTAAAGGCTTTAAGGTTGCCTGTATAGTGCTTCTTTGCAAGAAATGCAACAAGGGCTGAATCAATTCCACCACTCAATAACACACCAACTTCAACATCAGCCAAAAGCTGACTTCTAACAGCTTCTTCAAGTTTCTCACCATATTCCCTGACCAGATCAGTCTTTTTACCTTTAATTGAAGCCGGAAGTGATTCTATAAAGAATTCAGATTTATATTCAAGTTTTTCACTGTTCAGATCAAATTCAAGATAATGACCAGGAAGAATTTTATTGATCTCCGTATGAAGTGTATAGGGCGCCGGATTGTATCTTAATCTGAGGTTTGTTGCAAGAGCCCCCATGTTAAAACCGGTATTCAACAACAACGCAGTTAAAGGTCTGATCTCGGAAGAGAATATCAACTCTGAATTATCAGCAATGGAGTAATATACAGGTTTAACTCCAAACGGATCACGTGCCAGCAGAAGTGTGTTTTTTATCTTATCGAGAAAAGCGAATGCAAAAATACCGTTAAAGTCACGAATTCCTTTAACTCCGAATTCCCTCAGGTAGTAAAGAATTGTTTCAGTATCTGAATGACCCATATAATTGATTGTGGCCGGCAGCTTTTCTCTGAGCTTCATGTGATTATAGATCTCACCATTAAGAATTATCATATAATTTCCACAATCTGAAAACATTGGCTGATGACCTGCAGGTGAGAGGTCGAGAATTGATAACCGTCTCTGTGCAAACCTTACAACATGTTCATTTACAGAAACCTTCTCAAGACCAGAGTCATCAGGCCCCCTGTGCTTTAACAGATCAAGATGCGAATCATCGAAAAACATGTTTATTGAACCTAAAATTCCACACATAACTATTGAATTAAATTACATTTCCGACCCTGCGAGTGCTGATAAATACGGCATAACCGCCCAGCGCAAAGTGTTTTTATTTCTTTTAACACCCAGAAAATCTATCACAGAATAAATCCCATCGCCATTTATAAAATTTCTGCTGATAGCTTCATTAAGTTTTTTTGCTTTTGTTTTGTCACCCAACATCTTCATAATGTTCAGAATCTCGGCATTGTCATAAAGATCAAATTTAGTGAGAGACAGTTTATTACTGACGGTGAATCGTTTATAGAGTCCATGTTTTTCATCTATGAAACTATCAGTAAGGTATTTATAGCCATTTTTCACCACTGTTTCCATGTTATCCAGAGGTACCAAGTCCCCTGCTTTCATAAGATTTTTAAGTATAAAACAGGAGTGAAAACTGTCGATAAATGATTCCTTTTCCGGTTTGGAGTAGAACCACGATCCATTTTCATTCTGGTTAAACCTTATAAACTGATAAAGCTTATTAATCTTCTGAAGGATATATTGATTCCTCTCGGGAAAATAGCTGAGAAAAATTGTATAGACAAAAAGAGTATAGGAAGCAACATTTATTACAATCTTATCCTTTATGGGACCATATGAAACAGTCATCATAGAGTCATCTTCATAAAGAACATGCAGGTCTTTTTCGTAAAAACTGAAACAACTTTTAATGAGATCGACATATTGATGATTCCCGGTGTAAATTGTATAAAGGTGAAATGCCTCAAGTACATAAGGAGTATGAGTTGAATGTGGAGTGTTAGCATCGTAGATGACATTTTTAAATGCTGACCACCTGAAACCCAGTCCCCAGCAAGCACCGGAATACCCTTTTGAAACATTGGTTTTCAGCCATTCAAGATGCACTTCTGCTGCCCTGATAGTATCGGGATTCTTTGTTGAATTGTACTCCTTCAGGAGAATCTGAGCTGCCAGAGCTCTTACAATGGGGTATTCCTGTTTTTTGTAGCCAAGCCTAAGGCTATTATTAAACAATACATCATAAACGCTAAGAATCAATGCAGGCATTGCTCCCAGAATACGACTGGTATTAAACATGTTCTTAACTTTAATTCCGATATTAGTTTTCCAGATATCGTAAGGATCGTAAGTACTCAGATCGTTGGTAAGATATAATTGTTTATATGCCTGACTCATCTTTCAATCAGTTTATCAATTGTTCCTGAAAAAACACTAACCATATTATTTACATTGCTTTTTTCCATGATAAGCTTGTGAGAGTTTTCTGACATGATCTTTACTTTCTCAGGCAAATCAACAATCCGTCTCTCCATGGCAGCAATAAGACTTCGCTGATCATTCTCCAAAAACCGATATCCCGTTACATTTTCTATTACCAGGTCATCTTCTGTTCCATCAGCTTTGCTTACAATACAGGTCTTTTTCCAGAACATGGCTTGATTAAGGGCGAGACCTCCAGCGCCCGGCAATACAAGACAATCTGATGCCATAAATATTGAATCGACACCCTGAATAATCCTTCCCATATATTTCATGTCGGGATTGTTGTGCTTATTCAGCATATCCTCAACCATTCCTTTGAGCGGGCCATCTCCGACAATCAACAATTTTATATTCTTGTACTTTCGGTGAATTTCAACAAAAGAATCTATCAGAAGATCAACCCTCTTTTCCGGTATAAAACCTCCTACGTACAGGAAGGTAAGATGATTATTGAGGTTCTGAGTTTTTCTGAGAACTGCTGAATCGGCATTGACCTTATCCGAGTTTTTAACCAGGTCATCAGTTTCAATTCCATTATAACAGATTTTAATTTTCGAGTTATCGATTCCCATAGACTCTACATAACTATTTGCAAATGTGCTATATGTAAGAAAATAATCTGCTTTCTTATAAAAGGATGAAACCAAACTATTCTTAAAACGCAGCAATAGCCCTCCGGCACGGCCTGGATCCCAGCCGGAGGTCCAGATAATCACCTTTTTATTTTTCCGGTGGGCATAGGTTATAATTTTTCTGTATGTAAGGTTTCCGGTAGATGCCAGAAATATAACCAGATCAGGATCAAGCTTTTTCATTTCTGAAAACATTCCCGGGTTTGTAACTACCTCAAAAGGCAATACCCTTCGTTTCTGTTCCACGAACCCCCTGCTTGGAAATTTTGTTTCACCTGTATAACCGGCCTTCCCATCCTCCTTCTCATTTATACCATAAAAAACCGTCAGATTGTAATCTGCTTTATATGATGAGAGCTTTTCATAAAAAGTAAGTCTGTAATGCTGTAACCTTGGAGTTATGAGTAGAATTTTGGTCATAGTAAATATTTTAAGAAGCAAAGCTGCTTAAGTCGCTTGAACTGAGCAGTTTATAATTAGATGAAATATATTTAAGATTATTCAGCCCCTGGGGTGAAAGTGTTTTCGGATGAGAAATAATTACCAGGAGCGAATTACTGCGAAAATGTGTGTTAATAAGATACCTGAAAAAAAAACTATTCGTTTTATCTATCGACAACATTCCCCTTGTAAAAACTAACAATTGGCGAAGTGGTTTTTTTGCAAGGAACGATTTTTGCTGTATGCCTGTTCCATCACCGAACATCCTGTCTTTTCCCAGATAAAGCAATGCTTTGTTAAGTATCCGGTAGAAAGGATTATTCCTGTAAGTACTTATCGTAATTTCGACAAACCGGCCTTTTTCATCGGGAACTTTAACATCATTTTTAAACACATAATACGGAAGTACCGGTGCAGATGAAAAATCAAAATCATATACTCTTCCCTCCCTTAGATATGTACCAGGGACTACTGAAAAATCGTATCTGATATTAAATTTCTCAAATACTTCTTTCAGTTGGCCGAATGGTTCAATACAGAATCCGCCGGCTCTGAAACATTGAATCTTTCTCCCGGTAATACTTTCGAGTAATCTGATAGAATCGCTGAATAATTTATAAATCTCATCGATGGATAAGGTATGCAGCTTATAGTTTTCAAAAGATGAAAAAGTAATTTTTTCACCATTTTTCAATGCCTGCAGCCATTGTGGGTGTAGGTGGAGTTCAACAGAGGAGCCTGACCGGATAATTTCTTTCAATTGGTCAGATATCTTATGAAATTCTTCTTTAAAATTATCACGTATGAAAAGTAACCAGGAGGCATCAACGAAAAAAATTGCCTTTCCATTATTCCTTGAAAGTATATCTATGATGTGTTGTGTGGGTCTGAGCACACAATTCTCAATTGATCCGGTATCCCTTCCGAGGAATACTTCATAATCAAAGGTTATGATGGCATTTTTTTTATTTATACTCATTATACTTCATATTTAATGAGCCGGCGATAGCACCAACACCCTCAGAAATTTTCAGGGGGCCCCAGAATTTTCTTTTCAGTGGCAACGGAACCAGAACCAGGGCAATAAGGCCTGAAATGATATAAAAAAAACTTGTCAGTATCTTCCTTATGAGCTCCGTATATTCTCTTTCGAGCTTAAGAATGTATGTATATGTATTCGCTCCATTGTAAAATCTCTTTATGAGCCAGTTAAGATTAGCCCTGTTTTCAGGAATCGTTTCATAGACAACAGCTTTTGATGACCAAAATCCTTTAGCCCCATTTTTTAATAACTGCAATCCAAAATACGAATCTTCAGCACCGGTAGAATTGAATTTATTATCAAACCAGACACCGGAAGATATTAAAGTAGAAGCTTTTATTATCAGATTATTGGTTGCAATAGAAGTGATCCTGCTGTTATCTGCATACACGGGTCTGTCAAACCAGCAGCTTATACTTGCAGGAACATTATTATCAAATAAAGAAATTACAGGGCCCATAACCAGATCAGCTTTATTCAGGATTATCGTTTTTACAAGTTCATTTAACCATGCAACAGAGACATGTTCATCATCATCAACAAATACTATGTAGTTAGGGTTCACCAGAAATGCTTTTTTTAATAACTCATTTCTGACATTTGAAAGACCTTTGGCAGGAAAGCAATTGTATTCAATACTTACACCATGACGTTTTTTTGTCTGGAGTTCGCTTACACTCTTCTCGGCAGATCTCATTGCATCATTATCGACAATAATGATGTTAACATTTTTTATTATAGAATTATCGATTGAACTTTCCAGAATTCCAGTTATGAGCTTAGAAAGCAGAAGTGGTCGTCTGTATGTCGGGATACAGATAGCTATTGTATTCATTTATAAATTTTTGGATTATTTATAGAATTGATTCTGCCGGCCGGCGATGAATAAAAATCCACCGACAGCATTTGTTATTTTCAGTACTCCTTTCAATTTATCTTCCCCTCCTATTATAAGACAGGGAATTAAAATAAGTAAGCCGTAACAAAATCTCAATGTTAGTCCTGGTATTGTTTTCAAAGCTGAAAAGGATTCTTCAGTAAGTGATCTCACAATTAATTCGGTATTCGAGATCCGATAAGTTCTCCTCAAAATATATTTAAGTGTTGTCCGTACCTCAGGGACCATTTCATATGCGACAGCATAGGGATTTCCCCTTATTATTCCACCATTCTTTGAGAATAGCAGGGTCATATAACTATCTTCTCCTCCTGAAAAATTGAGTCTTGTATCAAATGGCCCTTCCATCTGGTCCAGTATTTTTTTTCTGAGCATAAGGCAGTTTGTAAAAGCCTTGTCGACAATAGTACCATATTTAAGACTCTCCGGATTATGAAATTCCTGAACATAGTCCGGAACTTTGTTTTTGAAAACCGGAGGATTTGTACCCCATACTCCATCCGCATCAAATTCCTTCTGGCATCTTACCATCTCCGATAGCCAATCGTTTGCAACTGTCTGGTCATCGTCGACAAAACAACAGAAGTCAGCGCCATCAGCTTCTCGCACAGATCTGTTTCTTGCGAAAGCAAGTCCCTGCTTTGTTTCGAGGAAATAATACAGATTGTGGACAGATTTACCCTTAAATTCATTTACTAATTGTTCGGAGTAGTTCTGGTCGTCATTTTCAACTATTATTATTCTGACATCAATGCCCTCAGGAACAGAAATCCTGTTTAGACTCTCCAAAAGAGTTCTGAGCCCTTCGGGTCGTCTTCGGGAAGAAATACATACTGCTATTTTCATCATATTCAACTAATAATGAAGCTCTGCGCTTATAATGCAAAACCATTGAGTGACCTTTTCACAGTTTCAGCTGAGAACCTGTATATTTTGTAGAAGAAAAAGAATGTTATTTCCGGAACGGGTGATTGTCTCAGATTAAGGATGAGATATAACCTCCTGAGATGAGATACAATATGTCTGATTGATATTGACTTGATCCCGTATTTCATGCTGCGTAAAAACGAAGCCATCAGCTGTTGTTTGAATAATTGCGGATCGATATTCAGTTCTTTTCTGATTATAAGTTCATTCAGCCATTCAGCAAAAGCCATCTGTGACTCAAGTTTCCTTTTAAAGATATCAGGATCGTCCGAAATTGTTGAAATATTAAACTGGCTTTCACGCCAGTACACCAATGATCTTGCAAGAGTTCTTATTCCGGATTTCATACCCATCTTTATCCAGGTAGCATCGTCACTGCACCATGCCAGATCAAATCTCTGGAATCGTCCCATTTCAATGAAATGCGACTTCCTGAAGATATATTCAACAACAGTACTATAATAACCTGGCTTTAATTTATTTACCAGAAAATCGGAGCTGTTTACCACTTCAGGAAATTGTGCAAACTGTACAGGTGTGAAATTGTTGAACTGGTCAATCTTTTTTACGTTAAAATGATAGAGATCGAAATGCGGCTCTCTCTCTTGTGTCCTGTAAAAATTTTCCACACAATCAGGATCCATAGTATCGTCATCTGAAAACAACCAGATCCACTCCTCATCACTGGCAAGATCGATACATCTTTCCCATTGTGAAACCAGATCTTTTCCGCCCATATTAGTATCAAAGCGATGATAAACTATGTCGATACTGGTATTATATTTTTCTACAATACTATAAAGTTCCTGAGGACTATTATCATCGCCGATATATAAAATAAAATTTTTATTAGTCTGGTTTGCAATAGATTCCAGAGCCAAATTAAAAAAATTAATCTTATAGGCCGGTACAACAATTGCTAATTTATGCATCTGAATAAACTGTTTTTTTTGAGTGTCGGCAATCATGCATTTAGATCCATTGATT
Source organism: Bacteroidales bacterium (assembly GCA_031396165.1). GTDB lineage: Bacteria > Bacteroidota > Bacteroidia > Bacteroidales > VadinHA17 > LD21. The sequence goes on along the minus strand of JANNKF010000242.1, from coordinate 2,583 downwards.
TTCTTCGATTACCCCGACCCCATGGGGAGCGAAGAAAATCAATTTACTCCCCTTGGGGCTGGGGTAAATAAATTGATTTTCAAGCATTTTGCAATATCTTATTTTTGATGCCGATACTCATATTGTTTTTTGAATACTATCCAGTATGGCTCAGGGAATCTCTGTCTTCGGTTCCTTTGACAGATCCTGGGAAGAAAGAATATAAAGAGCCAGAACAATAGAAGAAATAAAACTATTTGAGAACGTAGAGTCGATAATTATACTGATGATAAATACAAAATAGAGGAAATATTTGGCGTACATATACTCCTCTAAAACCTGTACTCTGAAGGTACCGATTATCAAGGCAATGTAAGCGATAACAGAAAACAGTCCGAATTTGGAATACATTCCAATATACCCAATATCGGAGGTATAGAGACCAAGTACTTTTTCGATATATGTTAAATAATTTGCATAACCTGTATTCCTGAAAGGTTCTCCATTACCAAAGACTTTTGCGAATATGTTTGGTGAAAATTCAGTAAGATAATAGTTAACCGCTTTCATCCTTATATAATCATTGAAGTTTTCGGTTTGCGACATTGTCTCCTTAAATAAAAGTTGTGAAAAATTCAATTGTGATATGAGGTAGACAAATCCGATTATAAAGACTATTGCAATTACCTTATTAATATTTTTACTCTTACGTAAGATATACAACGTCCATAAGATCAGCGATCCTGCAATCAGCGTTCTTGTGAGAAGCATCATTACTCCTATCACGGTTATTATAAAGATAACCAGCCACAATAATTCCCTCTTGTTGTAAAATCTGCCTAATGCATAAAAGCTGAAAAGAAACAGAAAACCCCTGCCTTCGAGCATAACACGCTGAAATCCGCGATCGGTTGAAAAGCTTTCTATATTTCCGAATACAGGTGTAGGGAATGAAAGAAATGTGACAGAAAATACAATCAGATAAAGAACACCAAGAGCGATAATTACAGATTCAATATCATTAATCGGTTCCTTCCAGACAATCAGAAGGAAGAAAAGAACGTAGCTCATGTAAAGCGGGAGTGCCATAAAAGAGTCAATAAGACCCTGTGACCAGAAAAATGTAGCGGAAAAGGCAGAAATCAGAATTGCACCTAAAAGAAGCAGTACAGGTCTGGTAAATGAGAATTCAATTGTTTTTCTAAAATTGAAGGCCGTATAAATAACAGCAATAAAAAACAGAACATAATAAAGATAATACTGTATCGAATCAGGTATGAATACAGGTCTGAATAACAGTACGGAACTGATACAGAACAAAACAATAAATGCTGTTTTAAATATCCGGTTGTTCATCATCTCATTTGCTATTCTTTTTTAATCTTGTCAATAAAGGAGTTATCATCTCAATCAGAAATCTGTCTTTAAGAATTATAATCTGGTAGAAAACAAAATATAATCCGCAAAGAGTACCCGTAATAAAAAGACCAATAATGAGACTTTCTGTTATTTTCATTCCAAAATATGTTAATGGGATAAATGGAATAGCGAACAGGATATTTAAAAACAAAAGTTTTGAGGGAAATAAAAAATTCAGAAATTTCCTTGAAACAAAGAATGCTAGAATTGTTACCAGTAACTCTGATACAAGTTGTGCAAATGCCGATGCCTTCTCAGCATACCGGGTAATTAAAACCATTTGAATTAAAAGACTTATTCCCATTCCTATTCCTGACAAAATAACCATATCCCTGTCCCTTCTGTTGACATTCAGGATCATGATCACAAAGACCTGGGCAAATCCAATAATTAAGATCAGTGGTGACATGATTTTCAGAATCAGTATTGAATTAATGAATTCACTGCCCGCCAGCAGCATTACAATCGGTTCAGCCAAAAGGAAGACTATAAAGGTTATTGGAATTCCAAGAGTAATTATGACATTAAAAGCTTTATCTATTAATAAGTTATAGTCCTGATTTTCATTATTCTCCACCTGACTATTCATCTTAGGTAAAAGGACGGTTGTTAATGCTGTAAATACTGAAATTGTCATATAAACAATCTTATTTGCACCATAGAAGTAACCCACTGCGAGTGTTGTTGAAAAAAAACCTAACAGGGTCATAGGCAAGATGGAATATATGCTTGTCAGAACCATATATAACCCTAATAATGAAATAGGTTTGAAATGTGATAAAGAACTCCTTAATGATGACCGAAAAGGTCCGGAAATATATTTTCTGGCATAATTAATATTTGTAACGGCACTAAGAAGTATTACCAGAACTGTGATCGCAAAATAGATATTTATATCGCCCTTCCCCCTTACAAAAATGAAAATTGCCCCTACAGATAACAATCTGATTATCAGACTTCTTATTGTAATAAATTTGAAGTCGCTTACTCCTCCGAACAGCCATTCAATAGTGAAAATATTCAGAACGATTGAGATTCCACCCATTATGGTGAGTTGTTTATAGTTCTGAAAATCTGAATACAACAGGACGGCAACGGTGTAAATAATAAGTATAAATAACGTAAAGAGTATATGAAAAAAAAGAAGCTCATAAAATAAAGCTGAACGTTTCGCCTTATCATCCC
>JANNKF010000232.1:0-3788 GCA_031396165.1 Bacteroidales bacterium | reverse complement strand
TTCGCTTGGTATACTTCTGCTGATGACTTTGACAGTTATCTGTATACCGGCTCTGTTTCATAGTTACCTGTATATAAAACGACACGCAGAAACACCACAGTCAAGGGCCATATATTTTTCTGCCATAGTGTTCTTAATTACCTCAATAACAGCAGCCTATCTGGCAAATCATATTGCAGTTATCTGGATTTTCACTGAACTGACAACTCTTTCAGCTTCGATGCTGATATATCATCACAGGAATAAGCTGGCACTGGAGGGAACATGGAAATATGTTTTTATATGTGCCATAAGTATAACATTTGTCTTTATCGGGATTCTCTTTCTCAGTCTGTCACTCGAGTATGCGGGATCAAGTGATCTGTCATTCACTAACCTTATGACATACAGAGATCAGCTGAATCCATTCTGGCTCAGACTCGCATTCCTCTTCATTTTTACCGGGTTCACTGCAAAACTAGGATTAGTCCCGATGTACACTGCCGGAATCGATGCAAAAGATAAGGCTCCTGCGCCTGCAGGTGCGCTGCTGGCAAGTGTACTTATGAATCTGGGTTTTGTGGGAATCTTCAGATTCTATGCAGTGGTTGCACACACTTCTCTGTTTGAGTGGGCTAACCTGATCATATTTATAGCCGCATTTCTTTCAATTTTTGTTGCCACCGTGTATATGACGAAGGTTACGAATATCAAGCGAATGTTTGCTTATTCAGGCATTGAACATATGGGGATAGTTATGCTTGGCATGGCAGCAGGTGGTGTTGGTTATTATGCAGCACTCCTACACATAATACTTCATGCCTTTGTTAAATCAGGCCTCTTCTTTCAGTTTAATCAGCTATACAGGACGTTTCAGAGCAAAAGCATTCAGCATGTAGGCAATTATTTTAAGTACAATCCTGCCGGGGCCATCGTATTGTTACTGGGCTTTATAAGTGCAACCGCAATGCCCCCATCAGGCCTGTTTGTCAGCGAGTTCCTTATTTTCCGTTCGCTCTTTGAAGGGAACCATATTATTCTTCTTGTTCTTGTACTTTTGTTACTGACAATTGTAATATGGGCCTTTGGAAAGAATATTCTTAAAATATTGTTTCTTCCGGTTGCAGGTATTGATGAGACCAATATTCCGAAAATAAGTCCTTGGGAATCGGTTACTCAGTATGCGCTTATGTTCACAGCTATATGGCTTGGCCTGAATCCTCCTTCCATTTTTGTTGAATTGATCCAGGATGCAGTTAAAATATTACCAAATTGAGATGAGTTATATTACAGTAAATAATCAACAGTCTTTTCCGGCAGGATCAATACCGGAAATTGAGTATTCTCAGTTCTTTGAATTGAATACTTCATTAACTGAAAACCATCCCGAACGTCATTGTATTCTGTACTTTGGTTACCGGGAGGGAAATGGAATCCGGCTTGTTTGTTGTATTGCTGATGATCTTCAGCATAATATTATGATTTCATCTTCATTTGTTAAGGAGGATTCCATAATTAACTCTTTTTCGGTTAAGAATCTCTCTTTTGAAAAATTTGAACGTGAAATACATGAAAATTTTGGAATTGGGTATCACGATCATCCATGGCTCAAGCCTGTACGTTATCCGGAGAACAGGGCAGAAAAAAACCAGGCAATAGACGATTATCCCTTTTTTGGTATCACAAGCGAAGAGCTGCATGAAGTAGGAGTAGGGCCTGTTCATGCCGGAATTATAGAACCCGGTCATTTCAGATTTGTCTGTAACGGGGAACAAATCCTTCATCTTGAAATACAACTTGGGTACCAGCACAGAGGCATTGAAAAGCTTTTTCTCGACAGAAAAAAACTTATAGAACGCACTACTCTTGCAGAATCGATAGCAGGTGACAGTGTAGTCGGCCATACTACAGCTTTTGCTTATTTAATGGAAAGCCTTGCGGGCACTAAACCTGATTATGAAATGCATTTTTCCAGAACCATTGCTCAGGAGATTGAACGAATTGCAGTTCATACGGGCGATCTTAGCGGAATTTGTACCGATGTTGCATATCAGCTAGGGAGTTCTGTTTTCGGCAGATTGCGAACTCCTGTCATCAATTTCTTTCAGGAGTGGTGCGGTAACAGGCTGTCGAAGGGATTAATAAGAGCTGGCTATAATCCATTTCCATTTAACAAGGCTTTGGCTGAGAGGCTTTTAACAATCCTGGATGCATTCGAACCCGATTTTATTGAGATGAATGCCGATATTTCGCGACTTCCAAGTACATTATCCAGGTTTGAAAGGACAGGATTATTAAAATACGAACAATTGCTTTCTATCGGAACCGTGGGAATGTCGGCGCGGATGAATACCCTTGAGCGTGACATCAGGATTTCGCATCCTTATGGAGTATATCCTTCATTGAATCATGTCCCGATAATTAAACATCATGGCGATGTATATTCAAGAGTGCAAATCCGAAAGGAAGAGGTACTTCAGTCAATAGGTTATATCAGAAGTATGCTGGCCAATTATCCGGAAACGGACAATAACAAAAGAAGGGAACTCCAGCTTAAACCTGAAACATTTGCAATTTCGCTTACGGAGGGGTGGAGAGGGGAGATTTGCCATGCAGCAATAACTGACTCTAAAGGTGAGCTGGTGATTTATAAAGTCAAGGACCCGTCATTTCACAATTGGCTGGCACTTGCTCTGGCAGTGCGTAACAATGAAATTTCAGATTTTCCTGTATCAAATAAGAGTTTTGATCTTTCCTATTGTGGACATGATCTTTAAAAGTCAATGAAAAATCAGTACTTATGTTAAAGACAATCAAGATATTATACCATCAGGGCAAACAATTTATTCCTGATCTTAGAAAAGCCCGGGTTCCCGGAATATTCACGGGACGACCTGAAATAACCAATGAAAAAGTAAATGAAAGAGCCCTTGCCGATTGTTGTCCGACAGGTGCGATTAGTATCTTGCCAGTGGCAATAGATCTGGGAAAGTGTACCTTTTGCAGTGAGTGTGTAAGACTTTTTCCCGGAAAGGTTCATTTTACGACCGATTACAGGATTGCAACCAATGAAAGAAGCAGGCTGATAGTACAAGAAGGAATAAATGTACCAATTACACTTAATCCTGATCTGATCAGAAAGGAAATTCAAAAACTTTTCGGAGGGTCATTAAAACTTAGACAGGTTTCAGCCGGTGGAGATAATAGTTCGGAACTTGAATTGAATGCCTGTGGTAATGTAAACTTCGATATGGGCAGGTATGGAATAGAATTTGTGGCCTCACCCCGTCATGCAGATGGAATTGTGATTACGGGTCCGATTTCCAAAAATATGGCTGGTCCCTTGCAGATCACATATGATGCAACTCCCTCACCAAAAATAATTATACTCGCCGGGACAGATGCAATTAGCGGGGGAATTTTTGAAGGTAGTGCGGCGATAGATAGAAAATTTATTGAGGAGAATCATATCGACTTGTTTGTACCAGGGAACCCTATACATCCTCTTGCATTTATAAACGGAGTGCTCGATTTGTTGGGGATTAAATAATAAGGAATTTAATAGGTGATAGCGCGGATCTGTGATCTGTGCTTGTTTTTTTCCCCGGGGTACCGATTACAAATCGGCGCCATCTAAGTTACAAATCGGCGCCATCTTAGGCCTTTAATACCCCGAAGCCTGGCCATCCTTCCTCGACTCAGAAGCTCCGAACCAGACCTTATTCTTTTCATCCCACATAATGGCCTGATATCCTCCATAACCACCCAGATCCCATTGAATTGTGTGCCCTTTTGACATTAGTTTTTGG
>JANNKF010000220.1:0-10251 GCA_031396165.1 Bacteroidales bacterium | reverse complement strand
TACAGGCTGACGACTGGGATCAAGAGATATTGCAATACTTAAATCTTTAAATTGTCGCAATAAAGTGGACAAGTCAGGAACTCTTCAACCCCTAAGTTGGTTATAATCCGAATATATATCCAACAGAAAGATTAAAGAATGAAGTTTTATCGGGGTTTGAAGTTCCGCCCGGAATTCTTGGAAAGTTGAAGTTATAACCTGCGATCACATCCAGATTTTTATACGCAAGACTAATAGGAACTCTTATAACAGTATTCATCAGCCCGAAGGTGTTTTTTTCTGAATATATTTCTCCGGTAAACCTGCGGAAACTAATGAACTGACTGGTTACAACAGTTTCATTTCCACCATAAAAAGAGATTTCAGGTGCAAATTTTATTTTGTTGAATAAACCAAGTCTGACCAATGTGAATTCTGAAAAAATGTCCCATGAAAACTGGGAAGATCTTTCATTTCCTATCAGGAGCGAATAATCCAATGATGTTCCTACACTTTTATAATGGTAGGTTGCCCCGATATTAAAAGAATTGTTAAAGGCATTTTCTTCGATTGAGTCCACCCTGGCAAAAAAGAATCTGTTATATGAGGCTCTTATACTCATACCTCGTACAGCTTTTAGCTTATTGTTATATCCGGCTGATATTATCGTGGTATTATACTTTGGTTTAAAACCATTGTAAAGGATTCCGGCAGCGCCGATATTCAGTCCTTTGGGCCCCTGGTAGAAAATGTTACCTGAAAGATTATACTGTTTTATTCCCAGATCCTGACCTGAAAAAAATGTTTTGTTTTCAAATTCAGTTCTTGCATAGATGAATTTGTAATTTGTTAACGAAGTGATAAGGTCAGAAATATCAGCATCGTTTAAAAGTATTGCCTCTATTAGTGAATCGGGTGAATGCTTACCGAACAAAAACTCATCCAGTAATTGATTAACTGTCTCTTCCTGTGCTTTGACAGAAAGAGACAGCAGCAATAGTATGATGATTGCTCTTATTTTTTTCATATGGAATAGGCTTATTAAATCATAACTAAATTCTGTTCAACCGGTTCCTCAGCCTTGCCCTGAAGAAAATCGCCCTGTTTTGTTGAGCCCTGGCAATCGCCATTCTCCTGATTCTCAGCCTTTGCTGATCTGTCAGTGTGGTTCTGAGGTTATAGTTTTGTACTCTTATCTGTTTTCTGTTTGATTTAAGAAGATTAACCTGATTGTCAGACAGTGATTCACGGAATGATTTAATCCTGGCCTCCCTGGTCAGCCTCGGATTGGTGAGCATATCAAGCTGATTTCCGCTCAGTGTCTGTCTGAATTCATTTCTGAATTCAATCTGTTTCTCCCTGTTAAGCTTCAATGCAGCTTTTTGTTCCGCTGTTAATATCTCCCTGGCTGTTTTATTTGTACCGGAAGAATTTGTTTTTTCCTGGGCCATTATAATTTCTGATGAAACTAAAACGGTCAGAAGAATTAAGCTGAAGATTCTTTTAAGTATTTTCATGGCTGTTCGAATTTTCTGTTTTGTAAATCTAATCCTTTGATGGGATTTTAAATAAAAGGTTTAATCTTGACTTTAAACTTTTCATCACTATATTTGTTAAAAATTTAATGAGCAATGCCTTTCATGAGGTTAAATTTCTAAATAATCTTCGCTTCCACCCACCAAATGGTCTGTCTGAGAATCATGACAGGTGCGGAGGAAACTTAATTATGTGAAAAGATTGCTTATTTTCGGACAAAAATAGAATAATTGATAATTAACTTTTAACTAAAATGATAATTGTATGAAAATGAAAAGAATGACATTGCCAGTGATTCTGTCACTGGTAATCGGTATTGCAATTGTATCATGTACCGGTAAAACATCGCAGAAAAACCTTCTCTCAGGTGTTGAACACTTCAGAAACCTCCAGTTTTCAGAGACTCCTTTTGATCTGGAAAAAGGTAATCGTCCTTTGACAGCTGAAGATGCAGCCTCTGTAAACAGCTACAAATTTACCTATGATGAATCAGGTCGGTTGGGATCGGTAGAATTTGTACGGAATAATGTTCTCCTCGGATATTCTTCAATGGGTGGAGCAGCAAAGGTAACTTATGAGTATACGGCAGATAATAAGCAGATCAAGCGTTTTTTTAATAAAGACAATGAACAGATTGAGTCTGGTGGCGCCTTTACATATGAATATACCCTCGGTGAAAATGGAGTGAGAACAGGTCTTAAATTCTTTGGAAAAGATGGAAGCCCGATTGAAAACAGAAATAAAATCCACTCCTGGACATGGACAACTCTTCCTGACGGAATGGTTAGAGAACTCCGGTACAATCTTGCCGGAGAGGAGACTGTTATGAATGCAAATTGTCCATTTTATGAGCTGAGATTTACCTATAACGACAAAGGTTATGTTACACGTCTGGCAAATTATATGGCAGACACACTCTATAATTGTACCGCTGAAAATTGTGGAGATATCGGTGTTTCATATTTTATTTTTGAACCAAATGAAAATGGCGATCTCCTTGGTTTTTCCGTCTTCAATGTTTACGGTCAGATGTCAAATCTTTCCTCGGGCTGGTCAAAACGTATGAACAAGGTTGATGCTGATGGTTATGTGGTTGAGACTGCTGTTTATGACCAGGATAACGAGTATGTTTCTGGGAAAAATATTCCGGTTATACAAACCGTTTATGACGATCATGGTGCTGTTGTAGAAGTTAAAAACATGGATAAGGACAGGAATATCATAAATCATCCCGAATCAGGTGTCGCTATCACTGAGTATAAATATGATGAACTTGGACAGCGAACCGAAACTTTAAAATACGATAAAGACAAAGTGCCTGTACAACAATAACATTTAACTTCTGATGAAAAATGTACTGAATAGAACAGTTCTGATTTCGCTTTCAGCTATTCTCATCCTCTCGGGATGCTCTGGCAATAAACCGGAAGCAAAAAAAGAGGCTGTGGTTGCTGAGGTGGTTAAAAAACCGGCTGTTGTTGGAAATGAGACCTCACTGCTGCTAAAAGATCTTGTTGAGAATGGAGATTATGTAAACAGCAACGTATTTCCATCGCTGATCAAAGCCTCAATTGTTTATGAGAGTCTTGGAAAGAATATTCATGTGATTGATCTCAGAACATCGAAGCAATTCTCAGAAGGTCATATCAAAGGATCGGTTAACAGGAAATTTGAAGAACTGCCACTATACTTTGAAACAGGAATAAAACCATTTGAGTTTGAGAAGATCATTATCGTTTGTGACGATGGTCAGATTTCAAGTTATACGACATGTTTATTAAGACTTATGGGGTATGGAAATGTTTTCGCAATGCGATGGGGAATGAGCGCCTGGAACCTTAAATATGCCGAATCGGGCTGGTTAAAGGATGTCTCAGGAAAATTTGAATCCAGCCTTGAAACAGCAGTTCACGAAAAATCAGCACCTGAAAAAATGCCGGAGTTGAATACAGGTCTGGCAACCGGAGCAGAGATTAGTGCTGCAAGATTCAAAAAAGTATTTGAGGAAGGAACTGCGGATATGCTTACAACAGCTGATGAGGTTTTCAGTAATCCGCAGAATTATTATATTATAGACCTTGACAGGAAAGATAAGTATGAAAGCGGACATATACCGGGTGCATTCAGATATAAACCTGAGGCAACTCTTGGTTATACTGAAGAAATGTCATCAATTCCGGTAGATAAAAGGGTAATTGTGTATTGTGGAACTGGACATAATTCAGGTTTTGCAACAGCTTACCTCAGGTTATTTGGTTATAATGCAAGTACTCTGAAATACGGAAATAACAGTTTTATGTATGACAAACTGATTAAAGAAAAGATTGCATTGTCGTGGGTTCCGTTTACAAAAGAGGATGTAAATGCTTTTGATGTGGTAAGATAATTTTCTGAATCTTTCTGATATTTAGAGTTCCGGTCTGGTTAAAGAATCAGGCCGGAATTTGTTTTTAAAAGATTCATTATCCTTGTCCTCTGTAAGTATATAAAGTCTTTCAATGCCCATCTGGCTAAGTATCATCCACATACGTGCAGACAAAGAGACATTGGAAGAGAATAATATTATAGTCCCGTTATGATTCTTAATCCTGTTAAAATTCGACTTTTCAAGAATGGAGTCAGGAGAGATGTTCAGAACTTCACCTGGATAGAACGAATTGGTTCCAGTAATTTTTACTTCACCTAAGATTATCAAAAGTGTCTTCCCCGAAATTGCATCCAGTTCCTTGCTGTTAATCAGGTTCGACCTCAAAACAGATGGTTCAGCCAGTTTTTTCGCATCAGGTTTAAAATGATTAGTGCTTACTGATCTGATAATCACAAGGATTAATATCGGAAGCAGGATCAGTATCACTACTCTGTATTGTTTAATTATTTCCATATTACTCGCTTCTTACGCTTATTTTCTTTCCCCGGGCTGAAGCCACGGGGTTAGTGAGAACTTTCTATCATGTACCTGTCGCCTGTCGCCTGTCGCCTGTCGCCTGTCGCCTGTCGCCTGTCGCCTGCAGCCTGTCGCCTGTCGCCAGTCACTCACATCCTCCATCAAGCTTCTTTGCCTCAAGCTGTTTGGCTTCATAGAACTTCTGTTTCAGACTATCCGGAAGACTGTTTATATCAGTAAAGAGTCTTTTTGCCCGGGTTCTGGTCTCAAAGAGTGCATTTTCCCGGGCGGTGATCCTTTCGCCTGAAAAAGTTGAATTCATTACTGTATTGAACCATTCATTAAGGCCCCCTTTCATGGTATATACGTTATCGAATTTCATTCCTTTTGCCAATACCAAAGCAAAATTAGAATCAAAATCACCATTCGAGTAAAAGATATTTTTAAGATCAGGATTGCTGAGTAACGCAGTGGGGTCGGTATCAATAAGTTCTTTGTAAGGTAGATTAATTGAACCCGGAATGTTAAATGTTCTGAATTCTTCCGGTGTACGGAGATCAATCAGCTGTATAGTGCTGTCCTCTGAAACAATGAATCGGGCAACCTGGTCAACTGTAAAAGTTGACTCCGAACTGATTACACCGGGCAATAATTTCTGAGGTTTGACTGTAAACGACCTGTTGCCTGTAAGCGGGAGCAGAGCCAATACTAACCCCAGGCTCACAAGAACAACTGAATATTTTCCCAATACATTCATATCTTTGAAATTAAATTTCGTTTGTAATATCCGGACGAGCAAATTTTTTCTCAGCAAGCTCGGCAACCCAAAACATTGCTACTGCAGCGATTATGAGAATAAATGAAAATAACCCCGGGGAGATTCCCATTACTTCGTTTATTTTAACCGGACCTTTGTAAGAGCCATTTGCCAGGTTCTGAATCAGAGGATAAGTTTCAGCAAAAAGAAATGCACCGGTTAATCCTCCAACAAAGAACACCATAGCATCAATTTTGCCGATTGAAAGAGCACTCAATCCTGTTCCGGGACAAAATCCACCCATTATAAATCCGGCTCCCATTATAACTCCTCCAACAATTGAAGCGTTCACGTAAAATTCATTTACGAAAACCTGATTTAAATTGAGTAATCCGAAGTAGCTGAGAAACTGCGATCCGACCAGGGCTACTATGGCAGCAGTAAAAAAAACCTTAATAACAGTGGTATCGTATCCATAAAACATACCCGCAAGCTTACGGCTTGATGAGAAGCCAGCCTGTTCAAGTGCAAATCCGAATCCGATTCCTATCAGCACTGCGATAAGTAAATCGAGCCATTCAGGCATTGCTATTAATGATGATATTGGTCCCATGATAATACAATTAATATTTAAATTATTATTAAAGGCTTTACGGCTTTACGGCTTTACGGTGTAACGGCTTTATGGTAGAACCTTTACTCTGGAATGCCAAAATGTCGTAATGCCGAAATGGCGCAACACTGAAGTGCCGTAATGCCGTTGCGCGCTAACGCCGTAATACCGTAACGCCTCTTCATATCCAGTTCTTCCTGAAAAACCATGCAAACAGGTAGGCCGAACCAAAAATTGCGATCATTGTAACAAATCCGGCAACGGAAAGAACTGCCATCCCCGATAATGCAGCTCCGCTGGTACATCCACGTGCCAGCTGGGCTCCATACACGAAAAATACTCCGCCAAGAAACGCAAATATTAATCTTCTAGTATTTGAAATATTCGGCGATTTCTCAATTTTAAACTTCAACCTCTTCGACAGGGCCCCTGATATAAAACCTCCTGCAAGTACTCCAAGGATCTCAAGAACCAGCCAGTTCTTCAGGGGTTTCTTTCCGTCTTCAAAATACTTGCTGTAATATACTGATTCACTTGCGTGTACAGGTGTTACTGCTCCTACAACCGAAACCACACAATATTTCAGGCCGCCACTGGCACCAAGGCCCCTTCCTGCGAGGAACATCGCCAGCAATAGTACTATCCCGAGCATAGTACCGGCCACATATGGATTCATGTATCTGTTTTTCATCAGCTTGAAATCTGTTTATTGCTCTTCTCTCTGCAAAGATACCAAAAGAGAGACACGTGATTAATATTAGCAATGACAATTTAATTCTGGCCCAAAGTAAGAACGAAGGGGAGAAGAGGAGAGGTAATTCCCGCAGATCGCGCTGATTTACGCCGATAGCAATCTGCGATAATCAGCGAAATCTGCGGGGAAATAATTGTTTCTAAACAGCTGGTACTAAATCTTTTGTTTTGATTTTAGCAGGTGAAAAAATTCCGATAACACCCTTTGCACCAACGCTCATCACAATATTGTAAAAGAAGGCAATAAAACCAATGAACATGAGTGTTCCGCAAATTGCAGCCAGTATCATATATAAGCTAAACTCACCATTTATGAAAAGAGATCTTCTGAGCATGCCATTCAATCCGGCCATACCCATGAATGCACCCATGCCAATACCACCTGTGAGGTGGCACCAGAAATGGATATTTGCCAGTTTTTGACTATACAATCTTGCGCCATTGGTAAGTATAGGGAACAGGATATAAATTGCTGCATAGAGGGTCATTGTTAAACCAACCAGTATTGCCACATGCACATGTGGACCTACTACCCATTGTGTGTTATGGAGAATCCTGTTAAGGCCTACATCAGCCTGCATTATCCCGGCAGGAACCGCCAGTGCAAAGCCCAGCAATCCACCAAGAAGGAACTTCAGGGGATTGGTCATCTTTAAAGGTCTTGCACTCCAGAGCGTTGCAAGGGTTATAAAGAATGCAAGGCCTTGAGTGATTAGTTCGAAAGCAGTTACCATTTCGCCTGACAGAACTTTCAGGACTCCGGGTTGAGCCTGGTCAGAGAGAAGGTGGTGCGACCAGACTGTCCACGATACAACCAGTTCTACTAGTAGAGCAGCCCTGGCAATATTCTGCATGAAAAGCGGTTTGCCGCTGATCATGGTAGCCAGAAGGTACCATGTTCCTGCCACAAAGATCAGAACCAGTCCGTCTGCAATAAGATCCAGCCCCCACCAGAACCAGTTTTTGTAGAGTAATGCATCTATAGCAGATTCCTTCAGATCGAATCCAAGCAAAGCTGCAACCATATAAATAAGGATGAGTACCCCGGTAAATAGAATTGTAGCCGTATTGAGTGCCATATCCACGCTTCCTCTCGCAACAGCAGCAACGGGCAGCGGAACCAGGTGTTCCTTTTTATTTTTTGAGAACAGATTCCGTATACCTGTTATCCCCAGTGCTGAAGCCAGGAGAGCTTTAGAAGGCTGCTTTTCCCATCCATCAGGGGTATATGCAATAGTTTTAAAAATATTAATAATAAACAGGCCTGTTCCGACCATTACCAGTGCTATTCCGACGATGAAAAATGTTCCTCCCCAAACGCTGAACTGGTTGAAATCAGCAGGAAGTGGCCAGTAGAGAGTGTATAGAGGAGCATAATGACTTACGAATCCGGCAAACCAGAATACAAATGTTCCGATCGTAATGAGCAGAAAAGTCCAGTTCGCTGCTTTAAAACTCCATAAGGGTTTCTTCATGAGAAACGGAACAAGGAACAGAAATGCCCCACAAACTATAAGATATGTCGATCCGAAAATTCCAACAAGCGGATGTGCTGTCATAATTGCAAAGAACTGGTCTTCAGATATGAAGGGTAGAGGTTTAACTTCATATAACCTCATGAGCATACCTTCTACTATGACGAATCCAAAATAGATCAGACCTACGACAACAAACCGCAGAGTAAGTTTTTGTAACGGGGTGAGAGTTTCTGACTTAAAGAGTCCACCCTCCCCATTTATGAATGTTTGAATGAAATTCATATTTTTGAGTTTAGAGATTAGTATTTGTTAGTTTGTTGTGCTGGCCGGAATAACCTGTACAACATCTTTTTTTATCATAAAGACACCTTTGGGGCCTGAGTATTCAGTTGATCGTATGGTGTATGTGCCTTCCTTTTCGAAATGCCAGAGCAGATCATTCCTGTGCCCCGGAACAACCTGCATTTGAAACATCATGCTGTTGTCACTGCGGAAGAGTCCAAATCCATATGTCAGGTCTTCCGACTGAACGTCGAATAAAACCTTGTCATTCACATTAATAACAAGTTTCTCTGAGGGCAGATAGAACTGGTGATCTTTAACAGTTATCACAAATGTTTTATCCGGTTTGTAATCCGCCCTGTTCAGATCCATCTCAGCCCATGGAATTGTGTTATAGGTTATAATATGCAGAGATACCCCCAGTATGGTCAGAAAACCCACAAACGTATAAAATATTGCAGGTTTAACGCTCCGGCCTGTTCCCTTCCCTGTTACTTTGATACTGAACCAGGCTACAAGAAGAATTATTACAATACAATAAAAAGTATAAGCCAGTGTCTGTCCTGTCAGTACCATTGTTGAATCAACCATACAACCTCCTATTTCAAATTTTAGAATTATTATTCTTAATTTCTTGAGAATCAAATTTATGAAATAGAAATTTAATATAGAATAGATATTGTTATTTTTTTCACACAAAAAACGACTCACGGCTCATGACTCACGACTCACGGCTTAGGACTCAAGAAAAAAGGCAAACGGAACGAGGAATCAATTTTAGTGGTATCTTCCACTGTGCGCCGTGTGGCGTGTGTCGTGCGTCGTGTCTAGTGTCTCGTGCGTCGTGCCTCGTTTTTTTATGCTACATTTACCGGATATATTAAGGAAGATGGCCAGATACAAATTAACAGTTGAATACGAGGGCACCCGATATTCGGGATGGCAGATGCAGAAGGGGGGAAAGACAATTCAGGGTGAGATAATGGATGCCTGCAGGGAGCTTTTCAGAACGGAAGAATTTGATCTGTTCGGAGCCGGACGCACCGATGGGGGAGTACATGCATCTGGTCAGGTGGCACATCTTGGGGTTGAAACAGATCTTCCTTTGCTTAAAATAAAATACGGGATCAACGACAGGCTCCCGCCCGATATCTGCATTATAAATGTAGAAGAAGCACACCCAAAGTTTCATGCCAGGCACGATGCCCATGCCAGAAGCTATATTTATCAGATAAGCAGACGCCGTACCGCATTCGGAAAAAAGTTTGTCTGGTGGATCAAGGATCAGCTTGATATTAACCTGATGAATGAAGCTGCAAAACATTTTCCTGGACTTAAGGATTACAGGTATTTCACAGACGAAGATGCGGAACAGCAATCTACAAAGGTTGAAGTACTTCATGCAAAAGTTAATGATTTCGGCGATATGCTGGTCTTTCATGTTGTCGGGTCTCATTTTCTTTGGAAGCAGGTACGAAGAATGACCGGAGTGCTGGTAGAAGTTGGAAGAGGCAAACTCTCGCCAGATGACGTAGCTTCTTTCTTTAAGATCAAATCTGATATACCTGCAAAATTAACTGCCCCTCCCAGTGGTTTATTCCTTGAGAAAGTCTATTACAGGAATGAGGAGGTGAGTTATGAGACAAAACCAATCATTAGTATCTGATATTCATTTACCAGGGTATATGACAATTTCCTGCTGAACTTCGGGGATTACCTTATTCCACAAACCCACTGCGTCTTTAGTCGAAACAGCAAGGGATCCCCTGTATTCATCATGAAGTTTAACAAAAAAGGAAATGATCTTGTCAATCTTCGACATTCTTCATTTTCTGGTCTAAAATTGAAATATTGAATCTCACAATTATTTGTACCTTAGACTTTGAAAAAATAATTTTTAGTAAAAGTCTATGACAATTAATTTATACTATGTTTATATATTAGCAAATGCCTATAATACAGTTCTTTA
>JANNKF010000124.1:0-12095 GCA_031396165.1 Bacteroidales bacterium | reverse complement strand
AGTTCAGGAAATCTTGCTCTTTACAGCGCTGGTATATGCAATCTTCATCTTGGAAATTATCAGGAGGCAATCGACTACCTGAACAAATATTCAAAAAAAGATAAAGTTCTTGGATCACTTGCTATTGGAGCAACAGGTGATGCCTATGTTGAACTGGGAAATTTAGAGACAGGCATTTCAAAATATATTGAGGCCGCTGATTTTGCAAAGAATTCATTTAATACACCGGTATATCTCATGAAGGCAGCTGAACTGTATGAATTATCTGAAAATTATTCTGAGGCACTTAAGGTGTACGAAAGAATTGAAAGCGAGTATCCGGAGAGCACTGAAGGTACAACAATTGACAAATATATTGCAAGGGCAAAACTTCTTATAAAGTAATACTGCTCAGGGTATATCCTGTCAATTATATATTAACGCATCCGGCTCAACGTAAAAGAGACAGATGCGTTTTTAATTTATAAAAATCAAAGTATGAGCACTACAAATTTGTCAGTATATGATTCTGAGAGCGTCCCTGATGCAGGGAAGATGCGAATCGGAATAGTTGTATCAGACTGGAACAGGGTAATCACCTGGTCACTTCTGGACGGGGCTGTGAATACCTTGAAGAAGCATGGTGCCACAGATAAGAATATTGTAGTAAAACATGTACCGGGAAGTTTCGAATTAACGCTGGGTGCACAATTTCTGGCAGAATATGATGACTTTGATGCTGTTATATGCCTGGGATGCGTAATCCAGGGTGAAACACCTCATTTTACCTATATATGCCAGGGGGTAACCCAGGGAATTACCCAGCTAAATTTGGAGTACAACATCCCGTTTATTTTTGGCGTACTTACAACACTTAACCAGCAACAGGCAACCGACAGGGCCGGAGGCAAGCATGGAAACAAAGGCGATGAGGCTGCTATTACCGCTATAAAAATGGCAGCACTACAGAAGGAAATTGAAAAATAGCTCTATCTGAGAATTTTCCTGACAAAAGCGACTGTGAAGTAAGACATCATAAATACTCCCATAAACCCTTCAATACCTGCTATTATCCGGCTGAAGCCCATTGGATAAGTATCTCCGTAACCAATTGTAAAAAAGGTAATTGCGGCATGGTAAAAAGACTGCACCAGCATTGACAGATTATCAGGATTGCCAACTGAAGAGACAATTTTTCCCAGTCCCATTAATTCAAAAACATAATAACTGAATCCAAAAAAGATCCAGAAGAAAACCACACTTATAAGTACTCTTCCGGGAGAGGTGGCATAAAGGCCGATCTTATCAAATAAAAGCCACTGAAAACCATGAGGTATGTAACTTACTGCTTTTGTAAATCCTCCCTTTTCCTTTTGCTCAGTTAGCCACGATCGAGCCTCCAGCCGTTTGAACATAATATAAGCTTCATCTTCATCCTCATATTTGCCGGTATTCCTGAAATTTTCCTTCAGTATTCTGAACTGCTCAGCTTTCTGTCTTAATGTAGTAATCTCCTGATTAACAATTGATTCATTACAGCTGTTATGTATCCAATCGATGTAGAGCTTTCCCAGCAGCCTCATACCCGACATGTCAAGTGTTTTTATTGCAACCGGGAAATCATATGGTTCAAGGTCAATGATATCACGGACAATTGTATCCGAAACATCAAGTAATTCAGCCTTTGCGAGCCTGAGGTCAAAATAGTGATCAAGGTGACATGACTTAAGTGACAATGTATGTACCTTCGATTCATAGAAAGTAACATCTCCATCACCAAATTCAGTTCTCTCAAAGCTAATATCGGTATTCTCCATCTCCATAAGGTTGAAATTCTTAATACCTGAACCCATCTCTGCCTTTTTAAACTGGATCTTACCTGATTTACAGGATGCACCTTCAAAATCAACCTCCCCGTTACCAAATACAGAACGGTTAAAGTTTATTCTTCCCGACCCGAAATCAACTGTTCTGAAGTCAACCCTGCTGTTTCCAAATTCAGTCCTCTCAAACATGATTTCACAATCGCCGAAAACCGAATAATGAAAATCAACCTTCCCCCCCAGTATTCTGGCAACTTTGAAGTTAAATCTGCCACTATTGAATCTTGTATTTATAAAAAGTAACTCACCTCTGTTAAATTCTGTATTTGCAAAACTTACTTCTCCGTTCCCGAACTGAATATCCTGAAAATCCTTAATGCCATCTTTTATTATCGCGTTCTTAAAAAGGAAATCTCCCTGACCAAAAACTGCTCCGGTAAATTCTATATTCCCATCCCTGAATAATGTATTTGAAAAGATCACATTACCCTTGCCAAATACTGAACCGTTAAATAAGACCTTGCCTCTGGCAAAATGAGCTCCATCAAAACTAACCTCACCATCGGAAAAAGATGAAAATGAAAAATCGGTGCTTATTTTGGCTTCAAAAAAAGAATTCTTTGCAGAAAAGCCTTTTATTGGCACCAGAACCTTCTTATCTAGCTCATTATGCCTTCGGTAAGCAGTGAGCGAAAATTCAGATATATAGTAATTATCAAGATTAAGTTCACTTCCCTCTTTAATAATGGCATAAATCTGATTGGAATCAATTGCACCAAAGAGTTCTGTGCCTGCCTCCTCTCCTTTTTCATTGTAAAAAGTGACTATTGCAGTACGGGGACAGGTTCTGCCATCATCTGCAATAAACTTTACATTTTTTACTTCAACATCGTAATTCGGGTAGCCTGTATACATCTATTGCAAATATTTTGTTTAGCCAAATTATAAAAAAAATGATCCCTTCCCATTATTTGGCAGTTACCGCATGCATAATTTTCTATATGTACAATACGAACACTTGCCACGGATATCAGTTGTCATTCGAAATGGTTCTTTCATGCTAAAGATATCAGAAATAACCTGTTTTAAACCTGATATAAACTCTTCTCTGACAATATGGTAGTCATCAACTATAAGTTCTGTTTTACTTTCCGTTTTTATTCGAAGCCTGTCGGACAGTTGTCCGCCTGTCATTTTTTTTATATTATAGACTGAAGGACATACTCGTGCTGATTGATTTGAAGCCAGATACGATTCACAATACAGAAGTGTCTGAAGCCATGCATCAAAATCCTTTTTTCTATCATCAGCGAACAGTTCACTTATTGAATTTATTGTCCCGGCAACAGTGCCTGTCTTATAATCGACAATCCTTGTAACTCCTGAGAGTATATCGATCCTGTCGACTTTTCCTCCGGCTTTCACTTCGATCCGTTCCTCATCTGATTGCGTAACAATTCTGAAGCTGAAGGTATCTTCAAGATTCATCAATGTAAACGGAGCAATGCTCTTGTCTGTATTCAGGATTTTTTTCAGATATACCTCCAAAACATCCCTTACTATTAATTCATTTCCATTAATAAATCCATCAGCATTATTTTTGAATTCCATGCTGATTGCCTCATTTATCACTTTTTGTTGTAAAATTTTGCTCCTGATTAACTCTTCAGCTTTTTCTTTTGTAAGTATTTTCCCCAGAAATTCAGAATAAAGCCGTCTCATTATTTCGTGAAGAATATTACCAAGCATGGCAGGGTCAATATCTGCTGTGACCGCATCCGGTTCCTTCAAATGATTAACATACCGGTAGTAAAATTTCATCCTGCAATGAAGCCACATATTAATGGCCGATGGCGACAAAATCTTACTATTTTCTGTGCTGAGAAATCCCTGCTCAAGAATTTTTTGATGAGATTCACTCCTTTCCACAATATTCTTTATTGTACTCTGGGTTTTTATTTCAAAACTCAGATCTGTAAAACAGGGCTTTAGCAGTTTATCATATTTCATTTGCAGAATAAACCTGCTCATTTCGCCGCTTCTTAGTCCCTCTGAATTTGAATTATATGCAAATGTCACATTTTCTGCCCGTTGCAGCAACCTGTAAAAATGATAGGCATATATTGATTCCTGATGATTTATTGATGGAAGACCAAAGGCTTCACGAAGTGTATATGGAATAAATGAGGAGCCTGATGATACTGCAGGAAGAACGCCGTCATTTACGGACAAAATAATAAGATTTTTAAAATCAAGAGCCCTGGTCTCAAGAATTCCCATAATCTGAACTCCCGACAATGGTTCGCCCGAAAAAGGAACAGACTGCATCCTCAGCATCCTGTCTAGAATTCTGATATATGTATCTGTTGAAAATGAAACATCCGGACTGTTTACGATCGACTCAAGACGATTTATTGAAATTACTATCCTGTAGATAAACTCGTTCCTTACTCCACGCTGAACAGGCAGATCATTCATATTATCTGTAGCCTCCTTATCGACCACAGCTATCAATGAAAGGATATCTCTGAAGTATGCTGAAAGCAATGCTGGCGTGGATGGTTGAATAAAAACCCTTGCCATATATTCAGAATCAGCAAACCTTTCCGACGTTATCCAAACCATATTATTGCTGGTAATTTCACCGGCAATCTGTTCATCCTGTTCATTAAGAAATCGCTTAATTAGCGAATGACTTAGTACATTTACTACTTCTCTGTAACGGAAACGGATAACTCCATCTTTATTTACCGCAGTTCGCTGAAGTTCCATTAAATGTTTCACGAAAGTATAAACAAGAGTTTGTTTGAGAGGATGCCCCATGGTAATGTTTATGTCCCCAATGTTTTCAGGCAAACTTGTAAGAACCGGCATAAGCAGGTTTTCATCAGCAAGTACAACCGCAGTGTGATGGGCATTTCCCAAAGTAAGATCAGGCAATTCCGAGAGTAATTGAGATATAAGCTTCACCTGGGCCACATCTGATGAGGCTTCTATTACCTGGCGCTTCACCGTTGGTACGGAAGCAGACAGCATGGTATCATACGACCAGTCAGCAGGCATATTGTTGCCAAATAATTTCAGGTTCTCCTTCATAAACAGACCGGCAGAGTTATAGTTACCTTCTTTAATATAGGAGTTATCGTAATCCCAGTAAAAACGGGCTCTACCGCTTTTTCCGAATCGGGCCATAATCGTTTTTTCACATTCATTAAGTGCGTTGAAACCTATGAAATGTACCACCTCCCAACCAGATCGTTCAATAAGGTCTATACCGGGGGTCCCGGCAAGCTCCCTGAAAACCATACCTTCATATGCTAGGTTTTTAGATTTCAGGGCAATCCTGAAGTCGGTGTATATTTTTTGCAGAATGGACCAAAGACTTATGAAACCGGTTTTCTCATTTGTTGGCTTTTCAGGATTGAAGTTTACCCAGAACCTTCTCAGGATTTCAATCTGACCCTCGCTCAATCCACCGAATTGCTGATCTATACTCTTAATATCATGCACATTACGAAACAACATATCTGCATCAACAAGATATTTATCAACATCATCAAAATCATTGAGCAGCATATCGCCCCAGAAATAAAACTCATCGAAGCTCTCAGCTGAAATATTTATTTTCCGATAAATTCTATATAATTCAAACAGAAGGATCTCATTGCCTGCAATCTGTAAAGGGGAAAATGATCTGAATAATTCGTTTATTGTAAATATCGATGGAGCCCAGACAGGTTTTTCGATCCTGGCAGCAAGGTACTTCAATACATAAAGTCCGGCTCTCCGGTTTGGAAAAACCAAGCAATGACGGTTAAGGGTATTTCCGAACTCATCATAGAGCGATTTTGCTATTCTTTCGAGAAAGTATTCCATAATAACGGCGTCAGGCGTATGGCGTCAGGCGTATGGCGTCAGGTTTAAGAATTAATTTATCAAATTTAATGAAACCTGCTTACACATGTTCCATTATTAAGTGATTATATTTGTTTACGATCAAATAACCTCCGATGAAAAATATCTTTCTCACAATTTCATTAAGTGTAATAGTTACACTTATCGGGTTCGGGCAAACAGTTAAGCCGGTATCGGATGACAATGAACCGATCTTTAACCAGGCAATCCTGAACGGAAAGCTTGTTAATGAAGGTTTTAACCGTAGTCTGAAATTTGTTAATGGTTGGCTTGGACTCGCTGATCCGGCAACCGGATTAATTCCCAGAAATGTAAACGACACTAAAAGTAAAGACATTTGGAATGCTAAAGACTGTGCTGCAGATAATTATCCATATATGGTATTAACCACTGCCCTCCTCGATCGTAATCTGTATGACGGAAAAATGAAAGAGATGCTTGAGACTGAAAAAAGGTTAACCTCGCGCATTGGTTCACTTCCGGATACTTATTCCTTCTCAAAAAAGGGATTTGCAAACAATGATACAGTAATCTCAGATATTATCTTCGGATCGGCAGAATATGTGAAAGATGGGCTGATCCCTCTCTTTGAATGGCTTGGACCAAGCGAGTGGTCGGACAGAATGATATCGATTATTGATGATTGCTGGAATTATGCACCGGTTGTAACACCTTTTGGTAATATTATTTCGGATAATCCGGAAGTAAATGGTGACATGCTTCAGGCTCTGTCGCGGATTTACTGGATAACAGGTGAGAAGAAATATCTGGATCTTGCTGTCAGACTCGGAGATTATTATCTTTTAGGAAACAACCATCCCACACGTAATTTCAAAGTTTTACGTCTGCGGGACCATGGTTGCGAGATTGTATCCGGTCTCTGTGAACTGTATGCAACTGTATCCTATGCTGATAAAGCAAAAAAGGAGGCTTATAAAGTATCTCTGTATGAAATGCTTGACAGAATTCTTGAAGTTGGCAGAAACAAAGACGGACTATTTTATAATTCAGTGGATCCGGTTAAGGGAACGCCTGTCGATGCTGCAATTGCAGACAACTTCGGATACACACTTAATGGTTTTTATACAGTTTACCTTCTGGATAAGATTGAAGGTTATAAAACTCCCGTAATCAAAGCCCTATCCGTATTGAATGAAAAATACCGGAATTTTGCCTGGGAAGGAACCAGTCAGGATGGATATGCTGATGCTATAGAAGGAGCGTTAAACCTTTACACAAGAGAAGTAGTTCCGTCAGCTGAAAAATGGATCGACAGTGAAATCAAGGTTATGTGGAACAAGCAACAGGCATCCGGAATTATTGAGGGATGGCATGGAGATGGCAATTTTGCACGGACCTCCATTATGTATTGTCTCTGGAAAAGTCAGGGCACATCGCTGAGTCCCTGGCGGGATGACCTGGAGATCGGTGCAATGCAAAAGAATGGCAGTCTCTACATTACCATAACTTCAAAAACAGATTGGAACGGAAAGCTCATGTTTGATACCAGAAGGCATTCAGAATTTATGCATCTTCCACTTGACTGGCCAAGGATAAACCAGTTCCCTGAATATTTTACGGTAGAAAAGGATAAGACATACGGAATAAATCCTGATAATAGCAAGGTAGACATATTTGTTTCGGGGGAAAAACTGAGAAATGGATTTGAGATAAAGTTAAAGGGTGGAAAAACAGCTAAACTGATAATAAAACCTTTAGCCACTAAGGACGCAAAGTAGGCGCAAAGTACACAAAGTAAAACCAATGCATGTTTGTCCTTTGCGATCTTAGCGAAAACCTTAGCGACCTTTGCGGTTAATGGTTTTTATCTGATCGTCTTTTTGTCTTTATACTTTTGTCTTTATAAAGTTTTCCCTGCCACGTATCTAGTTCCTCAAGACGCTTTTCAATAAGACTAACTATCTGATCAGTACGTTTTTTCCCCCATGCTTCACCTGAAAGAAACCGCGGTGGTGCTTCACCAGTGAACCGCTCAACGACAATTGCCGGATTAAGCCGTTCAATGAATTTAATGAAGAAATCAAGATATTCATCCCAGCCAAACAGCTGAAAATCCGACGGGTTGTTCTGAAATTCCTTCTCCATAACTGTGCCCTTAATTATCTGAAGCTGATGAAATTTAACTGTTTTTAATGGCAGACCCGAAATAATTTCAGCCTGATCAAGCATTTCTTTTCTTGTTTCACCTGGTAAACCAAAGATAAAATGAGCACCTGTATTTATGCCCAGGGCAGCGGTTTTCTCAACAGAATTTACAGCATCCTCAAAGGTATGCCCCCTGTTAATCCTGATAAGCGTTTTATTATAGCACGACTCAATCCCATATTCAACTGCAACATAACTCCTTTCAGAGATTTCTTTAATCAGCTCAAGCTTTTCATCATCAATACAATCGGGTCTGGTTCCTAGTATAAGACCAATTACCCCAGGAAAATCCAAAGCCTCTTTATACAGTTTTCGTAAAGTTTCAACGGGAGCATATGTATTTGTAAATGCCTGAAAATAAGCAAGATACGAAACCGCCTCGCTGTATCTCCACTTATGAAATTCAATTCCTTCACCAATCTGCATGGAAACAGACTTTTCCGGCAGACAATATGAGGGATTAAAAGCGCTGTTATTACAATATGTGCATCCACCCTTTCCTATCGATCCATCACGGTTTGGGCAGGTAAATCCTGCATCAATTGATACTTTCTGAACCCTGGCACCATATAAACTTCTGAAGTAGTTGGAATATGCGTTGAATCTGCGTTCGTGCCCCCAGAAATAGACTCTTTTATCTTTATTAATCATTGACATCTAGGCAGATACTATTTTGTTCTTATCGACATACCAGATAAAAGCTTCAGTATTTTTATAACCCATATCAATTATTAAACGGCGATACAGGTCGACTTGTTCAATATACCTGTCGTTCTCCTCCCCGAATTTAAAATCAATTATTATAGTCTTTCCATCCTTGAAAATAACTCTGTCAGGTCTCCGGGTATCGCCCGACGATAAAAGTATTCCTGCCTCATTCATTACCTCGTTACCGGGCATAAACCAATCAGCAACCTGAGGTGTACTGATCAGAGTTCTAACCCGTTTTTCAAGACCTGCTGACTCCTCTTCGGGCAATTTTCCTTCCAGTACCAGTTTTCTGACAGCGAGGGAGATATCTGCCGGAATATTAATGCCCTCAAAGACTTCATGCATCAGTTTTCCATAATTGATCTTTTTCCTCAGTTCTTCATCGCCCGAAGAAAAATAATTCTCCCCATGAAGCTTAAGTTTTAATGATTCCATTGCCTGACTGACATGATACTCTGTAGAATAAATATTTACAGAACCGGTTGTCGTTTTGAGGTTAGCAGGAATCTCTCCAAATTCGAAAGAATTTTTCGCCGTACTAAAATATTTCTGAAGATTTAATCGCGACCGGGTGTCGTCTGGTGAAGCGTTCAGTATAGCCTTTTTAAGAATTCCTGCAATGGAGCTCTCTGACTTCGGATTATTCACGGAGAATCCGTAAATAGCATCTATTGCCCTTGTAAGTGCGACATACAGGAGATTAATGTTATCGAGATATACTGACTGCTTTTCCACTTTAAACGATTCATTAAAGATGGTTTCTGAAAGATCTTTCCCATACTTTACAGGTACTATACCAAGCTCATTGAATGGAGCCTCTGTGGGAGATACCCAAAGAACAGGTTGTTTGGAAGCTATATGATCAAGATTCCAGGAGAGGAAGGGAAGTATTACCACCTTAAACTCCAGACCCTTAGATTTATGAATAGTGAGAATCCTCAACGCTTCCTGATTGGAAGGCAGGACAACTGATTTCTTCTTCCCGGTTGTTTCCCACCACTCAAGGAAAGATTGAAAGTCAGAATTCCCGTTGCCTGAAAAGCTGATAATATAATCCTGAAACGTGTTCAGGTAAGCCACATTACATGAATACCCACCAAGGTCAAAAAACTTAATAATTGTCTCAACTGCCTCAAAAAGAGGCATCTGCTTTATTTTTTCAAGAATTGTTGTGTAATTTTCCGGAAAATATTGTTGTGATCTCTCAATAAGTTCACTTGCCAGCAGGGGCGCATTTTCCGAATCAGTATCTCCTCTGGCCATCAGAAACTGGCGTAACATTGCCGCTCTGCTAATCATATCAGAAGGGTCGTAAACGACAGAAATTGCTGATACTATGAAATTGATAACATGCGAATTAGAAAGAAGCAGTGAATCATTTGAGACAACATTGAAATTGTAATTTTCACTGATGCCGGGGTTGTTATTTTCGTAATTAATAATCGTCTTTAAAACCATTGCACCTTCCTTTCCATCCCGCACAATAATGCCGATGTCAGATGCTTTAAAGCCCTTATCCTGAAAACTTATTATAACATCAGGAAGACGCTCCATGACAGTTACCTGCCAGTCATTTTCTTTATCATTATCAATGAACTCCAGTTTTACATAACCACCCGGTTTTTTACCAGGATCCTTCTGAACGGCTTCCGAATAGAGACTTGCAAAACTCACAGAAAGATTGTCCTCTGTAAGAGACTGATCAACCTGTTCAGGAATAACTGTAAAGAGTGAATTATTAAAACTGATAATATTTGAACGACTCCTCCAGTTGGTAGTAAGAGGTCTGCTGATGAATCTGTCATTATCAATCTGACTGTTAAGCAGGCGTCCGAGTATCTGCCAGTCGCTGTTTCGCCACCTGTAAATTGATTGTTTTACATCTCCCACTACAAGGTTATCATTTCCCTCCGCCATGCTGTTTTCGATCAATGGTCTGAAATTATTCCATTGAATTAATGAAGTATCCTGAAATTCATCGATCATGAAGTTTTCAAACCGGTTGCCAACCTTTTCATAAATAAACGGAGACTGGTCACCTTTTGTGATAAGGTTAAGTACATCACCGGCATCTGAGAGAAGGAAACTGTTCTCCATTGTTGTTATTCGGTGCACAAAGAACAACACATCAGACAGGATGCCAAGCGCATAGATATTTGAAAGTACAGCTTTTGCACTGTTATATGCCACTATATTTACATCATAATAGCTGATAGATTCCCTCACAATGCTTTCCAATCCATCTCCGATTGCATCACGAAGTTGTGGAGCCATTATTCCTGTTGACCATCGCGGGGGATCTTTAGAAACCTCCCTTACCCAACTGTTTGGATTGACAATGGTCCCTCCTGCTATTGCCTTTAGAAATCTGGGAACCCCCTGACCCTTTCTGTAGAACATATCATCGGTAAGCTCGAATGTTGAATAAATCATCATTGCAAGAGTCCCGAACTCTGCCAGTTTCTTCTCAAATGAAGAAGTTATTGATTTTATTTTTTCAATATAATCAAGAAGAAATTGCTTGTCTTCGAGATTTGATCTTTGACTCTCAGACAGAATTTTATACTTCTCTTTGAATAATTCAGCTGCCAGTTTTGTAATTCCAGCTTTCAGATTCCAGCTTTTCTCATCATCAATATTCGACATGGCATAACCTGTGAGCCAGTTCTTCAGCTGAGGGTTTTCGTTCGCTGAAGCAATCATCTCATCAATTGCAGAAGAGAGTATTACGCTGTGATCCAGCTCAATACTGAATCCGGAATGAATACCGGCCTCCCTTGCGAAAGCCCTAAGAATTTTCTGAAAAAAGCTATCGATAGTAGAAACTGAGAACCTTGAAAAATCGTGCAGAATTGCATTGAGGATCTCCTTTGCTTCATCCCTGATCCACTTCTCACTCTTATTCGTTTCTGTAATCAGGGCGGTCAAATATTCAGAGGTTTCACCTGAAGCAAGTCGGTGAAGATTATCGAGGATCCTCGATTTCATCTCAGCGGTTGCCTTATTGGTAAATGTAACAGCAAGGATTTTCCTGTAGTTATATCTCGATCTGAACAGGGCTGAGAGATAAATGCCTGTCAGAGTGAAGGTTTTCCCCGATCCCGCAGATGCGCTGTATATGGTTAAAGTACCTTTTCCCATGGACTAAAGTTACTGTTTTTTTGCTTAGCTAAGCGAAGTCCTTAGCTAAACGAAGTCTGTGCTAAGCGAAGTCTCAGCTAAGCGAAGTCTCAGCTAAGCGAAGTCTCCTGACTTCGCTTTTAATGCATCGTAATCTGAAACTACATTCTATCTACGACGAAGTCAGAGACTTCGCCGAGCAAAAGAAGGTGAACCTTAGCTAAGCGAAGTCTCCTGACTTCGCTTTTAATACATTGTAATCTGAGACAACATTCTATCTACGACGAAGTCAGAGACTTCGCCGAGCAAAAGAAGGTGAACCTTAGTTAAGCGAAGTCTCCTGACTTCGCTTTATTGCTTTATAGTATGAAACTACATTCT
>JANNKF010000122.1:0-4218 GCA_031396165.1 Bacteroidales bacterium | reverse complement strand
AATTATGCACAGTTATGTTGCAATGGGTATCATAAGTGTCCTGTGGGTGATTGTTGGTTACAGTATGAGTTTCGGTACAAATGTTTTTGGTGGCTGGTTTGGATGGAACCCCGATTATTTCTTTTTGAAAGGGATTGATACGAATGTAATGGATGCAGGAGTTCCCGAATATGTCTTTTCAATGTTTCAGGGAAAATTTGCAATAATAACCCCGGCTCTGATTGCCGGAGCATTTGCTGAAAGGATTGCTTTTAAAGCATATTGTTTCTTTATTGCATTGTGGGGACTCTTCGTATATAACCCTTTATGTCACTGGGTTTGGGCATCCGATGGTTTTCTCTTTAATATCGGTGCAAAAGGTGCAATTGATTTTGCCGGAGGTACAGTTGTACATATCTCGGCCGGCGTCAGTGGTCTGGTTGCAGCAATTTATCTTGGTGCCCGCCGTGGCTATCCTTACCAGGTCATTCGTCCGAACAATCTTGTTATAACAATGCTTGGTGCCGGACTATTATGGGTAGGATGGTTCGGGTTCAATGCTGGCAGCAGTATATCATCAGGGTTAAGTACTGCACAGGCGCTTACTGCTACTCAGGTTGCAGCTGCTGCTGGGGCCCTCACATGGATATTGATTGAAAGTTTTCATCAGGGGAAGGCTACAGCTCTTGGATTTGCAAGTGGTATTCTTGCAGGACTGGTAGCAGTAACTCCGGCAGCAGGTGTTGTTCAGCCTTATGGGGCAATGATACTGGGTATCCTGGCATCAGTAATCTGCTATATGGCTATACAGCTCAAAAATAAACTTGGTTACGACGACAGCCTCGATGCATTCGGGATACACGGAGTAGGCGGGGTTGTCGGTGCTATTTTCCTGGTTTTCTTTATCAGAAAATCGTGGATGGCTGAGGCAGCTGTTGCAGCAGGTGGGAAATGGACAGTTTGGAACCAACTTGGAGTACAGGCAACAGCTGTTGGAATTGCAATAGTTTTTGCTGGTGTAATGACATTCATAATTCTCTGGAGCCTTGATAAAATTATGAAAATCCGATCAAAGGAAGATGAGGAAATGGCAGGCCTTGACAGAGCTTATCATGGAGAAAGAGGATATGGAATGTTGAATCCAAGTTAATTAAAAAAACCTTATAAATAGCATAAAATGAGACTAATAACAGCAATTATCAGGGAAGTACAGCTGGATAAAGTTCGTGAGGCTCTTATCGAAGCTGAGATTACCAGAATCACAGTAAGCCGTGTCTCGGGGCATGGTCAGCAGAGAATAGAGGAGATGTATAGGGGACAGAGAATTGTCCCGGACCTCATCCCCAAAATTAAAATTGAAATAGCAGTTAATGAGGCGTTTGTAGACATTACAGTAAATGCCATTCTGAAATCTGCCCGTACAAATGGGGCCGGTTCAGTTGGCGATGGGAAGATATTTATTACTCCTCTTGAAGAAATTATCAGAATCCGTACAGGTGAAAGAGGTAGTACAGCAATTTAAGGTTATATAAGGTTGGTTGGTTAGTTTTGAAACCCGGGGTGTTCTGCCCCGGGTTTTTTATTGGGAAATGTTAAAAAAATATAATTTATTGTTTTTAAACTCATGTTCTTAATTCAGTTTGAGCGGTTTTAGTAAATTTATCATCTCTTACAAATTACCTACCAACAGATCTTCTACTATGAATAACAAGAAAATTAACAGGAAAACCCCCAGGAGTAAAAGTATATCAAGAAGGAACTTTTTGGGCACTACAGTTACAGCAGCAGCGGCATTAACAATTATTCCAAGGCATGTAATGGGAGGTAGAGGCTATACCGCGGCCAGCGATATGTTAAATATCGCCGGAATCGGTGTAGGAAGCCAGGGTGGTGGTGACATTCAGCAAATTTGTTCTCCTGATGTTCCGATTGCCAGGCCCCAGAGGAACTCAAACGGCACTCCTTTGACAAAGGAGCAGATCGCCGAACAACAGGCAAGAATGGCTGCAAGGCAGCGTCCCGCTCAGGGTGGTGCTCCCGGAGGCCAGACGAATACCAACGCAACCGTTCAGATGGGTGCGGCAGGCAATGGACAAAAGATTGCACTGGCAAATATTTATGCAATCTGCGATGTGGATCATACATATGCAGGACACATTATTGCCGGTTATCCAAAAGCAAAAAAATACACTGACTGGCGCGAGATGCTGGAAAAGGAAAAGTCTATCGATGCAGTTGTTATCGGAACACCTGACCATAACCATGCGATGATAGCTTCTGCTTTTATGCGTGCGAAAAAACACGTATATCTCGAGAAACCAATGGCGAAAACTATTGTAGAATGCCGTAAACTTGCCGACCTTGCTAAAGAGACCGGAGTAGTTACGCAAATGGGTAACCAGGGTCATGCAACTGAAGGTACCCGTAAAACTGTTGAGTGGATTCAGTCTGGTGTTATAGGAAATGTGAGGGAAGTTCAGTTATCAACAAACCGTCCTATGGGATTCTGGCCACAAGGTGATATGAAAAGGCCTGCCGGAATGCCAACTCCTGCCGGACTAAATTATGATGTATGGCTCGGGCCGGCTCCTGAAAAAGGTTATCACCCCGATGTATTGCATTTTAACTGGAGAGGTTTATGGGATTATGGAACAGGTGCAATGGGCGACATGGGTGCCCATATATTTGATGCTCCAATATGGGCGCTGAATTTAGGAATGCCATCAAAAATCCAGGCAACAAGTTCACCTTACAGTACCGATTATATGCCTCTTTGCGAGGTTGTTACATACGAATTTCCTGCCCGGGGCAACATGCCGGCTGTTAAAGTAACCTGGTGCGACGGTGGTCTGAGGCCGCCACGTCCTGAAAAACTTGAGGCAGGCCGGGCAATGAAAGATGCCACTTACTATGGTGAAAAAGGAATCATAACACATGCTAGTCATGGAGCAGTTCCTGAACTTATTCCTGCTGATCCTGGTTTCACAGGCCCGGCTGCATCAATACCCCGTACAGGTAATATTTTTGAGGACTGGATTGATGCGATAAAGAATAGTAAAAAATCGTGCAATGATTTTGCAATTTCATCAAAACTGACAGAAATTATGCTCTTGACTAATATCGCAGTTAAGCATCAGAGGGCAAATATTACACTTGAATATGATGCCGTTAACATGAAAATAACTAATTTGCCAGAAGCGAATAGCATGTTCCATTATGAATATCGCAACGGGTGGTCATTATAATTTTTAAAGTGTATTATAAACCTACTTAATATATTATAACATGGAAAGTAATAATAACTCAAAAAAAGCAATCTCCAGGCGTAAATTTCTTGGAAATACTGCTGCTATTGCGGCATTATCTGTTGTCCCTGTAAATTCATTTGCCAGGGAGTCCGGATTATTTATCGGAAAAGCAAACGCTGATTCAGGTTCAAAATTCGCTGGTGTCCAGATAGGTGCTATTACCTATAGCTGGAGAAGTATGCCAAGTGGTGTGGATAATGTGATTAAATATTGTAAAGAGGCCGGGCTCAGTTCAATTGAACTTATGAGCACTGATCTTGAAGCATATCTTGGTGCACCAAAGAATCCAATGATGCAGGGTCCCCGTCCAACCCCTCCGGCTGCTCCTCCTGCCGGCGCTCCTGCACAGGCTGCTCCTGGCCAGACACCTCCTGCAGGCGCCCCTCCAGCTGGTGCTCCCGGTGGCGGTCAGCGTCGTCAGCTGACTCCGGAACAGCAGGCTGCGGCCGACAAGTACGCTGCAGATCTTAAAGCATGGCGACTCTCGGTGCCAATGTCAAAATTCGCCGATGTAAAGAAGATGTTCAATAATGAGGGCATCCAGGTTCCGATAGTAAAGTTCTCTCCTGCCAGATGGTCTGACGAAGAGATCGACTATGCTTTCAAAGCAGCTAAAGCACTTGGAACAAAAGGAATAACAGAGGAGATTGGAGATGAGGCTGTTAAAAAACTGGGTCCGATAGCAGCGAAGCATGGAATGTTCGCAATATTCCATAATCATATGCAGTTTGCAACAGAAGGTTTCAGCTATGATCCTTTCCTGGCGGTATCGCCAGCTGTTATGATGAACTTCGATGCCGGTCATTTTTTCGGATCAACAGGGATTCATCCCAATACAATAATAGAAAAGTATCACGACAGGATAGCAATTATTCATATAAAGGATAAGACAGGTCCGAAAACGACTCCTCCAAACATGAATCAGGTTTGG
>JANNKF010000039.1:0-5931 GCA_031396165.1 Bacteroidales bacterium | reverse complement strand
TGTTGACAATGAAGGAGGTAACGGACGTGTAAAATCGACTTATGTCGACATGGCAATCCCATATTCTATTGATAATGGTAAACTCGCAACCGGACTTGCCTCATGTGCAGTTGAGGCTGATTATTTAATTAATATGGCTCTGCTTAAAGGTCATGGCGGACAGGGCGTTACCTTGTGTGGAAAGAATTTTTATGGAGCAACAAGTATCGACAGAAACTGGAGAAAAAATGCGCATAATAATTTTAATCAGGATAAACAGGGGAAAGACAGGTATATGACCTTTACCGATTTTATGGGACATAAGGACCTTGGAGGGAAAACGATTCTCTTTATGATTGACGGTTTTTATGCTGCACGTTCACAGGATGGTCCACCTTTATTGAAAGACAAATGGCAAATGGAACCATTTAATAATCGCTGGTGTTCAAGTCTGTTTGCCTCACAGGATGGAATTGCTGTTGATGCAGTAGGGATTGATTTTCTGCGATCAGAGTGGCCCGACCTGCCGGATATTGCCTATTCAGAAAAATACCTTGTGGAAGCTGCTCTAGCCAACAATCCACCTTCACTTACTGTTTATGATCCGGAGCGTGACGGTATAAAATTAACAAGCCTGGGTGTAATGGAACACTGGAACAATCCAGAGGGGAGAAAATATAGCCGGAATCTCGGAAAAAACTACGGTATTGAATTGGTTTATTTGCCTTTAAATGAAAAGGAATAGACTAAAATAGTAAAGGTCACGCAATGGCGTGACCTCTAAACAAATATATATTTTACCAAAATATTTTATAAAGTCCAGCCCTTCCTGTATTCATAATGCAGCAGAGCATTAGCTTCCGGGAGATTGGTGAACTCCATCTTAGCAGGATCATATTCAAGTGCCAAAGCCTTACCTGACATGAGGACTGCAATATTACCCAGCATCATAGTTTCTACAAGCTTGCTTGCATAGGAGAAGTCACATCCTGATTTTTTGTTATTCTTTATTGCATCGATCCATTCTGCGTAAACTCCCGGAGATCTTGGTATCCAAGGTGTTGGTTTGACAAATTCGTCCATTGCCTTTTTAGGTATAAGTTGTGGATTACTCCCGTAATCTCCATGCATGAGAATGCCTTTATCTCCGAGGTAAAGTGCTGAGCTCACGCGGGTACCCTCATCCATTGCAATAGGTCGTGCTGCACGCAATCCGCCATCAACCCAGGTGATCTTTACTGGTGGCATTTCCCCGCGGGCAGGAAATTCATAAGTTATCATTTCGGCAAGGGGCCAGAATTCGTTATTATATACAGATGAACTTGCCTGTATCCTTGTAGGTATTCCAAGTTTCAGGGCCCAGAACGGATGATCATAAATATGTGCTCCCATATCGCCTAAAGCCCCTGTCCCATAATCACGTAATCCTCTCCAGTTGAAATGGCAGATGTCAGGGTGATATCCTTTTTCCGGTGCAGGACCGAGCCATACATCCCAATTCAGATTTTTAGGTACTGGTGCAGCAGCAGGACGCATAATATTTCCCTGCGGCCAGATAGGTCTGTTAGTTGACAGCTGAACTTCACGTACATTTCCTATTGCACCACTTTGGATCCATTCATTTATTAGCCGGGCTCCTTCACTTGCATGACCCTGGTTGCCCATCTGGGTTACAACATCATACTCTTTTGCTATTTCAGCAAGTTTACGGGCTTCATAAATAGTTTTGCATAATGGTTTTTCCGCATAAACATGTTTTTTCTGCCTCATAAATGCCGCAGCAATCGGTGCATGACTATGATCCGGTGTTCCAATAACCACAGCATCAATCGATTTTTCTTTATCAAGCATCTCGCGCCAGTCTGTATATACTTTTGCCTTGGGATAACCCTTAAAAATGTGAGCAGCAAAATCTGTGTCAACGTCACAAAGTGCATAAATATTGGCCAGTTTGACAGGTTCTCTTGCCGGTTGAGTTGCTCCCTGGTTTCCCTGGGCACCCTGAGGACGGTTTGTATTTCTCGCAGCTCTGGCAGCAAGTTCTTCAGCACTCAGAGGTTGTCCGGTACTGGTTCTTTGCGGGGCCACAATAGGAACATCCGGATCGCATAAGCCCCTTATATCAGCTGCACCACGGGCACCTATGCCAATTCCGGCAACATTGACAGTATCACTTGGCTGTAAATAGCCTTTCCCAGGCATTACATGTCGAGGAATGATTGTAAGTCCTGCTGTAACAGCTCCTACAGTACCTAAAAAATTCCTTCTTGAAAGATTTTTTGATGCTTTACTTTTTTTTGAATCATTTTTACTCATATGATTATCCTTTCATTTGTGAAGATTAAATGATAATTCAGTGAACCTCAATACCAAATATACGCTTTGATCGGAGTATATTCAAATATATTTTCATGTTAGTAAGCAGGTTAAATTGTGATGCATTTGGGACATGCAATGGTTTTAACCTGTTAAATAGGCATTAAAAAGCTTTACCAGCAGGAATGATCTTTCCTATGTCAGGGCTACAGCTGCCGGGTTGAAGGAGGCTTCACTGGTTATAGCCGCGAAATAATATTTTCTGCCGGAAGAATTTTTGGTTGCCGTATTCTAACATTGATTAATAAAATTAGCATTATTTGGGCACCTCCCAAAGCCTAAGGAAACCGTCTGCTGATTCCTGTTGAAAATATTATTCAAAATAATTTTGATTGAAGAAAATTTATATGCTACTTTGTATTTCAAAGTACTTTTAAATTTATTTTGAGAGGTATAAATATAATCCTAATAATCATGAAGGAAAAAATTAAAGAACACATTAAAGATCCTGAGAAACTTGAAGAACTATATCATGATGATGTAAGCGCTTTTGAATCAGGCTTCGAGGAAGTTTATTCAGAGATTGAAAAATCTGAATTGTCAAAATTCTGGAAGATCAGGTTGAACTACGATAAACTACCGGAAAAGATCAAAAAATCCAATCTGATAGATATTTTCATATTAGTTTCAGTGTGTCTGATTACTGGATTTCTGATTAAAATACCGGATATTTTTAATTTAAGGCTGACTGATATCTTTTTTATGAAAAATGCCGGGATAATTGTTTTCTTCGGACTGACACTGTTTGTAACGTGGACAAACAAAATCTTTGAACTAAAAAAACTGTTAGCCATCCTGCTTGCTTTTATTATACTGACTATTTATGTAAATCTTTTACCATCTGTAACAAACAGTGATACGATTGATCTGATTTACATTCACGTACCTCTTCTGCTGTGGAGCATTTTCGGCCTGGTCTACATTGGCTTTAATTTGAAGGATGAAATCAAACGGATTGAGTTCATTAGATATAACGGGGATCTCGCAATTCTTATGGCATTAATAGTTATCACAGGTGGTATCCTTACTGGAATTACTATTGGTTTATTCGGGGCAATAGGTATTAATATTGAGAAGTTTTATTTGGAAAATGTTGTAATTATCGGAGCTGTTTCCGTGCCTATCGTTGCAACCTTTATTACAAAGAATTATACTGTATTAACGAATAAGATCGCTCCGATTATAGCCAATATTTTCAGTCCCCTGGTTTTGGTTACTGCAATTGTCTTTATCATAGCCCTGACTGTGTCAGGAAAAGATCCATATAGCGACCGTGAATTCTTGCTGATATTTAATTTAATGCTATTAGGCGTTATGGCAGTAATAGTATTTTCAATTTCAGAAACATCAATAATTACCAAACAGAAATTTAATGAGATGATCTTATTTGCCCTCTCAATCATAACAGTAATTATTGACTTAATTGCCTTATCTGCAATTTTTTATCGCCTTGGCACTTTTGGCATTACACCTAACAGATTGGCTGTACTTGGATCAAACATCCTGATTTTAGGTAACCTGGTTTTAATAATAATTGACTTGTACAAAGTGAATTTTAAAAAAGCTTTGATCAGGAAAGTTGAATTAACCATCGCAAAATATCTTCCTGTATACCTGATCTGGATACTTTTTGTAGTATTTGTCTTCCCTTTGATTTTTGGTGTGAAATAAAATAAGGACAAAGTCATTCTAAGAAATTGTATTAAAAGGAGTTGCTTTCTGTGTAGACTAAAATAAGCCTCCGGAAATCAGTAGAGGAGACGTAGTGTTAATTTTATAACAGATATATATTCAATATATTAACTATGTTCTGCCATTCAGTTTATAGGCTGCTTTTTGTGCAGACAATGCCAATTCTGTAGCGAGGAAACAATGATTCTGCGTCATAGCAGTTTCGGTGCGGTTAACAACATCGTTTACAAGTTGTTCTCCATAAGGCATATACACATTAGAGCAATCGAAGTATTTTGTTTCCTTGTGGTTGACAAGAAGCAAGTGATTTCCCCCTTTGCGACCGGCAATATCAATATATTTTCTCATTTCAATGTAACCCTCGGTTCCAAGAATGAAAATTCTTCCGTCACCCCAGGTTGCGAGACCATCAGGAGTGAACCAGTCGATGCGGATATAACCTGTAGCGTGAGGGCTGCGCACGATCATATCACCAAAATCCTGATAATCGGGATATTTAATAGTGTTAAAATTTCCTATCTGTGAATTACTGACTTCAGCCAGTAATGAATTTGTGTAAAAGAGGAACTGGTCGCACTGATGTGAGCCAATATCACATAAGATCCCTCCGGCCCTTGCTGGGTCAAAAAACCAGTCGGGACGAGTAGCTGGCTGCATTCTGTGGGGACCGAGGCCTATTGTCTGGATAACTTTCCCGATAGCCCCGGCCAGGATCAATTCTCCGGCTTTGTAAGACGCCGGGTTACCCAGACGTTCGCTGTACATTATAGAATAGATCCGTTTCGTCTTCTTCTGTACTTTTTTTACCTCTTTAAATTGTGCAAAGGTAAGAATGCCGGGTTTATCGGCCATAAAATCCTTACCAGACAGCATAACCCGTATTCCAAGTGGGGCACGGTCGACAGGAATAGAAGCGCTGGCAACCAGTTGAATGGAATTGTCTCCGAGTATTTCTTCTTCGCTATTAGCAACCTTAACCTTTGGAAACCTTTTTATGAAACTCTTCAGCAATTCGGGTTCTCTGGCAAATACTGAGACCATTTCCCCTCCACCGGTGATAAGTGCGTCTATCATACTGTAAATATGCCCGTGATTCAGGCCTATTACTGCGAATCTGATTGATTCCTTGGGAGCTGAACGTTTTTCAGGTTTCAAAATTATTTCATCAGGATAGTAAGTTCTGTGGAGATCCCTGCCAAACAGATCGCCTGGCAGCATGGCTGCGGCTGCTATCCCTGTTACTGAGGCAAAGGATTGCCTTATAAATTTTCGTCTGTCAGATTGCATACTCTGAGAATTAAGTTATTTATATCACAACTTCAAACTTAATAAAAATTGAATATAAAGGTACTTCTCAGAGCGATACTATTTGATATGGCTTTGTTTCGCGACCACTTCACAAAGAAGAAGCCAATGATATGCCCTGACAGGAATAAATTTAGCAATCTCGGATGACATTAATTCCTTCCGTATTTTTTATACTTCCTGATGGCATCTTTTCTTGTCTTCATATTATGGTGGGAGTAGAAAGCTTTGTTTATTCGCAACTTTGTATTCTCCTGAAGCATCAGACTTTCTAGCGATCTGTCATTTTTCCTGGCTGAAACGCAGGAATTGCAAAATATGACAACAACCAAAAAAACGAGTAAGGAAATAATTAATTTTTTCATGGCCCTGTATTTAGTAATGTTATCCTTTAAGCAGAAATAATGTAAAATCAACTTAACTGAATATTTCCGTTTCTGTATAATTGTTGTAACGCTAAAAATTTGACTAATGAATGAAAATGATTGATCAAATACAGTTATTTATACGTAAACGGCAATAATAAGTTATATCTGAGTCAGGTTATATTTAAGAATTTTATCCAAAAAGAGGGGTTTT
>JANNKF010000031.1:0-43971 GCA_031396165.1 Bacteroidales bacterium | reverse complement strand
AAGCGAAGTCATGAGACTTCGCTTAGCGGGGGGGGGGCTTTAGTCACTCTAGTCACTTTTTTTACTGATTTTTATTAAC
Organism: Bacteroidales bacterium; assembly: GCA_031396165.1. GTDB lineage: Bacteria > Bacteroidota > Bacteroidia > Bacteroidales > VadinHA17 > LD21. The sequence continues at coordinate 43,892 of JANNKF010000031.1, read as the reverse complement.
TTTAAATATTATTACCTTTTAAAATTTGAATTATATGAGAAAGAAGATTGTTGCAGGGAACTGGAAAATGAATATGAACCTCGCTGAAGGATTAAAATTTGCAGGGACAATTGACAAACATTTTAAAGAAAACCCTTCAGGAAAGGCACAGGTCATTTTATGTACACCATTTATTCATCTGGCAGGTGCTGCAGAAATACTAAAACATGGTAAAGTAGCTTTGGGTGCACAGAATTGTGCCGCTGAGGCATCAGGTGCCTATACTGGCGAAGTTTCGGCATATATGGTAAAAAGCACCGGGGCAGAATATGTGATCATTGGCCATTCAGAGAGAAGAGCATATTATCATGAAGATGACAAGTTGCTGAATAAAAAGACATTACTGGCAATAAATGCAGGTCTGAAAGTGATATTCTGTTGCGGTGAGGTATTGAGCGAACGTGAGAGTGAGAAACATTTTCTAATTGTAAGAAGGCAACTTGAAGAGGGACTCTTCTCTCTTACCGAAGAACAGATGGATATGATTATTGTTGCATATGAACCGGTATGGGCGATCGGTACAGGCCTGACAGCTTCGCCGGATCAGGCTCAGGAAATGCATAAATTTATCCGCGACCTAGTAAAAGATAAATATAGTGCCGATTGCGCGAAAAAACTCCCAATTCTTTATGGTGGAAGTTGTAAACCCTCTAATGCTGCTGAAATCTTCTCAAAACCCGATGTTGACGGTGGCCTTATTGGTGGTGCCGCACTCAAGAAAGAGGATTTTGCAGGAATTGTGGATGCATTGAAATAATTCGGGGCGAAAAAGTGGAGGGTTGATAAAAGACTAATTTAATGATAGTTATATGTCAGGAAGGCAAATAGTATTATCTGTTTTACTTATTCTCTCCACCCCTTTTATCTTATTCTCCCAAACCCGGTCGGCTTTCACCGGCGATCAACAAACGTTCCGCACCGAGCTGACTGCATTTATGGGTCCAAACCTTAATACTGAACAGCTTGCCAACCTCAATTCGTTCCTGGCAAGATGGGACAGTGCTGCTTTCAGCAAAGATAATGTGGTAAAAATCCTTGATATCTCAAGCCAGCTCTCTTCAAGAAATATGAGGCCGGTACCGCATTTCAATGATTTTCTTACGACGCTTAACAATTTTGTCGAATTCGAACGGGAGGAAGCCTTCTTTGCCAACTGGCTGAAAGGATTAAGTGAAATAGCCTTCAGTCCCAGATTCACGAATGAGAGTATTGCCAGGTATTTTAAAAATACCGTTTCAATGATTAAAGGCAATATTCTTTTTGAGTCAGGCAGTGTCAGATGGAAGGTCAAGAACAATACTCTTAAGTTTTTACACGATACAGTATTCTTTATCGCGGTTACTGATGCCACCCTCACCTGTTATTCTCAGAAAGACAGCACTGAAATATATGATGTAACCGGAGCTTATTATCCTGATTTACAAGTATTTAAAGGAAGAAGCGGAATTGTCACATGGGAAAAAGCCGGCTATCCTGGAAATGAAGTATTCGCAACACTGACCGACTTTTCCATAAATATTTCAAAGAGCAGTTTTACAGTCGATTCTGTACTGCTGACTCATAAAACATACTTTAAAGATCCGGTAGCCGGATCACTTTCAGATCAGGCAGTCAGTTTCAGTAATAAGGAAAGGGCTAACTACCCAAAGTTTGTTACTTATACAAAATCATTTCAGCTGAAAAACATTTATAAAGGAGTAGACTATGAAGGGGGACTTACTTTTGAGGGTGCAAATGTAAAAGGTACTGGGGAGAATTTTTTCCCTGCCAGAGTGAAACTTTCCAGAAATGATACCCTTTATGTGAAGATCGATTCAAAAGAATTTCTTTTCACAAAAAGCGGGCTGAACAGTCAGGAAACTGCTATTTCGCTCTACCTCGACAAAGATTCGATCTACCATTCAAACCTGGGTTTCTCCTATTTTGCGGAAACGAGGCAGGTAAACCTTTTCCGGACGAATAACCCTGTATCCAAAAGTCCATATTTTAATTCATTTCACAATATTGACATGTACTTTGAATATATGTCGTGGAATATGAATGAATCAAAAATTTTGCTTTCCAGAGCCAGGGGAGCCTCACTCGGAAGAGCTCAGTTCGAATCTTCTTCATTCTTCAACTCCGACTATTTTCTGCGATTGATGGGGCTCGATGATTACCATCCGCTCAGCAGGTTAATAAAGTTCGCTGAGTGGTACTATCAGGAGACTTTTCCGGTTTCGGAATTTGCAAAGTGGCTGAACAAGCCGGTGGAAACAGTTACCGGTCTCTGTATTGATATGGCCAATAAAGGTTTTGTTTTCTACGACCGCTCAACAAATGAGGTCACAATAAAGAAAAAAACAAAGGACTTTCTCGATTCATTTGCAAAAAAGAAAGACTATGATGTCATAAATATCTTAAGTGAAACCAAGGCTCCATTGGATAATGCTTCACTTGATCTGAAAAATTTCCGGCTAACAGTGAATGGGGTAAGCAGCGTTTTTCTGAGCGATTCGCAAAGAGTGGCGATATTCCCATACAATCAGCAGCTCGTTATTGGTAAAAACCGGAACATTGAGTTCGATGGAGTTGTGTCAGCAGGACTATTTACTGTATTCGGACATGACTTCAATTTCAATTACGACACGTTTAAGATCCGGCTGCAGAAGATTGATTCGATCAGAATTGCAGTAGAAACTGATCAGAATGACGAGTATGGAAACCCGGTGATCAAAGATGTTGAAAACCTTATACAGATGGGAACTGCTGAGTTATATATCGATGGTCCGGATAATAAATCGGGATTAAAGAGCATGTCGCAATACCCGATAATTAATGCAATAACTTATTCTTATATCTTCTACGACAAGATACCTGGTCTGGAGGGAGTATATAACCAAAAAGATTTCTACTTCAAAATAGATCCTTTCACCTATGAAAATATTGACCATTACTCAAATGAAGACATGAATCTTTCTGGAGAATTTGTCGGGGGAAATATTCTGAAACCGATGAAACAATATCTCACAATACAGGAGAACAATTCGCTGGGCTTTAATATGGTAATTCCCGCGACGGGTGTTGATGTCTATGGGAAGCGGGGAACATTGTACGATGCTATGAGCATGAGTAACAATGGATTAGTTGGAAGAGGAACACTGAAGCATCTTACATCAGTAACCAAATCAGAAGAATTCAGATTTTTCCCCGATTCGATGCTAACCCGGGCTTCATCATTCGATATTGAAAAAGACCCGGCAGGAATTTTTCCCATTATTAACAGTAAAGATGTGTCAATCAAATGGATGACAAAGAAGGATGAATGGCTGGCAACCAATTCTACGGGAAAAAGTTTCAACATGTTCAATAATGGGACAACGCTCGATGGGTCCCTAAATCTTACCCCTGAACAATTAAAAGGTTCGGGTATCATAAACATGCCTAGTTCGCTTGTTACATCAAACCTTTTCAGTTTCGCATCAAATGCCATTAAGGCAGATACTGCCGATTATAATCTTAAATCTCCAGGTACGAGCGGATATTCCTTTATCGCTGAGAACGCCAATACAGATATAAATTTTGATCTCAAAATGGCGCGATTCAGGTTAAATACAGATTCCTCAGTTGTAAAATTCCCTGAACTGCAGTATATATGCACTATGACCGATTTCGCATATAATATGGAAACGCGTATTCTCAATATGGAACAAAAGGGAAAATCGAATACAGCTTTGCTGACACCTGACAAGCTGCTTAGACTGGATTTTAGAAATCTCGACAAACCGACCTTTTTTGCAACAAATAATCTCACCGACACAGTTGCCTTCTCTTCATGGAAAGGAAGCTATCACCTTGACCAGGAGTATATTGAAGCTGAGAACATCAACTATATACATATTGCTGATGCACTCATTCAGCCTGACAGCGGAAAGATCACTATTAACCGTCGGGCAAAGATCCGGCAGATGGAGAATGCAATAATTGCTCTGAATAATAAGCATATTTTGCACGATGCTAAAATCGATATTGAATCGACAAAACGTTACACAGGTAGTGCAGTTTACGATTACATTGATGAGAATAAAGAAATACAAAAGATAAATTTTCCTGAGCTCGCAGTTGATACTATGGTGACGACTGCAAGCGGTTATATACCTGTTAATCAAATTTTTATGCTTAACCCGGCATTTTCCTTTTCAGGTGATGTAAAACTAAATGCCAGAGAGGATCTGCTTACTTTTACCGGAGCCACAGGGATAGTACAAAACTGCAATACCATAAAGAGCTACAACATAAAATTCAAATCCAAGATAGATCCCAAAAATGTTATGATCCCTGTGGCTGAAAAAGCACGGGACATCAATGATGAACTGGTCTTTTCAGGATCCTATATTGCCACTGATTCGATTCACATATACCCGGCATTTCTTTCAGCATTAAGGTCGTGGACAGATGTTGCACTTGTAAATTCAAGCGGGTGGCTCTATTACGAAAAAGCGAAAAGCAGATATATCATTTCATCTCTGGAGAAGCTGGCGGACCCGAGCCTGCCCGGAAATTTATTAGCCTTCGACAAGAATTTTTGTATAATGTCGGGTGAGGGACCAATTAATTTCGGCGCCAAATTCGACCTGGTAACTCTAAGCAGTGCCGGAAAGGTAATTCATACAATAGACTCAGGAAAAGTAAATGTTGAAGCAATACTGGGTCTCGACTTCCATTTTTCGCCGGAAGCTCTAAAAGTGATGGCGGATGAGATAAGAATGATGCCAACCCTTAAGCCTGTTAACTTAAATACTGATCTGAATAACAAGGGAATGAAGGATCTTCTTGGAGTTACAGCGGCCAGCCAGTTGAAAGAAGAGATGGATCTGTTCGGTACTTCAAGAAACCTCCCAAAGGAATACACTTCTGAATTATTGCTTAATGAGGTAAAATTGTACTGGAATGAATCAACATCCTCGTTCAGGTCGAAGGGAAAAATAGGGATAGGCTTTGCCGGGACACAGCCAATTAATGTGTACGTCGATGGGTACATTGAAATTCAGCGCAGAAGATCGGGCGATATGATCGATGTTTATCTTAAAGCAGATGAATCAACCTGGTACTATTTCTCGTATTTCAGAGGCGTTATGATGGCTCAGGCAGGTAATAATAACTTCAATACAATAATATCAACGGCTAAACTGAACGACAGGAAACATCCAGAATCAACAGTAAGAGTACCATATACTTATATGATTGCCGTAGAGGACAGGCTTTCCCGGTTCCTGAGAAGAATGGCCAGTGATAATGCGGAGGAGGATTCTGCTGTCAGATAACAGCCTTACCCCTCTCTCCCATTTCGATCAGCTCAAGATCATGAATCTTCGTTCCATCAATCTGAAATCTGATGGCAGTCATGAATTTATGGAAACCATTGTATCCTGCCGCTCCGGGATTTATATACAGAAATCCGCCATTCTTATCGTGCATTACCTTAGCTATGTGCGAGTGTCCGCATATAAAAATATCAGGCGGGTTCTCATTAATGATTCCCCTGACCCTGCGGTCATAATGATCCGGAGTACCCCCAATATGTGTAATCCATACACTTATTCCCTCAATTTTAAATCTTAGGTTTTCCTGATAAACTCTCCTCACCATTTCATCATCAATATTTCCATATACAGCTCTGAATGGTTTGAAGGAAGCCAGTGTGTCAGCTGTTTCAATATTGCCTATATCACCTGCATGCCAGATCTCATCACACTTCTTAAAGTGTTCAAACAAACATGGATGAATCCAGCCATGTGTATCGGAAAGAAGTCCAATTTTCATATTTAAAAAACAATAGTTAAACTTTGCGACTTCGTGACTTCGTGGCATTATTTTTTTTGCCGCAAAGACGCTAAGGCGCTAAGTAACACAAAGAATTCAGAAAGAAATGACAGATTTTGGCATATTTCGGTAATTTTGTGCAAATCAATTGTTATGCAAATATTTTATGCACCTGATATAAATGGTGATTCTTACACCATGGATGAAAATGAATCAAAGCATATCATCAGGGTTTTAAGGATGAAAAAGGGTACCGGAGTGAGACTAATTGATGGTAAGGGCAATCTATATGAAGGAGTTATAGAGAATCCTGATCCTAAAAGCTGCACAATATCTATAACCGGTATGACCGGTGAATTCGAAAAGAGGAATTATCACCTTCACATTGCGATATCGCCACTTAAAAATCCGGAAAGATTTGAATGGTTTGTAGAAAAGAGTGTTGAGATCGGAGTCGATGAGATTACACCTTTGATCTGCAGAAATACAGAGAAACCCGGGATTAAGCAGGAACGGATCAATAATATTATTATTTCTGCAATGAAGCAATCGCTGAAAGCCACCCGTACAAAACTAAATGCACCAGCAGATTTCAGTGAATTTATAAGAATTGAAAAAGCAGGAAAACGGCTAATCGCTCATTGCAGTGATTCTTATGAGCGATACAAGATCTCTGATGTATATTCGAAGAATGAAAAAGTGACAGTTTTGATAGGACCTGAAGGTGATTTCAGTGATGAGGAAATTAAAAAAGCATCAGAAAACGGATTTTTAAATATTCATCTGGGAAGAAGCCGGCTGAGAACAGAAACGGCAGGCGTCGCAGCCTGCCATTCCATTTATTTTATCAATCAGTAATTTCAGATTTCTTTTTTTCATCCTGATCTTCATCACTTTTTTTTGTTTTCCATCTGCCCGATTTCCGAAGAGCCTGATCAAGAATGTACTCAATCTGACCATTTGTGCTGCGAAATTCATCTGCGGCCCATTTTTCCAGAGCTTTAAGTTTCTCAGGATCAATCCTTAATACAAATGGTTTTTTAACGCTCATACTCAGGTGTGCAAAGTACCCGTATTTACCACCGGCGTGGCATCCTTATCTCCACATAGAACTACCATGAGATTACTGACCATTGCAGCTTTCTTCTCTTCATCGAGTTCAACAATTTTCTTATTTGAGAGTTGTTCAAGTGCCATTTCAACCATCGATACAGCACCTTCTACTATTTTAAAACGTGCAGCAACCACGGCAGTTGCCTGTTGACGGCGTAGCATTGCATTTGCAATTTCTTCTGCATATGCTATGTAGTTGATCCTGGCCTCAATAACCTCAATTCCACAGATCTGAAGTCTCTCTCTGATCTCTTTCTCAAGTTCATTATTTACCTCTTCGCCCCCGCCTCTGAGTGAAATTACAGCTTCATGGTCCTCAAAGTTGTCGTAGGGATATAATCCGGCTAGTTTCCTAAGTGCTGCATCACTCTGCACAAGAACAAAATGCTGATAATCATCAACATCAAATACCGCTTTAAAGGTTTCTTCAACACGCCAAACCAGTACCAGTCCAATCTTTATCGGGTTACCTATTTTGTCGTTAACCTTGATAGGTTCACCATTAAAGTTACGGGCCCTGAGGGAGATATGCCTGGTAATATAGAACGGATTGACCCAGAAAAATCCATTTTCCCTTATTGTACCCTTATATGCACCAAAAAGAACCATTACACAGGAGCTGTTCGGATTGACGACCCTGTAACCAGAAATGGTGAAGATAAAAAGCAGTGCCAGTAAAACACCAAGCCAGATTATACTAAAGATAAATCCGGCAATCGCTCCGCCAAAAAACAAAAAAGCCATCAGCACGGCGAGATAGCCTGAAAGTGGGTTGACTGTAAATTCTTGTTTCATGTTTAATGATATTAATTTAATATCACAAAGATATTATTTTAATTTTGATAAATACAAAAAAAACACAGAAATTATTCTGTGTTTTCAAAGAATTTTAAACTTTCTTCCTGACTTTTTGAATCAGTGAATTTGTCAAACGTTTTCCCGGTGTCGTCTTAAGTTTCCCGAGAAGTGCAATCACATCATTAAATTCAGAGTACAATCCAAATGCATCTTCAATAAGATCAATGTCTTCAGTTCTGATACTTTGATACGAAAGAAAAGGAGTAAAATTAAATCCCATAGGCTTCATATTTTCTATTTATTTGAAAACGGCCATGGAATATATATTATTGTAAACGTATATGAATTAATTTAAATTTTAGTGATCCATGGTGACATAGTGTCCTGGTGGCTATTTTTTGCCACCAGGACAACCGTACCCGAACTTACACCTACAATAATTAATAGTTAATTTACAGTTAGGCTTATCTTCTTCTCCTCCATCAGTTTCCTCATATTGATGAGTGCATATCGCATCCGTCCGAGGGCAGTATTTATGCTGACATCAGTAATGTCGGCAATTTCTTTAAAACTAAGTCCGGCGTAATGCCTGAGAATAACAACTTCACGCTGATCATCAGGAAGTTGAGTGATCATTTTCCTGACATCCAGATGAATCTGTCTTTTCACCATATTATCTTCGACATTATCCTCAGCGAATCGTTTTGAATTAAACAGATCCGACTCATAATTATCATTCGAGATGGTATTCATCTGCTTTATTCTCCTGAAATGATCGATTATGAGATTATGGGCAATTCGCATAACCCAGGAGAGGAATTTTCCATTATCGGAATACCTGCCCGCTTTTACAGACTGAATTACCTTCAGAAAAGTATCCTGAAAGATATCTTCGGCAAGTGCCTGATCGCGAATATAAAGACTTATATAAGCGAAAACTTTGTTTTTATGACGGTGGATTAGCTGTTCGAAACAGGACTGCTCACCTTTTATAAACCTGAGTATCAGTTCATAATCGGAAATCGTTTTATTCATAACTCTCTCTTTAAATTAAATTGAGTAGAGATATTTTATAGGCAGTCCTCCTTTGGTTTTAAATTAATCGTAATACAAAGAAAAGAAATTTTTCATTTTGAAAGTATTACTTTTGAGATTTAACGGAAATTTAACACAATCTTAATGTAATACTAATGCAGGGAAGTATAGAAATAAAGGGCGCAAGGGTACATAATCTGAAAAATGTAAGTCTCAATATACCAAGGAATAAACTTGTTGTTATCACCGGTGTATCAGGCTCCGGAAAATCTTCACTGGCTTTCGACACTATTTATGCAGAAGGTCAGAGAAGGTACGTTGAGAGTCTTTCAGCCTATGCCCGTCAGTTCCTGGGAAGGATGAACAAACCTGAGGTTGACTTTATCAATGGGATTCCACCGGCAATTGCTATCGAACAGAAGGTAAATTCCCGCAATCCACGGTCGACAGTAGGAACTTCAACTGAAATATATGATTATATGCGGCTTCTTTTTGCAAGGATCGGACGAACTTATTCGCCTGTTTCAGGAAAAGAGGTAAAAAAACACAGTGCTGATGATATAGTCAATTTTCTGGCATCATTGCCTGTTGGCACAAAAGTAATTATCACATCTTCTGGAGAAATTCCTCAGAATATTGAAGTATCAGAATACTTCTCCTTTCTTGCCCAACAGGGTTTTAACAGGATAGAATCAAAAGGGGAACTGATTAAAACGGATGAAATAAAATCCTTCAAAAGTTACAAGCCGGGAAGTCAGATAAATATAGTTATCGACAGACTTGTGATTAGTCACGATGCTGACAATTTCAGCCGGGCTGCCGATTCAGCACAGACTGCATTCCAGACAGGTAAAGGTTATTGCCAGGTAGTTATACAGGAGGATAATGGAATAAGGAGGGAGAACTTCTCCAATAAATTTGAAGAAGACGGGATCCTTTTCGAGGAACAATCAGAATATCTTTTCAGTTTCAATAATCCGATTGGTGCCTGCCCTGTTTGTGAAGGCTATAGTAAGATAATAGGTATTGATGAGAACCTTGTCATTCCCAACCAGGGCCTTTCAGTTTATGAAGATGCCATTGTTTGCTGGAAAGGAGAATCTATGAAGAAATGGAAAGAGCGGCTCATTCTGAATGCAGATGCATTTAAGTTCCCCATCCACAAACCTGTCTATCAACTCACGGAAGAACAAAGGAGCCTGCTATGGACAGGTAATAAGTACTTTTATGGGATAAACAGGTTCTTTGAACACCTTGAGGAAAAGAAATTCAAGATCCAGTACCGGGTTCTGCTCAGTCGTTACCGTGGTAAGACAACTTGTCCCGAATGTAAGGGATCTAGACTAAGAAAAGAGGCTGGTTATGTTAAAATATCAGGAAAAACAATTCAGGATTTTGTGACAATACCGGTAGGAAAGTTATTTGAGATTATCACAGCTCTTAAATTTGATGAATCAGACTCAAAGATAGCTGAAAGGCTTATAAAAGAGATAACCGTCAGGCTGAGGTTCCTGATAGATGTTGGCCTGCCCTATCTTACTCTCGACAGGCTTTCATCAACCCTGTCGGGTGGTGAATCGCAGAGAATTAACCTCTCTACCTCGCTTGGCAGTAACCTTGTTGGCTCTATGTATATTCTCGATGAACCAAGTATTGGTCTCCATCCACGCGACACAAACCTTCTTATAAAAGTTTTGAAGCAACTCAGGGACCTTGGCAACACAGTAATCGTAGTTGAACATGAAGAGGAGATAATAAGGGCAGCAGATGAAATAATTGACCTTGGCCCTGAAGCCGGGAGGCTAGGTGGAGAGATTGTTTATCAGGGAGGACTCGACCTGACAACATCAAATAAATCACTTACTGCTGGTTATCTGAGCGGAAGGCTTACAGTTCCGGTTCCGAAAGTCAGAAGAAAATGGAACAGTTATATCGGGATCAAAGGAGCACGGGAGAATAATCTTAAGGATATTGATGTAAAGTTTCCTCTTCACACTATTACTGCTGTAACAGGTGTAAGCGGATCAGGGAAATCCAGTCTTGTCTCAGATATTCTGTATAAGGTTCTCTCCTCAAGGATCAACGGGAACAATCTGAAACCAGGCCAGTTCAGTGATCTTACAGGAGATGTTTTGGGATTAACTGGTATAGAGCTGGTCGATCAGAATCCGATTGGCCGTTCGAGCAGGTCAAATCCTGTAACTTATCTTAAAGCTTACGATGAAATACGAAAATTATATTCGGAGCAGCAGGCATCAGTTCAAAATAATTTTAAAGCATCTCATTTTTCATTTAATATTGAAGGAGGCAGATGTGAAGAGTGTCAGGGAGAAGGGATTATAAGAGTCGAGATGCAGTTTATGGCCGATGTGGAACTTACCTGTGAAAACTGCAAGGGAATGAGATTTCGTAAAGATATCCTGGAAGTCAGATATCATGGAAAGAATATATTTGATATGCTGGAGATGACAATTGAAGATGCGATTGACTTTTTCAATTCTCATCCGGGGAAGAGTGAGAAACGAATTATTGAGAAACTGAAACCTCTTTCTGATGTTGGCTTGGGTTATATTAAAATGGGACAATCATCCAGCACTCTTTCAGGTGGAGAAAGTCAAAGGGTAAAACTGGCGTACTATTTAAGTCAGGAGAAAGGCAGTGGTCATATTTTATTTATTTTCGACGAACCTACCACAGGCTTACATTTCCACGATATCAATAAACTTCTTAAATCGATAAATGCACTTGTCGATCACGGTCATTCAGTAATTCTCATAGAACATAACCAGGAGGTTATTAAGTGTTCTGACTGGATAATTGACCTGGGGCCCGAGGGTGGTGAAAATGGAGGTCATATTGTTTTTGAAGGAAAACCAGAAGATCTGGTAAATTGTAAAGCTTCGTATACAGGCCGGTATCTGGTAAATAAACTGAAATAAACCGAGCAAGGAAGGGTCGCGACCCTTCCCGGAAAAGAAAGGTGTCGCGGCAAGACCAGACGACAAAAAGGGGGCGTCACGACGCCCCCCTACAATAAAGAATATTTTTCTAAAATATTCTTTTATTTTTTGATCTTAAATCCGAACATTATTGCAACGCAACCACTGGCTGGTGTTTCGCCTGACTTGTTAAATGATGAAACTTTAACAACAAGTTTAAGTTGCTGACTTGATTGAAGTTTAAAGTCCCAGGTTTTAAGATATGTATTGGCATCTTTCTTATTTGTGTAGAGAACATTTTTATTGGCGTCGAGTACTTTGAACTCTATATTAGGAAGTTTATCTTCTCCAAGAATAGCAACTCTGTATTCCATATCGGAATAGAATGTTTTATACAATTCAGCTTCTTCACCTTCCACAAGTATTGCAGCATGATAGTTACCATCATGTGTATAAGATCCGAGTTCAGGCAGACAAATTTTCTTGGCAAAGGCTTTGCACTGTGCTTCAGCATTATATGCATTGCCTATTATTAACAATGCCAGCAGCGGGAGTATTTTTGATATTCTCATAACAATATTATTTTACAAATGTTGCTCTAATCTCAGCTACAACAGCAGCAAGCTCTTGAAATACCTGAGGAGTCATATCGGTTTTAACTTCCGATTTTAGAATGGTTGTATTTGAAGCCTTATCAAATTCAGTTTTGATAGGCGATGTTGAAATCGAAATTTTATCAAATACCAGCTTAAGCTTTGTTACCTGAACCATAAGCTCATCAACAGCCGGGTTACCCTTACTGCTCTGCAGAAGATTTAAAAGAATTCCAATCGATAGTTTCTGATCAATAATTCTTCCAACAAGTTTATTCCCGTTAAAATCGTTCATATCAATAAGCTGAGTAGAGATATATAGACCTTCAAACCATCCTCCTACCAGCACCATTGCTGCAACAGCAGGCTGGCCATTATCTTCAAGATAGGAATTAGAATTCATGAATGTCTCACTTACAATCTCCATAATAACTTCACTGTTATTGATGTTTTCTTCAAGACGGTCGATGGTTGATTGCTCAATGGCTTTCAGAATGCCCAGGCCATCTGCCATTTTTTTTGCAGCACTCATATAATCGATAATCAGCTGAGTCTGCTCATACATACTTGCAAAGCTCAAATCGCATGTGTATATACCCAGGTTAAGGGCCATACTTTTATTTGTGATATATGAATTGACATTATTTACGTTATTCAGTAGGGCATGATCGAACCTGGCTCCTGCAGATTTGATCAACATGGCTGATTCAAGAGGGGAAGGAAGAGCATTGAAAATCTTTTCTGCCTGTTTAATATCCTCATAAACAGCTGCATTATCTTTAGGTACTTCCATCTTCACTTCGTCCTTTTCAGCTTTTGCACCACCCGATTTACAGCCAATTAGCAAACTGGCAAAAAACAATACCATTATTAAGATTCCTGAACTAAATCCATATTTTTTACTCATGTTTTAAATATTTAAGTGTCTAACCTATTTCCCGACTAAATTAATAAAATATTTTTATTTTTCAAAAACAGCTTCATGTAAATGACGGTTTGATACCTTTGAATCAAATTTTACAAAAATGATAAAATCAGAAAAAAAACTCAAAGAGTTGTCCTTATTACTCAATAAAGATAATAATAATCTGATAAATGAAGCTATAATACATTTAAGAGATGAACAACCCTTTGAGGGCGCAATAGGCATTCTTACATCCTTTTATGACATGACAAATGATTCTTCTTTAAAAAAGAGTATTGAGAATTTCATGAATGACATAAAGGACCAATCGGCATGTTCTGAAGTAATAAATGAAATAAGAAAACCATGGAAAGCTGATACTATAAGCATGCTGGTATCGTCATGCTGGCAGTCGGGCCTCAACTACACCGGGTTTTCAAAGGATTTTGCAAGAGTATTTATCACAGGAGGCTATGTTACTGCAATTGAGTGCCTTACTGTTATCGAAGAAACAGCTAATGAACTAGAGCCTGAAATTAAAGATGAAATAAAAAAGATAGTTTCTGACAGTGCCTCCTCATTTACTCATGAAAAAAAAGCACTGACTGACGAGTTGTTCGAAATACTTGACAGATAGAAAAACCTCTTAGTCAACGGAAGAAAAATATTTCATAAACTGGGTTCTCTCAAATATAGTCGGACGATCATAATTGGCCCAGTTCAGTTTTCCCCTGAACTCATCTGTATTTTTGAAATTGTTTTTTGTCATCCAGTCACTCAATTCCTGATTGATAGTTTTCAGGTAGCCTATACCTTTCTCGTAGAGCACAGAACAAACCTGAACTGTATCGGCACCAGCAAGAAGATATCTGATTACGTCATCTCCGCTATGAACACCTGTGGATGCAGAAATATCTATCTTAATATCCTGGGCACTGGCCATGGCGATCCACCTGAGAACATTTCTCCTTTCATCAGTTTTACTGAAAACGGAAGCAGGAACTATTTCGAGTTTATGTATGTCAATATCAGGCTCAAAGTACCTGTTGAACATAACAACACCCTCCACTCCTCTCATGTAGAACTGGTCTATCATATAGAGAATATTCGAGAACCTTGAGCCTATCTTTAAAACAATGGGAATAGTAACTTTTGATTTCAGTTTCTCAATCAGTTCAAAATAGATATTCTCGGAATCGGAGGAAGATGTTTTTCTATCCACAGGCATAAAGAAGACATTAATCTCAAGTGCATCAGCACCTGAATCAGAGATATTTCGGGCAAAATCAATCCACCCTTCAGACGAAAAACAGTTTATACTCGGGATAACAGGAATTGAGAGTTTCTTCTTTGCATTTTTAATCAGACTCAGGTATTCATCTACAGAGTGTGATTTTGTATAGTATGCAATATAATCATCAGCTTCAGGATATCCGGTCGATGTTGGCAAAGAATTAATATGATGCATGATCTGTTCTTCGAAAAGAGATTTAAGTACAACTGCGCCTGCTCCGTTCTCTTCTGCTTCAAGAAGACCTTCGATTGTGGAAGTTAGCCGGCTGCTGCTCATTATAACCGGACTTTTCAAAGTTAGTCCGAGATAGTTTGTAGTAAGTTTTTTCATTAATATAAAGATTATTTTTTTATTCTTTCTCCAAAGATCAGGCCTCCTATTCTTATCATTGTGCTTCCTTCACTTATGGCTGCTTCATAATCTCCTGACATTCCCATAGAGATTTCCTTAAAATGCGAAGAGTCAGAAAAATATTTCATCTTAAGTATTTTAAAGCAATCTGCAAGGTACTTAAATTCCCGTTGAATTTTATTCATGTAAGGAGTGAAAGTGGCCATGCCCATTACCCCGCATATTCGTACATTCTTCAAAGCGTCAAAACCCCGGCCATCTCCAAGTTCGGTCAGTTCAGCCAGACTAAAGCCAAATTTTGTCTCCTCTTCAGCAATGTGAATCTGCAGAAGACAATCCACAACTCTGTTTGCCTTCAGCCCTTCCGAATTAACTGTTGATAAGAGCCTGGCAGTATCAACAGACTCAATCATACCAATAAATGATATGATCGACTTTACTTTATTACCCTGAAGATGTCCGATCAGATGCCACTCAATGTCAGCTGGTAACAGGTTTCTCTTAGCGAGGATCTCCTGAACCCTGTTCTCCCCGAAACACCTTTGTCCTGCATTATAGGCCTCAAGGATATCACTAACTGGTCTGGTTTTGGATACAGCGACAAGTTTTACAGATGAAGGGATCTGCGATTTTAATAGAATAATATTTGAAGTAATATCAGCCATCTTATTCTGCCCCCTGCCCCCTAAAGGGGGTATAAATCACCATAATAATATATATATCTAAATATGAATAAATTAGCCTCCCTTCAGGGGGGTTGGGGGCGTTAACTCAGAAGGTGTATTACAAGTCCGCTTCTCAGTTTAGGTTCAAACCATGTTGTTTTTGGTGGCATGATATTACCTGAATCGGCAATTGTAATAAGCTGATCCATAGACACCGGATAGAGTGCGAATGCAACTTTCATCTCACCACTTTCAACCCTCTTCTTAAGTGCTCCAAGACCTCTTATCCCTCCGATAAAATCGATACGCTTCGATCTCCTCAAATCCTGAATATCAAGTATTGGACTGAGAATCTGGCTTGTAAGTATAGTAACATCCAGAACTCCTATCGGATCATTATCGTTATATGTCCCTTCTTTTGCTGTCAGGCTGTACCATTTTCCATCGAGATACATCGAAAAATTATGAAGCCTGTCTGGCTTGTATGTTCTTTCTCCCTTTTCTTTGATCAGAAAACTTTTTTCAAGCTTTTTAAGAAGCTCCACAGGAGATAACCCATTCAGGTCCTTTATTGTTCTGTTATAATCCAGAATCCTTAACTGATTATCGGGAAAATGAACCGCCAGAAAGAAGTTATACTCCTCTTTACCGGTATGTTTTGGATTTCTCTCCCGTTTTTCTTTCCCTACAAGTGCTGCAGCAGCAGTACGGTGATGTCCATCTGCTACGTAGGTAAAAGCGACTTTTTTCGAAAACAGATGCTCTATCAGCTTATTTGTCTCAGTTTTTTTAACCACCCAGAATTGATGTCCAAAGCCATCCTCTGCAACAAAGTCATATTCAGGTTTCTCGTTTGTAACAATCTCACTTACAATTTCATCCAACTCCTTCACTGCAGGATAAGTGAAAAACACCGGTTCAATATTTGCATTATTTACCCTGACATGCACCATGCGATCCTGTTCTTTATCGGGTCTTGTAAGTTCATGTTTTTTAATTATCCCATTCAGATAATCGTCAACGGATGCACAACCAACAATACCATACTGGGTCCTTCCCTTCATAGTCTGGGCATAAATATAAAAGTGTGGTTTATCGTCCTGCAATAGCCAGCCGTTCTTTTGCCATTTTGAGAAGTTTTCAGCCGATTTCCCATACACCTCGTCTGAATGAGTATCCATATCCGGAGGAAAATCAATTTCCGATCTTGTAATATGAAGCAATGAACACTCTTTTCCTTTCGCCATTTTACGTGCTTCCTCAGTATTCATAACATCATATGGGAGACAGGCCAGATCTTTTGCTATAGCATGCGGAGGCCTTAAGCCCCTGAAAGGTTTTATAATTGCCATTTATCTAGTTAGAATAAGTATCACTTGTTCAGTTTATATTTTTCTATGCCTTTTCTGAAGTAATTAATCACTTGCCTGGCTGCAGCAACTCCTGCATTTATGTTGGCTTCTTCTGTTTGAGCACCCATTTTTTTTGCTGTAAAAATATATCTTCCCTTGTATTTCTCTTCAAATACAGCTTTGCAATCAGGCTCAATATCTGACAGATAACAAAAATCTGTACGCTCCTCAAAGATTTTAAGCAAGCCAGCTTCATCGATTACCTCTTTTCTGGCTGTATTTATGAGTACAGCATTCTGAGGCATTCTTTTCAGAAGATCATAACCAATTAATTTTTTTGTCCTCTCATTACACGGCATGTGAATTGACATATACTGGCATTTTGAATACAACTCTTCGATTGAAATAATTTGTTTCGCACCGTTATTTTTCATTACCCGCTCACTTACGAAAGGGTCGTATGTATAAATATCCATACCGAATCCCCGGGCAATATCTGCAACATATTTCCCCACGTTTCCAAACCCATGTAATCCCAGTGTTTTCATTCTGAGTTCACTGCCTGAAGTCTTTCCGCTGAATCCTCCCCTTATCTGATAGAGCATCAATTCGAACGCTAATTCAGCTACTGCATTTGAATTTTGACCTGGGGTATTCATTGCAACAACATTGTGCTCAGTACATGATTGAATATCAAGATTATCATATCCTGCTCCTGCCCTTACAATAATTTTTAACTGTTTTGCGGCATCCAGCACGTCGGCAGTAACCATATCACTTCTAACTATCAATGCGTCTGCATCCGACACAGCTTCAAGAAGTTCCGATTTATTTTTATAATTTTCAAGTAATACCAGTGTGTAACCCGCAGCTTCAGTCACTTCACGGATCTGTCGGATAGCTATCGGCGCAAAAGCTTTTTCGGTTGCAACAAGGACCTTCATAGTTAGGTAAATGTTTTAATTCTTTGTTTCAAATTCCTTCATTGCATTTACAAGAACTTCAACACTCTCTTTTGGCAATGCATTGTAAGTTGATGCACGGAATCCTCCGGTTGAACGATGTCCTTCAATTCCAAGAATTCCCTTTGTTTTTGCAAAATCAGCAAAAGGTTTTTCAAGCTCTTTATAATTATCAGTCATAACAAAGCATATGTTCATTAGCGACCTGTCTTCAGGATCAGCAATTGTTGGTCTGAACAGTTTATTTCTCTCAATCTCGTCATACAACAAAGAAGCCTTCTCAATATTCTTTTTCTGAATTGCTTTTACTCCACCCAATCCCTTAAGCCAGTTAAGGGTCTGTTGAGCAGCAAATACAGCAAAAACAGGAGGAGTATTGAACATCGATTCACCTTTAATATGAACCTTGTAGTCGAGCATTGACGGAAGCGGACGTGTTACCTTTCCGAGAATCTCTTCCTTAACAATTACAAAAGTTACACCTGCAGGTGCAAGATTTTTCTGTGCCCCTCCATAGATAAGTGCATATTTTGAAATATCCACCGGACGGCTGAATATATCTGAAGACATATCTGCCACAAGCGGAACGTTAACATCCAGATCCTTTTTCAACTCGGTACCATAGATTGTATTGTTGGTAGTTATATGAAAATAATCTGCATCAGCAGGAATTGTATAATTCTTTGGTATATATTTATATAGCTTTTCTTTTGAGGATGCTACCTCAACAACTTCACCAAACAATTTTGCCTCTTTTAATGCTTTACCTGCCCATTCGCCGGTATTCAGGTAAGCTGCCTTTTTTTCAAGAAGATTCATAGGTACCATTGCAAATTGCATACTTGCCCCACCTCCCAGAAATAATATCTGATATCCTGCAGGGATCTCAAGCAATTCCCTGAAGAGAGCTATTGTGTCATTCATGCATGCTACAAATTCCTTGCTCCTATGAGATATTTCAAGGATTGACAATCCGGAACCTGCGAAATCTTTTATTCCTTCAATAGTCTTTTCAATTGTGTATTGTGGTAGAATTGAAGGACCTGCATAAAAGTTGTGTTTTTTCATATTGAATGGTTTATCATGAATAAATATTTGACATTTTTAAAAATCAGTTCAAAAATATTAAATTCTGATGTGTTAATAAAATAACAGTAAGTCTGCAAAATTACGAAAGATTATCAACAAGAATACCATTTTTTATTATTGGGATCTTTGTTGTAAAATCAATTGTCAGACAAAATTGCAGACAATCATCAAGTCCTTTATGCTTAAGTCGGGTCCTTTGTGCAACCTTTTCGATATAACCTGGAAGATCCTTTTTTGCAATACTCCAAAGATCAAGCGCAGCATGAGTCGAATCACAAATTGTTGTATATAAGTCACTTTCAATTAGTTTTTCAGCAATTGCCCCGGCACAGATTGTATCCTCCAGATTGAACCGGTTCTTCCATCCGGCACAGAATAACAAGACAGTTCTATCATGGCCGGAAAGCCATTCTGAAAGTGCACTAATATTAAGGAATGACCCTATTACAATTGTTGTGGCTGAAGAAGCAAGATTTATAATGCCCGTTCCGTTAGTAGTACTATAAACTATTGTTTTGCCTTCTACTCTTTCGCGAGTGAAATTGAAAGGGGAATTGCCGAAATCGGCAAAATCAAGAACAAATCCGTCACGTTCTGCAGCAACAAGATAACCCTTCGACTTATAATCCCGTGCTTCGGATACTTCAGCTACGGGAATTATTGCAGCAGCACCGTTTTCAAAAGCCGTGCAGATAGAGGAAGAAGCACGCAGTACATCTATAATAACTACAATTGAATTATTAAATGCATCCGGCTCGTACAGAGCAGGTGAAAAACAAGTCTCAAGTTTCCTTTTAGACATATCTAAATTAATTTCTCGTACAACTTAGTGTCTTGGAGTCTTGGTGGCATTTTTTAGCCACCAGGGCACAAAGGCGCCAAGGAACACAAAGAGTTCTAATAAGAATTCAAATGCACTATATTTAATTTCTAATGCACATTATATATAGGAAGATCAACAATCATTGCTTTCAGATCTTTGTTCCTGATACGGATGAATATTTCAGTACCTGTTTTCCAGTAGCCTTTGGTAAGATATGCCATTCCGATACCCTGTTTCATCATAGGAGACATTGTTCCTGAAGTGACTTCTCCAATTATCTCACCAGATGCATTTACAACATCATAATGCTGTCTTGGAATTCCACGGTCGATCATTACAAATCCCTTGAGTCTCCTGGCTACCCCCTCCTCTTTCTGATTGAACAGCAGTTCCTTATCAATAAATTTCTTCTCATTTGTAAATTTGGTTATCCAACCTAATCCAGCCTCAATTGCAGATGTCTCATCATTGATGTCATTTCCGTAAAGACAAAAACCCATTTCTAGTCTGAGTGTATCCCTGGCTCCCAACCCTATAGGTCTGATATCAAATTCCTTTCCAGCCTCAAATACAGCCTTCCAGAGTTTTGGTCCATCTTCATTTCTGACATATATCTCGCACCCGCCGGCTCCGGTATAACCTGTTGTTGAAAAGATAACATTTTTTATGCCTGCGAATTCGAGTATTTTAAAAGTATAATACTCCATGTCTTCAACTGGTGTCGAAGTAAGTTTCTGCATTGCTTTAAGAGCAAACGGACCCTGAACAGCAAGTTGGGAAAGCTCATCAGAAGCATTGATCAGATCTTTCCCGACAGTAATATTAAATCGCGGGGCGTTCTTAACACACCAGCTCCAGTCTTTTTCGATATTTGCTGCATTTACGACAAGAAGATACTTTTCACTATTATACCTGTATACCAGAAGGTCGTCAACAATACCACCCCTCCCGTTAGGATAACATGAATACTGAATCTTTCCATCATAGAGGGCCGACACATCATTCGATGTAATATATTGAAGAAAGTTAAGCGCGGACGGACCTGTTACCCAGAATTCACCCATATGGGATACATCAAAAACACCAACTTTTTCTCTTACGGTTATGTGTTCTTCATTGATACCGACGTATTCGACCGGCATATTATATCCGGCAAAAGGAACCATCTTGGCCCCAGCTTCCTCGTGAAATTTAGTAAATGCAGTATTTTTCATTAACTTCTTTTTTAAAATAAAATAGATTCCGGGTCAATCAATAATAGATTTCCCACAAAGCAAATAAATAGTTTCCGTAAAAAATCTGATGATTATCAGAATTCGAGTATTTTGAACTCCACTCTTCTGTTTTTGGCTCGCCCCTGTGGTGTGGCATTTTCGGTTACAGGCTGCAATGAACCAAAGCCTTTAAACTCCATTCTCGCCCTAACGACACCTTTCTGAGCAAGGTATTCAACTACAGATTTTGCTCTGTCCTGAGATAATTTGAAGTTTACCGGTTCACTGCCAGTCTTATCTGTATGTCCCGATATTTCAATCTTCATCTCTGCATTTTCCTGCATAATATTTAATAGTCGGTCAAGTTCTGTATACGAGCTGGCTGTAAGAACTGACTTGCCGGTTTCGAAGAGGATGTTATTCAGAACAACTCTTTTACCAACCTTTACTTTAATAAGTTCGATATTCAGATTATACACATCTTTCGCCCAATTCCCAGGGACATCAATACGTTTCATATCGGAAAGGAAACCTGTGGCACGAAGTTCAACCTTATATGATTTTTTTTCAGGGAGTTTTATTCTGTAACTACCATCTATATCTGAACTTGCCGATGTTACAAGTACTGAATCTGTCTTCAGATCAACAAGATCTATCTTTGCCATGACGGGTTCCCTGCTGTCAGAATCAGTTATTTTACCTGACAGAAATATTCCGGAATCCTTTACCGGTTCGGGTTGAGGTACCGTGACAACAGGTGGAGGTGGGGCAATCTCCCTTACTACAACGATTGTATCTCTAACGATAACCGTATCGCGTTTTGGAATTACCGGAGGAATTACAGCCACTAATGGCTCAGGTGCAAGTACTCTGCCTTTATAAATGTCAAGACCTCCTTTTCCCCCGCTTCTGTTTGAAACAAAATAGAAGCTACTATCCTCACCAGGTGCAGGATAATAAAATAATTCATCCCACGGTGAATTCACAGGATAGCCGTAGTTTCTTACACTATCCCACTCGCCCACCCTGTCCTTGACACTATAGAAAATATCAAATCCTCCAATTGAGTTATGCCCCTTTGAACTGAAAAAGAGAGTATCTCCTGTTTTTGAAAACCTGATGGATTCTTCATCGAGAATGGTATTAATTCTAGTGCCTGCATTTTGTGGTTTTGACCATTTTCTCTCAGATAAACGCTTAATAAAATAGATGTCCTTACCGCCAAAATTATCCTTGCGGCTGTCAGTAACAAAATAGATCTCATTTCCTGTCGGACTGAATGAAAATGAAGTTTCTGAACCGCTGCTGTTTATTGCATATGAAATCGGTGCCGGACTCGTCCACTCACCTTTTTTATTTACAGTTGCAACTTTTATATCACCATTGTTCTCGTAGCCTGTATAAATGAATAGTCTTGTCCCAAAAGGGTCGATAAACAAAGGTGTTTCATTAAATTTTGTGATCAGATTCTTACCTGCAACTGTAGCAGGATTCCAGGAACTATCCTGCTTATCCGATCTAAATATATTCTCATCAAATTTTGAGTCTTTATATCTTTTGCCTGATTTCGGTAACTGCCGGCGTGATCCGAAATAGATAGTTTTGCCGTCAGCGGTAAATAGCTGAGAATATTCATCGGCTTCTGAATTAATATTTACTCCGGCGTTAGTTATCTGAATTTTAAGTGTATCATTAGTAATTATGATAGCCGATTTACATTCGTCTGAAACCCGCTTTGCCAGTGCAAGATCGCTCTTCTTCTTTTTCCCGGGCAAAGCAAGCCATGAATCCATTTTCTCAATAGCTTCAGAGAACCTGCCGGCATAATGGAGAGCGCAACCGGTCTGAATAAGAATATCTTCAGTTACATCCGGTTTCAAAGTATGCGCTTTAACCAGATATTCCGCTGCCTTATCCTTTTTATCAGAATAAAGTGCAGCAATACCTGTCTTATAATTCAATTCGGCATTGGAGTCATTATAAACACCTGCCTTAATGTATTCATCGAAAGCATTATTGTACCATATTCCATGTTTTTCATAATACGAATCACCGTCTCTTACATGCTTCCATGCTTCAGTAAAACCTTCACCATCAATATTAAAATCATTTCGTTTTACAGATACATCAATCTGGGCCTCAGCCACAAATGAGGCAAAAAGAAATAATGTAATAAGGCAGATGAAAAATTTTCGCATGGCTTCCGAATTTTATTACCATAAAAGTAGCACTATTTCGATTAAAAAAGCAGATGACTGAAAATTTAGGGACTTATGTCAATTTGCACAAAATCTAAAATGTTTTTATAATTTTACTATATTTGTTACTGATTCTTTGCAACCTGATTTATGTAATCTAACCCCCCACTGCAATTATGAATTACAAGTTCATAAACACTGATTACCTTGATTCTGTTTCTGGTGGAGATACCGGTATTTCACGTGAATTATTAAGTTTGTTCAGGGAACAGGCTGTTGAGATTTATTCAGAATTGACTGTTAATTTCTCACGTAAGAACTACACATATCTTGGACAACTTGCACACAAAGCGAAATCTTCAGTAGCAATAATGGGGATGAATGACCTTGCAAACATGCTTAAATCATTTGAACTGCAGGCGAAGGATGGAAATGGAGTTGAGTTATATGAATCGTATATTGAAAGGTTCAGAACGGAAACTGATGCCGCCGTGATTGAGCTTGAGGATTATGTAAACAAACAGTAAACCGGAATTTGAATGTTCAGTATTGAAAAAAGGGACAGAATTGACATAATAACATTCTCTGTTAAAAAAATAAATGCATTGATCACAGATGAGATCAGAGATGGCATCAGCAAAGTCTTCGATAATTCCAATTCAAAAGTTGTTATTGATCTCAAAGGTGTTGAGTACATAGATAGTTCCGGATTTGGCTGTTTTCTGTCGATAATGAAAAGTGCCAGAAACAACTATGGAATATTGAAATTTGTCAATCCCGAACCAAATGTAAATGAACTGTTTCAAATGCTTCATCTGCATACTGTATTCCAGATATATGATGATATGGATACCTGCTTAAGATCTTTCAAATAAATCTGATTACTCTCTGCTCGTCAGCAAGTTAGTATACGACACCTTTACATTTAAATCCAAACCGAATGGGCAAAATTCTCTGGAAACCCGGTACAATGGTATATCCACTTCCTGCTGTTATGGTAAGTTGCGGATCGGTACCGGAAGAGTACAATATTATTACAATCTCCTGGACAGGAACAATCTGTACAAATCCGGCAATGTGCTATATCTCAGTCAGACCTGAAAGGCATTCTTATGGTATAATAAAGAAAAACGGTGCTTTTGTAATCAATCTGACGACAAAAGAACTTGCTTTTGCAACTGATTGGTGTGGTGTAAAATCAGGAAGTAAGTACAACAAATTCAAGGAGATGGGATTGACCCCGGGGTTAGCTTCAAGAGTAGATGCTCCAATAATTAATGAGTCACCTATAAACATTGAGTGTCTGGTGAAAGAAATAATAGAACTGGGATCGCACCATATGTTTATTTCTGAAGTGGTAGCAGTAAGTGCTGATGAAAAATATATTGATTCCGGGAGTGGTCTCTTCAGGCTTGACGAGGCATCGCCTATCTGTTACTCACATGGAAAGTATTATGAAACAGGCGCTTTGATAGGTAAGTTTGGCTTTTCAGTCGAGAAGAAAACTAAAGGGAAGCGTTAATAATCAGATGAAAAACAATAATTAGGAATATTTGAACCAAATAACTAATTTCATATCTTCAATGCAGGAAATTAAAGTGGTTAATTATGAGTGAGAAGATCCTGGAAACCCTGATGCAGCTGTTTGCAATAATTGCTAAACCTCAGAGGAATGACAGTGAGCGAAGAGGAGTTGTTGAGGCTTTCCTTAAACGTATGCTGAATCAGGAACTTGTAAAAGAATACCTATCCACATATGATAAGGAGTATGAAGAGGCAAGAAAAAAACTTGAAAAAAGCAGTGCTGAAAGACGTGAGGGGGCTATTGCAATAAGAATCAGAAAACTTTGCAAAGAGATAAATGAACAGGGTCAGCTCGATCAGGAACAGAGAATCGTTGTGGTTATTCAGGTTCTCGAATTCTGTAAATCGGGAGGGCAGGCTGTAAGTCAGCTTGAACTTGGTTTTATAAGTACTCTCGCAGAGGGTCTTAATATTACATCTGATGAATATGAATACATAGAAAAATTTGTTCTGAATCAGTTTATCACCTTTCCTTCTACATCTAACCTTCTGATAATAAACGGAGTAAAAGATTTTGATTCTAAGGGATCAAAACATGTTTTCAAAGACTTACTGAAAGGTCAGATCTGGATACTTTTTGTTCCATCGGTAAATAAATACTTTGTAAGATTCACAGCGGTAGGTGAACTTTCAATGAACGGACAGTTATTGCAGGAAGATAAGGTATATCCATTAAGTCAGGGTTCATCAATTAAAGGCTATAAAATTTCACCAATATATTATTGGGATGTAACCATGCAATTCCTTAAAGAGGAATTTAAAGCATCACGCGTGGTTTATGAGGTAAGTAATCTTGAATACCGGTTCAAAAGCGGAAAAGTAGGCATCCACCATATGAGTTTTATGGAAGAGTCGGGCAGAATGGTTGGAATTATGGGAGCCAGTGGAGCAGGAAAATCAACATTACTCGGTGTAATGAATGGCACAAATGATCCTTATGATGGAGAGGTATTGATTAATGGAGTCAGTATACATAAGGAAAAAGAAAAAATAAAAGGACTCATTGGTTATGTCTCTCAGGATGACCTTCTTATAGAGGAACTTACAGTTTTTGAAAACCTCTACTATAACGCCAAACTATGTTTTGATAATCTGCAGGATGAAGAGATTGCAACAAGAGTCGACAGCGTTCTGAAAAATCTCGGTCTCTACGAAATTAGAAACATTCAGGTGGGAAGTCCTCTCAACAAAAAGATCAGTGGCGGACAAAGGAAGAGACTTAATATATCCCTGGAGCTTATCCGCGAACCTGCAATTATGTTTCTTGATGAACCTACATCAGGATTGTCATCGCGTGATTCGGAAAATATCTTAGACCTATTGAAAGAGCTTGCGAGAAAGGGTAAACTTTTGTTTATTGTCATACATCAGCCCTCGTCTGAGATATTCAAAATGTTCGACAAGCTGATAATTCTCGATACCGGAGGATATCTGATTTATAATGGAAATCCGGTTGACTCTATTGAGTACTTCAAAAGGAAAATAGAGCAGGCAAACTACAATGACAGTGAATGTTATATTTGTGGAAATGTGAACCCTGAACAGATCTTTAATATAGTAGAAACCAGAGTATTTACAGAAAGCGGGCACCCCACAGACACTCGCAGGATATCACCCTTCGACTGGAGTAATCATTATAAAACAGAACAGAAACAGGAAAAACTACATCGGGGCACAAGTATACCTGAGATCAACTTTAAGACTCCTAATAAGTTTAAACAATTCGTGGTTTTCACGAAACGCGATGTATTGTCGAAAATCGCTGACACACAATACCTGCTTATAACTTTGCTTGAAGCTCCAATTCTGGCATTCTTTCTTGCAATTCTCATAAGGCATTTTGATGAAAGTGTAAAAGACGCTCACTATACCCTGTTCGACAACAGTAACCTGCCGGTCTATATTTTCATGTCAGTAATAGTAGCAATCTTTATGGGGCTTACTGTAAGCGCCGAAGAGATAATCAAGGACAGGAAGATTCTGAAAAGGGAAGCATTTCTAAATCTGAGCTGGAACAGTTATCTCATGTCAAAAGTATTCGTTCAGTTTGCTATTTCAGCCATCCAGGCACTGACTTTTGTGATTGTGGGTAACAGTATAACCGGAATCAGGGGAATGTTGTTTGAGTATTGGCTCGTCCTTTTCTCCTGCTGGGCAGGTGCCAATATGCTTGGTCTTGTTATATCCGATAGTTTTAAAGCTGTAGTAACCATTTATATATTAATACCATTCCTTGTGATCCCTCAGATCTTATTAAGTGGGGTGATGGTAAAATTTGAAAAACTCAATCCTACTATTCCATTTACTTCTCCTGTAGGAATACCTTTCTATGGTGAATTCATTACCGCACGCTGGGGATACGAAGCCCTTGCAGTGAATCAATTCATGAATAATAAATACGAGAAACAGTTTTACAAGTATAATAAAGCCATGAGCAGGGCCAAGTTCAAGAAAGACTATTGGAACGTGGAGATAAAAGGCAAACTTGACAACATACTCAACGATCTGAAAATGGGGAGCCGGAGTGCTGATTTCAACGATAATCTTACAGTTTTATTAAATGAATTCCGCAAAGAGCAAAAGTTTACCCCGGCTATTCGTTTTGAATATACTGAATCTCTGACACCTGATAAGATAACAAAAGAGATAGCTACAGAGGCTCTGGCTTATGCTGAGATCCTGAGAAAAAACTATATAAGATACTCAAATCGCGCAAAGGATCAGAAAGATTCTCTTCTGACATTGTACCAAAGAGCCGATAATTCAGGCTTTTTAAAACTCAGAGATAAATATGCAAATGAGTCGCTTGAAGAATTTGTTACAAATAAGAATGAAACACTAAAAACAATTGAGTTCAATGGTGAGATCATTCAGAAGCTCGAACCAATCTACATGGATCCGATTTCCCCGTTTATAAAATCTCACTTTTATTCGCCTTCAAAAAAAATCTTAGGATTAAGGGTAAATACCTTTTTTGTAAACGTTTGTGTCTTATGGGTAATGACAATACTCCTTTACCTGGCTCTCTATTTCAGGCTTTTAAAGAAACTGCTTGATTCGGGGGAAGTTATAATAGGAAAGAAACACAAAGGGTCTGATTGATGACCCTTATTTTATAAAACAAGAGGCTGCCTCAGAAGAGACAGCCTCTTTATTTTTTGGAACAACCGATCTGATTAAGAAATACTTTAGCGGAAAATTATTCTACAATCTCAATCATCTTGAACGGTACCCGAATGATTGACTCATAGTCCTCACCGGCCTCGAGCATATCTTCATCATCCTCTTCATAATACCAGTTTACCTCAACCTCATTTTTGGCTTTATGAATTGCCTCAAGTTTTTTAAACACATCAAGGATGCATTTCGATGAACTGGTATTGAAATATTCCAGCCGGATATTTACAACAGTTTTAGTCAGAGGGGACTCTTTATAACTGTCAAGCCAGTCAACCAATGGCTTGTAGAATTCAACAGAATTTTCAGGAATTGAACGGCCCTTAATTTCAAACACTCCTTCCGCAGAATCAAATTTTACTGTCGGAGTTTTTGGGGTTCCCTCGATAATGATCGGTTCCATATTTGTCAGATTTAAAAGTTGTTTTATATTTCTTCGTTTACTAGAATATCAAGATAAAAAAATGAATAATTTTTATTATACATTTTGAATGCATATTCAAGCCTGTTACCTGTTTTCCTGGCTATGTCGACAAGACCGAGTCCCCCACCACCTTTTGCAGAAATACGCTGGTGATTCAGGATAAATTTGTATAGCTCCTTTATCTCTTCATGGCTCGATCTGTTAATCCTTTTTATCTTCTCCTCAAGCTTCTCTATATTCTCAGCATGTACAAAATTACCAGTAATTATCCGATACCCGTTATCTACTTTTTTAACAACAAGAAGGCCATACTTTTCAGACGATTGGTCCTCATAATCAGATGGTACGCTGTCAACATGGTGGTAGAGATTCTGGAGACTTTCAACAAGAACATTATATACTTTCTTCCGGAGCTTAGGCTGTTCATTCACACCAACCATTTTATCCTCGACCGTATCAAGAACATGATTAATGACCTCGGAATCGACATTACCCTTATACAAAAGAATAATACTTCCTTCCGTTTTTTCTGAAATGTAATTCTCTATATTAAAGCTCATTTAAGCTTCCCATTAGATAAGATCAAGTATTTCCAATAACAAATATAATAAAAATATGAAGTTACCAAATTATAACATACCCACTTTCGGGATTTTAAAATAAAGCCTGAAATTTTGATAAAAGTTATGGTATGAAGTGATCAACGTCACAAATATTATGATTTCAGGACTTAACCTGTTTTTTTGTTCCCTGATACATTTCATACTTAAGGAGGGTGCATTCAAGTGCACCATTAAACAATGTATGTTTTTTCGCAGGTTTTAATCCAACCTTTTTCAACGACTCACTGTTCGAAGTAATAAGCCAGGCAGTATTTCCCTGAAAATTATGTTTTAGGGTTGTACCGATCATGCTGTAGAGACCATCAAGTTCTGCAGGCTGCAACCGCTGACCATATGGTGGATTAAGCAACACAAAACCATGATCATCAACATATTTAAGATCCTTAAAATCAGCCTGTTCCAGAGAAACAGAATCTGATAAACCAGCCCCTCTGAGGTTATTTGTTGTCTGTTGAACAGCATGTTCTGAGATATCGCTGGCATAAATTTTTACGGGAGAAGAAATAATCTGACTGTCGGAATCAGATTTAACTTTTGTGAATAATTCCTCATCGAAATCTTTCCAACGCTGAAATCCAAAAAACTTTCTGAATTTACCCGAAGGTATTTTACAGGCCATCATTCCGGCCTCAATAGGTATTGTCCCTGATCCACACATTGGATCGGTAAGCGAAGTAGCGGCTCCCCAGTCTGACAAATGAAGAATCCCTGCGGCAAGTACCTCATTCAGTGGAGCAACTGCCTGTTCCTGCCTGTAACCTCGCTTAAAAAGGGGAATGACAGAAGAATCAATGGATATTGTTACCTGATCGTTACTGATATGAAGATTGATAAGCAGAACAGGATCGTTTGTGTCAACCGATGGCCTTCTGCCTGATTTGTTCCTGAAATAATCTGCCACAGCATCTTTTAGAAGGAGTCCGGCATATCCTGTATGGTCAAAATGGGGTGAGTTTACCACCGGAACAATAGAAAAAGTGTCGTCAGGCCCCATGAATGATTCCCAGCCAATCTTTAAACTATTCTTGTAAAGGTCATCTTTAGATCTTATCCTGAATTCTCCAACAGGCATAAGAACAGATAAGGCTGTGCGTGCACAGTAGTTTACCTTATATAACAGCTCTTTTGAACCAATAAATGTCACTGCCCGGTTAACCGGTTTAACATTGAGGGCGCCAAGTGTTGTCAATTCGGCAGCAAGAACATTTTCAAGTCCGTAAAGTGTTTTTGCAACAAGTTCCATAGTCTCTCTACCCCGAATCATTAATAACCCAGAAGGGTATTATAGCCTTTCTTGTCAGAAATAACCATCAGCGCTTTTTCTATAAGTTTATCGTTCTGATTTATTATCTCAAAGTATTCATTGGTCTGCCAAATATTGGTTGCAACCAGACCTTTCAACACAAGTAGTATTTCATTCCTGGACCTGTTAAATTCCTCCTCATTAAATTTAACACCATCAGCTTCACCTTTTGCAATCATTGCCTTGATCTCTTCAGGGGTAAACTCAAAATTTGCCTTGAAATCCGCGAAATTTTTATAAAGGGCATTCAACACTTTCCTGTTTTTATCACAATAATCGAGAGTATAGGTATTAAGTACATTTCGGGCAAATAACCTGTTGAAATAAGCAGAATTATAAGAAGTGTCGACTGAAACAAATACATCCGGCATAATTCCTCCACCTCCATAGACAACTCTTTTATTTACGAGAGTAATTGATTTCAGGGAATCAGGAAAATGAACACTATCTGCTGAAATTAATTCACCATCGGTATACCGTTTTAAAAAGCTTTCCATATACTTATCGTATCCATCTTTATATGAGCTCTGTATCGATCTACCGGCAGGAGTATAATACCTTGCTATTGTAAGACGAATCATTGATCCATCGGTCAGGTAAAACCCATTCTGTACCAACCCTTTACCGAATGTTCTTCTACCCATAATCACTCCCCTGTCCCAATCCTGAAGAGCACCTGCAAGTATCTCACTTGCCGATGCAGAACCTTCGTCAGTCAGAATAACAACTCTTGCAGATGCGAGTGTCCCCGAACCTGAAGATTTATAATCCTGACGAGGTGTTTTTCTTCCTTTAAGATAAACAAGAAGTTTCTGCTCCGGGAAGAACTTATCTGCAAGTGCAGTAGCGGCAAGCATATATCCGCCACCATTTCCCCGGAGGTCGAGTACAAGGTTTTGCATATTTTGCTTTTTCAGTGTCGCCACTGCATCTGAGAATTCCTTTTCTGTGGTTGCAGCGAACTTATTAAGTTTTACATAACCAGTCTCTTTGTCAAGCATATATGCTGCATCAAGGCTGTAAATCGGAATTTTATCTCTGATTATTGTAAAATCAAGAAGGTCGCTCTCTCCTTTTCTGAAGACTGTAATATTCACTTTTGTTCCTTTAGGTCCCATCAGACGGCTCCTGACACCGGTGGTTGAAATTTTTATTCCTGTAACTTTCTCCTGATTTATTGATAGTATCCTGTCGCCTGCCCTTATCCCAACCTTCTCTGATGGGCCTCCGGCGATAGGTTCAACAATTATTATAGAATCGCGCAAGAGGTTGAACTGAACCCCGATTCCATCAAAATTTCCATTAAGAGGTTCATTCATATCTTTTACATCCTTGGCCGAAATATATGTAGAATGCGGATCCAGATTTTTAAGTATTTCAACAATCGCTTTTTCTGTAAGCATATTCATATCGGCTGAATCAACATAGTATGAATCAATCAAACCAAAAGTCCGTCCAATCTTGAATGTTCCTTCGTTCAATACCTGTGAAGAAGCCGATAATGTAAGCAGGAATAATAGTATTGTTACTACTCTCCTTGCTGTAGATTTTCTTTCCATATGTGGCATTTATTTATTGTATTCTATCTCAACAATCAAAAACACTGAAAGTTTTTTATGGTCACTTCGACTCTTTTCTTCCCCTTTTCTCCTTTTCTCCCATTCTCCCCGTCATTCCTCACTATTCCCATTCAATTGTAGAAGGAGGCTTCGAGCTTATATCGAAGACAACCCTGTTGATTCCTTTCACCTTGTTTATTATTTCATTTGACATCAGTCCAAGGAAATCATATGGCAGATGAGACCAGTCAGCAGTCATTCCATCAGTTGATGTTACAGCTCTGAGGACAACCGCATTTTCATAAGTCCGTTCATCACCCATAACACCGACAGACTGAACCGGAAGCAAGATCACACCGGCTTGCCAGACTGTATCGTACAGATTATGCTTTTTAAGCCCTTCAATGAATATATCATCGGCCTCTTTCAGAATCTCAAGCTTTTCCCGTGTCATTTTTCCCAGAAGCCTTATAGCCAGGCCAGGGCCGGGAAAAGGGTGGCGCTTAAGTATATTTTCGGGAATCCCGAGTGCGAAGCCAACTTTACGAACTTCATCCTTAAACAGAAGCCGCAGTGGTTCAACTACTTTAAGATGCATCTTCTCTGGCAACCCGCCGACATTATGATGAGATTTTATAGTTGCCGATGGTCCGTTAACTGAAACGGATTCAATCACATCCGGATAGATTGTACCTTGTGCCAGCCATTTCACATCTTTTACTTTCCTGGCTTCTTCATCAAAAACCTCGATAAAAACCCTGCCGATTATTTTACGTTTAGTTTCCGGATCGCTGACACCTTCAAGCTGATCGAGAAACCTGTCCTCAGCATCGACTCCGATAACATTCAATCCCATACCAAGATATGACTCCAGAACTTTTTCAAATTCATTTTTCCGGAGTAATCCGTTATCCACGAAAATACAGGTCAGGTTTTTTCCAACCGCTTTGTTTAATAATGATGCTGCAACAGTTGAATCAACACCTCCTGACAGACCAAGAAGGACTTTATCAGTTCCAAGTTGTTTCTTAAGAATTTCAACTGCCGATCCGGCAAAAGAATCAGGGGTCCAGTTCTGTTTGCATCCGCAGATACCAACTACAAAATTCGCCAGCATCCTGGTGCCATCTGTGGTGTGATATACTTCAGGATGAAACTGAATTCCCCAGGTATTCTCACTGGCAATACGATATGCACCAGCTTTTACATCTGCAGTTGAAGCTGTAATCTCGTATCCTTCAGGGATTGAGGTGATTGTATCTGCATGAGACATCCATACCTGGCTTCCGGGTTTAATATTTATGAACAAAGGATCAGTATCAATTACGCTTATAAGCTTTGCACGTCCATACTCCCGTGAGTTGGAAGGCATAACTTCTCCTCCGAAATTATGTACAAGAAACTGTGCGCCGTAACATACTCCAAGTAATGGAATTATACCTTTTATCATTGTAAGATCGGGAGCAGGTGCATTTTTATCCCTTACTGAAGAGGGGCTGCCTGAAAGAATAACACCCTTCACACCTTTATCAGGAATAGGAAAGTGGTTAAAAGGGTGAATTTCACAATAGACATTTATCTCACGTATTCTTCTGGCTATCAGCTGTGTATACTGCGAACCGAAATCAAGTATAAGAATTTTTTCCTGCAAGACTTGTAGATTTTAATAAAATGGTCACAAAGATATATATTCTTTTCTTAAGGTTCAGCAATTTTGCCGACCTCATAACTCTTTCCATCAATTGCCGCATGAGTTTCGGGAAATATATCTCTGGCTTCATCAACCAGGAATGAGATACTCTTGTAACGTGAAGAGAAGTGGCCTATTATCAAAGATTTTGCTTCAGCCTGAACGGCAGTTTTTGCAGCATCGAATGTTGTTGAATGTCCCGTAATTTCTGCTAGTTTATTCAGACTTTTATCAAAAGTAGCTTCGTGGTAAAGTAGTGTTACACCTTTAACAAAGGATGCCAGTCTCTTAAAATACTTTGTATCGCTGCAATAAGCATAAGACAATTGTTCACGTGGCGGAAGTGTGAGTTCATTATTACTTATTACTGAACCATCAGCATTTATAAAATCTTCGCCTTTTTTTATTGCCGGTATCCTCACAGTAGGTATATGATATTCTTCAATTTTATCCTTTATAATATTTCTGTCGGTTAATTTCTCACGAAACAGAAATCCGTATGCCGGCACCCTGTGCTGAAGAGGAAATGCTGTCACAGTGAGATACCTGTCGTCGAGAATCTGATAAGGATCCTTCCCTTTAAGGGGAATAAAATCAATCTCAAAACTAAGGTTGATATCAAAGTCATTCAGATGCGACCGAAGAATATTCTGATAATTCTCAGGTGCATAAAGATGCAAGGGTGTTTTTCTGCCCATGAGGCTGAAGGATGATAATAATCCATAAATCCCGAAAATATGATCGCCATGAAGATGACTGATAAATATATGGTTGATCTTTCCGAACCGGATCCTGTTTTTTCTGAGCTGCATCTGTGTCCCTTCGCCACAGTCTATTAAAAATAAGCGCTCATGTGCATTGAGCACATGAGCGCTGGGATATCTTTCTGATGTCGGCAATGCAGAACTACTACCAAGGATGGTGAGCTTCATCGCATTCTGCAAAGCGTTCTGTTTTAAGATATCATTTTCTGAGCATCTTCAACTGTCCCTGTTATAGTAAGGACAGTATCAAGCTGAGAAATAGTGATTAATCGTTCAACTGCTTCATTAAGTCCGCAGAGAACGAATGTACCACCAGCATTCTTACAAAGTCTGTTGGCTACCAGTATCGCACTAAGTCCTGATGAGTCGCAGTACTGACATTTTTCAAGATCAAGGATAATATTTTTTTCGCCCTTGCCTGAAACAAGCACTAGTTCCGACTTAAGAGCCGGAGCTATGTGCGTATCAAGTTTTTCCGACTGTATCTGAATTACAGTGCTATTATTCCGGCTTTCAATATTGAAATCCATATTTATAGTTTTTGATAGCCTAAATTTAAGAAATATTTCTATTTCTTGGAAGCTTTATTCTCTTTTTCTTCCATTTCATCTTTTAAAGCCTGAAGCTGAGAGATGTCACCAAGTGTTGTTTTCTCAGAAGCTGACTTCTGCTTTCTTGGTGCTTTCTTGGCTGAAGCAGATTCTGCTTTGGCAACAGGTGCCTCGGCAGCTTTCTTCTCATCTTCAAAAACTCTGCTATGCGAAACGATAATTTTCTTTGCTGACTTATTGAATTCGATTACTTTGAACATTAACTTCTCATCAACTTTCGCCATCATTCCATCCTCTTTTACAAGGTGTTTCGGTGTTACAAAGCCTTCAACACCATAGGGAAGAGCAATTACAGCACCTTTGTCGAATACTTCAACAACGGTACCTTCGTGCACTGAATCCAAAATAAAGAGATTCTCGAATACATCCCATGGATTCTCTTCAAGCTGTTTGTGACCAAGGCTGAGACGTCTGTTTTCCTTGTCAATTTCAAGGACAACGACTTCGATCTCTGCATCAATAGCTGTAAATTCAGCCGGATGCTTGATTTTCTTTGTCCAGGAAAGATCGGAGATATGAATAAGGCCATCAACTCCCTCTTCGATTTCAACAAATACACCGAAGTTGGTAAAGTTCCTTACTTTGGCAGTGTGTTTCGATCCAACGGTATATTTATCATCTATATTCTGCCATGGATCTGCCTTGAGCTGTTTGATTCCAAGCGACATTTTTCTTTCGTTTCTGTCGAGTGTAAGTATTACAGCTTCAATCTCATCACTAACTTTCAGGAATTCCTGTGCACTGCGAAGATGCTGTGACCATGACATTTCAGAAACGTGAATAAGACCTTCAACACCCGGAGCTATTTCAACAAAAGCACCATAGTCTGCCATTACAACAACCTTACCTTTAACCTTGTCACCGATATTCATATTAGGATCCACTGAATCCCATGGATGAGATGTAAGCTGCTTCAAACCGAGAGCGATTCTCTTCTTGTCATCATCGAAATCGAGGATAACAACGTTAAGCTTCTGGTCGAGCTGCACAATCTCTTCCGGATGATTAACCCTGCCCCATGAAAGGTCAGTAATGTGAATAAGTCCATCAACACCACCAAGGTCGATGAACACACCATACGATGTTATATTCTTAACGGTTCCTTCAAGAACCTGTCCTTTTTCAAGTTTTGCAATAATTTCTTTCTTCTGCTGCTCAAGTTCAGCCTCAATAAGAGCTTTGTGAGATACAACAACGTTTTTGAACTCCTGGTTGATCTTCACAACTTTGAATTCCATTGTCTTACCTACAAATACATCGTAATCGCGGATTGGCTTAACATCGATCTGCGATCCCGGAAGGAATGCCTCAATACCAAATACATCCACAATCATACCACCTTTTGTACGACACTTGATGTATCCGGTTATGATCTCGTCTTTTTCGAGAGATGCATTAACCCTGTCCCATGAATTGATAGCACGTGCCTTCTTGTGAGAAAGCAGAAGCTGACCTTTTTTGTCTTCCTGGCTTTCTACATAAACTTCAACTTTGTCGCTAACTTTAAGGTTCGGGTTATAACGAAATTCATTTAAACTCACGACACCTTCAGATTTGTAACCGATATTGATAACAACTTCACGTAATGTCATCTGAATAACGGTACCAATCACCACCTCATCAACCGCAACGGTTGAAAGAGTTTCATCATAAAGAGATTCGAACTGCTTGTACTTGGGAGAAGTACGCTGTTCTTCACTTTCAAAAGCTTCCCAGTCGAATTCCTCCGCTGTAGCCGGGGATCTGGGCTCTGTTTTGATTCTAATTTCTTTTTCTTCAGTTTCGGAATCCGGATTTAATTTTTTTGATCGTTTTTCTTTTTTTTCTGTTTCCAGTCCGTAGTCTTCAACCTTTGCATGCTCAGTAACCTCTGCAATAACTTCTTCAACTGCAGTTAACTCTTCAATCTCGTCCTGCAGATCAATTGTTTCTATTGCCTTTACTTTTTTTATCTGTTTTACAGGGGCTTCACCTGTCTCAGCAACCTCCTTTTTGGTTGTCTTTTTCTTGTTTTCAGTCATAATTTTGATTTAAAAGAACTAATAATTAATAAGTTAGACATTATCTTGTATAAAAAATTGGTTGCAAAGATATGACTTTTTATTTAAACCGGCATAATATATAGTGTAAATTCATCCAGTATTACAGGTGAGATAAATGAGGCGTCAGGCGTCAGGCGTCAGGCGTCAGGCATCAGGCGTCAGGCGTCAGGCGTCAGGCGTCAGGCGTCAGGCGTCAGGCGTCAGGCGTCAGTCATCAGGCATCAGGCGTCGGGCGTCGGGCGTCTGGCGTCAGGTGTCAGGTGTCAGGCGTCAGGCATCAGGCATCAGGCATCAGGCATCAGGCGTCGGGCGTCGGGCGCCGATCTCAGGCATAGAGTAATCATTCGGATTTACTGTTGCCTGTAGCCTGACGCCTGACGCCTTTTTTGATTTTCATATTAAACTTGTTATATTATCTTTGCACAAATGATGTTGTTTTAGAAAAAAATAACCTGAATTATGAGAATTATTGTTGTTGGTACAGGCTATGTTGGATTAGTTACCGGTGCCTGTTTTGCAGAAAGCGGTGTCAATGTAACTTGTGTAGACAATAATTCTGAAAAGGTACTGCAGCTCAAAGACGGGGCTGTTCCTATTTATGAGCCTGGTTTAGAGAGTATTATAAAAAGGAATGTTGAGAAGAGAAGGCTTACATTTACAACAGTTCTTGAAGAGGGACTTGAAGGTGCTGAAGTAATATTTGTTGCCGTCGGGACTCCTCCCGGGGAGGACGGATCTGCTGATTTAAAATATGTTCTTGATGTTGCAAAGGAGATTGGCAGTGTTATAAAAAGTTATGTCGTAGTTGTAACAAAAAGTACTGTACCTGTCGGAACTTCAGAGAAAATCAGAAATACTATTCAGAAAGAAATTGACAGAAGAAAAGTTAAAGTAGCGTTTGACATGGCTTCAAATCCTGAATTTCTTAAAGAGGGAGCTGCTGTCGAAGATTTTCTTAAGCCGGAGAGAATCGTGATAGGCATTGATAATGAGAAGACTGCAGAGATCATGAAACGTCTTTATATGCCATTTGTACTTAATAATCATCCGATACTCTTCATGGATATTGCATCGGCTGAAATTACCAAATATGCTGCTAATGCCATGCTGGCAACCCGTATCAGTTTCATAAACGAAATCGCAAATCTCTGCGACATCCTGGGTGCTGATATTAACCATGTAAGGAAAGGTATTGGCAGTGACTCCAGAATAGGAAGCAAATTTATTTATCCTGGTTCCGGTTATGGCGGATCGTGTTTTCCAAAAGATGTAAAGGCCATAATTAAAACAGCGCACGATAATGGGTACGAGTTGAATGTCATTAAAGCAGTTGAGAAGGCAAATGAATATCAGAAGAACGTCATATTCAATAAGATGTCTAAACATTTCAAAGACGATTTCAAAAACCGGGTTATCGGAATCTGGGGCATTTCATTCAAACCAAAAACCGATGATATCAGAGAAGCCTCCTCACTGGTGCTTGTAAAAAAACTACTTGATGCAGGGGCAAAAATAAAAGCTTATGATCCGGCGGCAATGAATGAAGCAAAAAAAGAGATGGGAGATAAAATTAAATTTTGTAACGATCCCTACGAAGCCGTTGAGTGCGTTGATGCTATGGCACTGATGACCGAGTGGTCAGAGTTTCATCTGCCCGAATTTGCCAGGATGGCTGACCTGATGAAAAGCAAGGTAATATTCGACGGAAGAAATATTTATGACCCGACTGAACTTAAGAGGCTGGGGTTTGTATATTACGGAATAGGAAGAAGATAAACATCAGGTGTTAGGAGACAGGCGACAGGCGACAGGCAACAGGTAACTGGCTCCTCCTGACGCCTGTAGCCTGATGCCTGATGCCACAAAATATTTTTTGAAATTTATATTTATTGACATATATGAAAGGAATTATTCTTGCAGGAGGTTCAGGGACCAGGCTCCACCCAATTACAAGTGCAATCTCAAAACAGATGCTTCCGGTTTATGATAAACCGATGATTTACTACCCTTTATCGGTACTTATGCTGGCTGGAATCAGAGAGATACTGATAATCTCAACCCCACGCGATCTGCCAGGATTCAGGAATCTTCTGGGTGATGGAAAATCACTGGGTTTGAATTTCAGTTATAAGGAACAACCATCGCCCGACGGACTGGCACAGGCATTCATTTTGGGAGAAGAATTTATTGGAAGTGATCCGGTATGCATGATCCTCGGAGACAATATTTTTTACGGACACGGTTTTGGAGATGCACTCTTGCAGACAGCTGAATTGAAGAAAGGCGCTTGTGTTTTCGGATACTATGTAACTGATCCTGAGAGGTATGGAGTTGTTGAATTCGATAATACAAAAAGAGTGATCAGCATAGAGGAGAAGCCTTCAAAACCTAAATCAAACTATGCTGTTACCGG
Source organism: Bacteroidales bacterium (assembly GCA_031396165.1). Lineage (GTDB taxonomy): Bacteria > Bacteroidota > Bacteroidia > Bacteroidales > VadinHA17 > LD21. The sequence goes on along the minus strand of JANNKF010000031.1, from coordinate 4,531 downwards.
ACTTTATTTCTACGATAATTCTGTTGTGAAAAAGGCTAAGGCCTTAAAACCCTCACCACGCGGAGAACTCGAAATTACTGATCTCAATAAAGTTTATCTCGAAGAGGGAACACTTGAAATAAAACTTATGGGCAGAGGTATGGCATGGCTCGATACGGGAACCTACGAAAGCCTTCTTCAGGCTGCCAACTTTATTGCTACTCTGGAGCAGAGGCAGGGATTGAAAGCATCATGCATCGAAGAGATAGCCTATAAAAGAGGATTCATTGATAAAACTCAACTTCTCGACATTGCTGAACCTATCAGGAAAAGTCAATATGGTCAATATCTTATCAGGATAGCAAATGAAGATATTAGTGTATTTGAAGGGTTAAAATAAAATCAGTTACGTATGAAAATTATTGAAACAGGTTTTGCGGGACTTCTTATTATAAAACCAACAGTTTATACAGATAGCAGAGGATACTTTTTTGAGAGTTACAACCAGGCAACTCTTACAAATGCAGGAATCTCCTATTGTCCGGTTCAAGACAATGAGTCAAAATCATCAAAAGGAGTTCTAAGAGGTTTACACTACCAGTTGGAGCCATACGGCCAGACAAAACTGATAAGGGTAATTGAGGGAAAGATCTTTGACGTTGCTCTTGATATTAGAAAAAACTCTAACACATATGGAAAGTGGTTTGGGATTGAGCTTGATTCTGAATCAAAGGATCAGTTTCTTATCCCAAAAGGATTCGCTCATGGATTCTCTGTTTTAAGCGATATGGCAGTAATTCAGTACAAATGCGATAATGTCTACAATCCCCAGTATGAAAGGGGAATAGCACTCACAGATCCTGATCTCGACATTAACTGGAAGTTGGGATCAACAGCGCCGATAATAAGTGAAAAAGACCTGAAGCAACCTCTCTTCAAAAATGCTGAATATAATTTTTAATAAGAAATAATTTTATGGCAGTTATCTTAATTACAGGCGCCGATGGCCAGCTTGGAAATGAATTAAAGGTTGTATCAAAAAACTATTATGGATATGATTTTATCTTCACAAATATTGAAACACTCGATCTTGCAAATGCAAAACAATGCAACGAATTTATTATAAACGCACAACCTGACTGGATAATAAACTGTGCTGCCTATAATTTTGTAGATAAGGCAGAAAACGAACCGGAAGAAGCTATGCAAGGCAATGCCGGTACTGTTAAAAATATAACAGAAGTAATAAAAGGTACAGAATGCAAATTCATCCATATCTCAACTGACTATATTTATGAAGGTACACATAATGTACCTTATACGGAGTATTCAATTCCGAATCCACTCTCAGCCTATGGCAGATCAAAACTTGCCGGAGAGAAAAATGCATTGCAACATCATGGTTCAATGGTCATCAGAACATCATGGCTCTATTCATCATTTGGAAATAATTTTGTTAAAACTATCCTCCGGCATGGGAAGGAAAAAGAGTCATTAAGAGTTGTCTTCGACCAGACAGGGACACCAACATATGCAGCTGATCTGGCTGCGGCAATTATGACAATTGTATCAGGCGTGATAAGGAATCAGCTTGCTTTTAATGCAGGTATTTACAATTATTCAAATGAAGGAGTCTGCACATGGTACGACTTTGCCATAGAGATTATTAAAGAGGCGGGGCTTCCCTGCCGTATCGACCCTGTGCTTACTAGGGATTATATTATGCCTGCTGCAAGACCAGCTTATTCAGTAATGGATAAGAGCAAAATTAAAGAGAATTACGGGATCAAAATTCCTCACTGGAGAGACAGTTTTACAAAATGCATGAAACTATTGAATTAAAATATTACCCAATGTTATCTACAGAGCAAATCAGGAAGAAGGCCGCAAACTGGCTTAAAGAGGAATTTAATCAGGAAACAAGGTTGGACGTTCAGCAAATGCTTGATAATGATGAGAAGAGACTGATAGACGCATTTTATCAGGATCTGGAATTCGGAACAGGTGGTTTGAGAGGTATTATGGGAGCAGGTACAAACAGAATGAATATCTACACTTTGGGCATGGCAACCCAGGGTTTGGCCAATTATATTATCAGACAGAAGGGTGATTCCGGATTAAGGGTTGCCATTGCGCACGATTGCCGGAATAATAGCCGCTATTTCGCCGAAACAACTGCCAATATCTTTTCCGCCAATGGTTTTGAAGTTTTTCTTTTTAGTTCATTACGTCCTACTCCTGAGCTCTCATTTGCAGTCAGACAATATAAGTGCCAGAGCGGAGTCGTAATCACAGCTTCGCATAACCCTCCGGAATATAATGGTTATAAAGCCTATTGGGATGATGGAGGACAGGTTGTGGCTCCGCATGATGAAGGAATTATTGATGAAGTAAGAAAGATAACTTCAGTAAACCAGATAAAATTCAACGGAAAGAAGGAGAAGATCAGAATTATCGGTAAAGAGACAGACGCCCTTTTTCTGGCAGAGGTTCAAAAAATGAGTCTTAATGCAGATATCATCAAGAAATTTAATGACATCGGTATTGTATATACACCGATTCACGGAACAGGAATAACACTCGTTCCTCAGGCATTAAGGAATTTTGGTTTTACGAATATTATAAGTGTTCCCGAACAGGATATTGTTGACGGTAATTTCCCAACGGTAAAATCTCCTAATCCCGAAGAACCAGATGCATTAAAACTTGCAATAAATAAGGCAATTGAAACAAATGCCGAACTGGTAATGGCAACCGATCCTGATGCCGACCGGCTCGGTCTTGCTGTTAGAGACAAAAAGGGAAAATTCATTCTTCTTAACGGTAATCAGACATGCGTATTACTTGTGTGGTACATACTCTCACAGTATAAGGAGAGGAATAAGTACAAAGGTAACGAATACATAATCAAGACAATAGTAACGTCTGACCTTCTTGAACAAATTGCCCTAGGATTTAATGTTGAGTTTTATAATGTTCTTACGGGATTCAAATTTTTTGCAGAGCTGATCAGAATAAATGAAGGAAAGAAACTATATATCGGAGGTGGAGAGGAGAGTTATGGCTTCCTTCCCGGAGAGTACGTGAGGGATAAGGATGCTGTTGCCTCCTGTGCGCTTGCGGCTGAAGTGACTGCCTGGGCAAAAAGCAGGGGATTGTCTCTCTTTGAACTGTTGATCGATATTTATGTGAAATATGGTTTTTATAAAGAGAAGCTGATAAACATTGTAAGGAAAGGGAAGGAGGGTGCTGATGAGATAAAAACTATGATGACAGGATACAGGAACAACCCTCCTGAAATGATAAATAACAGCAAAGTGATCAGAATCAGTGATTACGATAAACAGATCTCAAATGATATTGTCGGGGGAATAAAATCAGTCATAGAACTGACAAAATCGGATGTTTTGCAATTCTTTCTTGAAGACGGATCAAAGATTTCTATAAGACCTTCTGGCACTGAGCCGAAGATCAAATTCTATATTAGTGTAAATAGTACACTTAATTCAGCTGAGAAATTTGAAGAGACTGAAAAACTATTGGATCAAAGGATTGACAGCATAATTAAAGATATGAACCTTTTATAAACTTTTTACCACGGATAACACGGGGTAACACAGAGATCATATTAAAAATTCCGTGTAATTCCGTTTAATCCGTGGTTGAATTTCTTATTCTCCGATTATCTTTACCAGCACTCTTTTTCTTCGTTTTCCATCAAATTCGCCGTAGAAAATCTGCTCCCACGGACCAAAGTCAAGTTGTCCGTTTGTTACAGCTACAACAACTTCTCTCCCCATTAAAGTTCGCTTTATATGAGCATCCGCATTATCTTCAAAACCATTATGCTTATACTGGGAATAAGGTTTTTCCGGTGCTAGTTTCTCGAGCCAGACTTCAAAATCGTGATGAAGACCTGCTTCGTCATCATTTATGAAAACACTGGCACTGATATGCATGGCATTAACAAGTATTAAACCTTCATTAATACCGCTTTCACCCAAACATTTTTCAACCTGTTGTGTAATATTTACAAAGGCTCTCCTTGTAGGTATTTCGAACCAAAGTTCCTTTCTGTAAGATTTCATAATAATTGTTTTCTAAAATTATTAAAAGTGCCTGCAGATCAACCTGATAATGGCAGATGTTCATTTTTCAATCTGCAATTATCAGCGAGATCAGCGTGCAACAAAAAATTCTTCTGCAAAGTTAACCAGGTAAACCCTGTCAGTTGATCTGGTTAAGGCAGTGTAAAACCATCTTAGGTAATCTATGGTGATCTCATTCCGGTTGAACATTCCCTGATCAATAAAGACCCTCTCCCATTGCCCACCCTGTGCTTTATGGCATGTTACTGCGTATGCAAATTTGATCTGCAATGCATTGAAATACGGATCCTTTTTTACAGCATCATATTGCTTTCTCCTGACTTTAATATGCAGATAATCAGCCAATACACTCTGAAACAGTTCCTTATTTTTTTCAGAGGGTAACGCCGGAGTATCAAGGTGGAGAACATCCATCATCACTTTTGATTCAACTTCCAGATCAT
>JANNKF010000470.1:0-4346 GCA_031396165.1 Bacteroidales bacterium | reverse complement strand
GCAAAGAAAAAGATGAATCCGAAGATTTGAAGATTGTTGTTGACGAAAAGGGTTGCAACCTCATTAAAATACAGTGAACCCGTGGTTCCGTAAATCATTGATAAGCCGTAAAGAAGTATTCCGCTTGATAATGCAGACGATAAAATAAGTTTTATTCCGGCTTCTGCTGATTTGTTTTTGTAACGATCGAAGGCTGCAAGCGCTGCAATAGGGATAGTTGCAAGCTCAAGGCCAATATAAAACATCAGAAAATGCCCTGATGATATCATGAAATTCATACCGATCAGGGTGGAAATCAATAAGATAAAATACTCACTGATCCTGTCAGAATTTTCCTTTTTATTAAGCCATGTAACAGATTGAACAAATACCAGGAACGCACCGATATTAAGAATATTCTTCATTAACAGGGTCGTACCCGTAGATGTATACATTCCACCAAAGAGGATTCCTGTTTGTGCAGGGATGAACCCTGCTAATGTAATTACACCGAATATGATAATCGCAAAAAGACTTATGCCTCGCTTCTTATCGGGATTTCCGAAGATTTCAGCCATCAGTACCAGGAGAGCAGCAATCGTTAGCAGCAGTTCGTGGCGCATTACTAAAAAGGTTCCTAAGCTCATATTTTATTATTATTCAAATTCTTAAAGTCAAAAAGGATTAAGTGCAACTATCTTGTCAACTATAGGCTTAAGACTTACACCTATCATAGTTGAGAGCCAGAAAGGGGCAAGTCCTATGGCGGCTACAGAACCTATGAGAGTGACCACCGATATTTTTTCAAACCATTTTGCATCCGTAAGGTGTTCATGATGCTCATTGGTTGTAGGACCAAGCAGCAGAGTAGCCACAACTCTCAGAATATATACAGCGGTAATAACGATTGATGAAACTGTCAGAATTGTTACTATTCTGTAAAACAATTCAGGATGCTGGAATGCACCGACAAATATCGTCATCTCTGCAACAAATCCGCTTAACCCGGGAAGACCCAGTGAGGCAAGTCCAGCAATCACATAGCACACCGACAGGAATGGAATAATTTTCATAAGACCACCCATCTCGTTTATCATCCTTGTATGGGTTCTTCCGTACAGCATGCCGATCAATGCGAAGAAAAGGGCTGTCATGAGACCGTGTGAGATCATTTGCAGGATAGCTCCGTTCATTGCAGTCTGATTCATCATGAGGACGGCAAAAAGTACGAGGCCGCAATGACTTACAGAGGAATAGGCATTAATATATTTAAGGTCTTTCTGGGCAATGGCTCCGAAAGCTCCATATACCACACTGATTGATGTTAAAATAATGAATATCCAGGATAATTCCTTTGCAGCTTCAGGCATCAGGAAAATTGCCACCCTGAAGGCACCGTAACCACCAAGTTTCATAAGCACGCCTGCATGAAGCATCGAAACGGCAGTGGGAGCGGAGGCATGACCATCAGGTGACCATGTATGGAATGGGAACAATGCACCCAGAACACCAAATCCAACAAATGTTAGCGGGAAGAATATCCTTTGGGCAGGTAAAGGCATTGTGATTTTCGAAATTTCCAGAATATTGAATGTTAGCTGACCTCCATCGGGTGATGAATTAAAGTAAATACCAAGCAAACCTAATAAAAGGAGAGCTGAACCACCCATCAGCATAAGGGTCAGTTTCATAGCAGAGTACTCTTTAGGTCCGCTGCCCCAGATTCCAATCAGTAGGTACATAGGTATAACAGCCAGTTCATAGAACAGGAACATTGTAAACAGATCGATCGAAATGAAGAATCCGAAAACTCCTGTTGCGAGAAGGATAAGCGATATAAAAAACTCTTTGGTAAGATATTCTACTTCCCATGAGGCAAATATTCCGGCGAATACAACAATTGATGTTAAACAAATCATGGCAACAGAGATCCCGTCAACCCCGACTGCATAATGAAAATTCAGACTTTTAAACCATAAATAGTCGGTTACAAAAAGCATCTCGTCAGTGTTTCCCCCATTGCGGGCTGTAAAATAAAGGTAAACGAGAACAGCAGCCATAACTAATTGAAGACCCATTCCGAATGCTGCTACAAGACGAACCTGGCGTGTGTCTTTCAGAAACAGAATAGCGGTAATGGTCAGTACCGGTATTGCAACAAAAAGGGTTAAAATATCCATATCTAAATATCTTTATCTTGATAATCAAACTACTTCCACAGGTATAAAAACAGTATCGTTAGCATTATAACACCGGTTATGAACACGAAACCATACTTTTGCAATTGTCCCGATTGAAAATCTCTGATTCTGAAGGAGATACCTTGTGTTACATTTGCTATGGCATTCATTGTGGCATCCACAACATGTCTGTCGAACCATGCTACTGGTGCTGATATATATCTGAAAATGATTTTTTTGGTTACGAAGAGGTATACTTCATCCATATAGAACTTATTATACGCCCATTTATAGCTGTATTTGAAAGTTGTAGCTAACCTGTCAGGCAGGGTTGTCTCTTTTTTATACATTATCCAGGCAATACCTATACCGAGCATTCCAATAAGCACTGACGGTATGGCGACAATAAGTTCTAACTCCGTTTCAAAGCCTTTTCCATCCGATGTAACAAGTTCATTAAAAGGAATAAATCCTGCAAAAACGGCTCCAACAGCAAGGATCATCAATGGAATAGTCATAGTTGCAGGGGCTTCATGAGGTGTATGATGATATTGGGTTTCTTTTCCCCAGAAAATACTGAAGTATAACCTGAACATGTAAAATGCGGTCAGCCCTGCAACAGCATATTCAACAGCAAATAACAGCTTGTTATGATGAAAAGCGGCTGCCAGGATTTCATCCTTACTGAAGAATCCCGATAATGGGGGAATCCCGGCAATTGTAAGACATGCTATAAGAAATGTAATATGTGTTATTGGCAGATATTTTCGGAGACCTCCCATCTCAGTCATATGATTGGTGTGAACTGCATGTATTATTGCACCAGCACCCAGAAAGAGCAGTGCTTTGAACATTGCGTGTGTGAAAAGATGAAACATTGATGCCATATATCCCAGTCCTTCATGTCCGCCGTACCCCGAAACTCCGAGGGCAAGCATCATATAACCTATCTGCGACATTGTGGAATAGGCCAGTACTCTTTTAATATCAGTCTGTGTACATGCAATAACTGCTGCAAATAGTGACGAAAAAGCACCTACATATGCCACAACATTGAGTGCTACCGGAGCCGCAATTGAATAAATCGGGAACATTCTGGCGACCAGATAAACACCGGCCACAACCATCGTGGCAGCATGAATAAGTGCCGAAACGGGAGTAGGACCTTCCATTGCGTCGGGAAGCCAGATATGAAATGGAAACATTGCTGATTTTCCAACACCTCCCATGAAAACAAAAATCATCGACCATGTCATTATTGAAAGTCCCAGAAATCCTATTCCTGTACCCTGGGTAATAGCCGATCCGGATGGATCAGTTAGCGTTATAAAGTCAAATGTTTTGGTATTGAATGATAATATCAGAATACCGATCAGGAAACCCAGATCAGCAAACCGTGTCACAATAAACGCCTTCTTGGAAGCTCTGACAGCTGAAGGCTTCTGATAATAAAATCCAATGAGCAGGAATGATGATACTCCGACGAGCTCCCAGAATATATACATCTGGAAAATATTTGTGGCAAGTACCAGTCCGAGCATAGAAAAACTAAAAAGTGAGAGGAATGCAAAGAATCTCTCGAATCCCTTTTCACCTTTCATATAACCGAGACTGTAGATATGAACCATTAATGAAACTGTGGTTATAACTACAAGCATCATTACCGAAATAGGATCAAGTAATATCCCGATGTCGATGTGGAGCTTATCTGTTAACTGAAGCCAGACACTGTTTACTGCCGTTATTTTCTGATAGGCGTCGTCTATTTTTTCAGACAGGAAAAAATATTTATAGGCGGTAATATATGAGAGTGCAGTTATTATTGCAAGCCCTGTTGTTCCTATTATTCCGGATAACTTCGGAAAATACTTGTGCCCTGCTAATCCCAGAAACAGAAACATAAGAAAGGGAAGCAGAAGGATCCAGATTGTATAGTTGAAATTTATCATATCTAAAACTTACTGATTGGTATGGAAATCAATATTTCATCACGTTCACATCCTCAACATTAATGGTTGTAAATCGCCGGTAGATGTTTATTATTATTGCTATGGCAACAGCTGCTTCCGCGGCTGCAACAGCAATCACGAAAAGACTGAAAAACATGCCTTCAAGTTTATCAGGGTACAGATACCTGTTAAAAGCAAGGAAATTTATGTTTACAGAGTTCAATATCAGCTCAACCGA
>JANNKF010000465.1:0-2310 GCA_031396165.1 Bacteroidales bacterium | reverse complement strand
TGCTATCAAGGTTTAATCCCGATATAAATTCACCAAAAATCCAGAGGGGAGCACTTACGTATGTATTTGTTGCTCAGTAACAACTGACTATATAATTCCTCAGATCAGAACAGAAGATTCCCGAAATTATAACTATAAGGCTGAATAACTTCCACCCTGTTTCTGTTTGCGTTTCTGTCGTTAATAAGTGGTCCGACAGTATGAGCAGATAAAATGCCCATTGGAGCGGGTTTACAAAGATTAAGAATTTCCTTTTCGCTTACTGATAGATTGAGCCAGATAGATTCATTGCTTTTGTTGAGAATGACAGGCATCCTTTTGCCGGAGTTATGTATTTCCGCAGTCAGATCATTTGCATCGGTTGTGACAATGGAGACGGTATCCAATACTTCGCCTGTGGAGCTGCTCGTCCAATTGTTGTATAATCCGGCTAACGATAATATCTCATTATCAGGATTATAGATATACCATGGAATTTTTTCCCTGCCAATATGCTGCCATTCAAAATATCCCCTGACAGGTATTATACATCGCATCATTTTAAATGAAGACGAAAATGACGGCTTATGTTGTATGGTTTCAGACCGGGCATTAAATGTCTTAAACCGAATCGAATCGGCATCCTCGTCAGTTTTTGCCCAGGATGGTATTAGTCCCCATTTCATAAGTTTTATCTTGTCAGGCGCCTCAGAACAAATTGCAGGAAGGTCCGGCAATCCAAATGCATGATAATAGTAACTTGGTCTGTATTTTTCGGGATCAATCAATGTAGCACCGAATCTGTTCTCGAGCTCCTCTATTATGAGGTTAACGTTTACAGTAAAACACATAACTACTTGTTTTGGTATTCTTCCATTGTGGTTTTTAGAGGCACGGGAAGGGAATAAGCAAAGAGATCATCCTCAGGCCACGGCTGTACCTGTGCGATTACCCTGTACATCATATTATTGATATAGGAATATATTTCAGGTCCATTCCATGCACTCGAATTGAAAAGAACTACCCATGAAATGCCGTCCGACTGGCGTTTCATCATTCCTGCGCTTCCAGGAAATGATCCGGTTCTCCACCATGTGCCGTTATATACAGTAGTTTTCCAGCCAACCGGAGCAAAACCCTGACTGTTATCAGTCATAAAACTAATGCTTTGGTCATTCAGAATATCGGGACGTGTTCGCATACCATCAACAGAAAGCAGCAATCGCATAAGATCAGGAGCGGTAGCAAGCCAGCCACCTGCGCCTCCAAGAGTTTTGATATCATTTCCGCCATAATTTGGAGGGACCATCTCCCCTGTTCCATAGATAGAGGGCTTAAGACCTATATCAGATGGAACATAATATGTAACTTCAAAAGGAGCCTTGTCTGAGGGAAGATTACCTGCAATCTTCATATCATAAATTCCAATTGGCTCCAGAATGGCTTTTTTACAATATTCCTCATAGGGAATACCTGAAACTTTTTCAATTATCAGTCCAAGAATGCTATAACCAAGATTTGAATAAGCACGGCCTTTTCCCGGTGTAAAATGAAGTCTTTTATCAAGTGCAAACCGTACTATCGCCCTGGTATCAACCGGTGGTTTGATTCCCATCTTTTCCGCAATAAGAACAGACATAAACATCTGGTCTCCATAACGTTGAGTCCAGCCAGCTTCGTGACTCAAAAGGTGTCCCACAGTAATTCCATATACTCTTTTGTCCTTAGGTTCGCTATAATACTGATCATTCAGAATTCCGTCAGATCCGAATACCCTGTCGTTCACAGAAAGTTTTCCTTCCTCCTGAAGTTTCATTATTGCAACTGCAGTAACAAGTTTGGATATACTGGCAACGCGGAACAAATGATATGGCTGGGTTTGGATATTCATAGCAGTGTCGGCAAGGCCGAACCCTTTTGCATAGATAAGTTTCCCATCTCGGGCAATAGCAACAGAAGCACCTGCTATGGTCCACTTTCTGAGAAAGGAATTTACAGTTTTATCAACACCTGTATGTTCAACCCTTTCTGAACTGGCATTACTCAGTCTTACATTATTAGGGACAAGCTTATCAATTACCACCATGCTGTTCTCATTAGCTCCCGGAGTGAAGCTGACAAGTGAAATCAACAGGGTAGCAATGAATATCTTTCTTTTTCTCGGCAATTTGTAGTTTTTTTTTAACAAATTTAAAAATATTCTTTTTTTACAAGCAAGTTTATTGTAAAAATCGCAATATAGCGTTTCAAACCCATCTTTAGAAAAATATTATTATTTATAAGCATGCAATGGCACTAAAATTGATGAGAACAGACCGGTGGAAAACGTGA
>JANNKF010000413.1:0-3818 GCA_031396165.1 Bacteroidales bacterium | reverse complement strand
CTGAATCCTTAATTGCTGTTTCAGGCAATTTACCCTCTATTCCAAAAACCAGCAATGCTTCATACTTTTCAATTGTCACCTTCGACTCATCAACCTTTCCCGATTTATCTTTGACTGCATTTATATTCAGACCAAGGTGCTTCGCCATAAAATCATACATTGCCATTCGCTTTGAAACACCATAATCATGTCCCTCTGTTGCAAGATGGACATTTTCAACATTAGACTGCTTCCCATAAAGAGCGTAAACCTTCTGTAAATAAGGGTATTCCAAAGTTGGAACATGCTGCGTCCAGTCGGCACCATCGGAAATAACCAGCATAGGGCGAGGCGAAGCCATTGCCGCAATCTCAGCATTGTTAGTGCCCAAATCAGAACAGGAATGTATCGGAAGTCCACTTTCGCAGGCGCAACCTCCAAAAAACCATGATGAAACCATAACCACCGGAACACTGACAGTTACACGGTCGTCAAGCGCAGTTAAAAGGAAAGTCTGTGTACCACCGCCGGATTCACCGGTTACTCCTATTCTCTTGGGGTCAACATATGACAGAGAAGTAAGGAAATCAATTATCCGTATGCTGTTAAGTGTCTGCATTGTTAGTGCAAGAGTTGTTTTATGATCTTCAGTTTTAACCTGTAACAGAGATTCTCCATAAGCGAACATCTCATAACTGAATACCACTGCTCCCATCTTAGCCAGCATTGCGCAACGATATTGATGATCGGGACGATAACGGCCATATTGGTTCAGATCAGGACTACTGAAATGGCCATGTGGACAAAGTACAGCTGGGAAAGGCCCCTTCCCCTTAGCGGGTTTGTAAATTGAGCCACAGAGATATACACCCGGAAGTACCTCAAGTCCTACATTTTCAACAGTATAGCCGTCGAACTGGCGTTTAGGAGTGTAAATAGGATTGAGCGGACTTTTCTTTGGAAACGGGGACAGACCAAGCTGTTCAAAGAAACACTTCCTGAGTTCTGCCTTTCGCAGATCCCAGGCAGATTGGGAAGTGTAACTTGCCAGAAGGATATCAAGGTGTTTTCTCCCTTCCTCCACCGGACGCTGATGATAAGCATATTTACTAACCTGGTATACATTCTCAGCCGTTTTCTGAAAGATCATATCAAGCGGCATAAGTATGTTTGTCAGGGTTGCCTCAGTTTCAGAACGATAACGCCAGGTAGGGTACAAAACATCGACACCTTTTACCAGGCTTTCGCTATACTGAAGCTTTATTTTATATTTCTTCTCAATATCAGTCAATACTTCCTTAAGAGGTTTTCTATAAACATCCTGGGGAACCTGGGCAAAGCTATTAACAGAAATAGTTACCAGAATGAACAGAACTAAAATTCTAAGTTTCATATTATCATGATTTTAAAATTATTTTTTCCAGCCACCAAGACTCCAAGGCACTAAGGTACACAAAGTTTTACTATAAAAAAGGTACTGATTTATCCGTGTGGATCCGTGAAATCCGTGGTTAATTATTTTACCACGGAGAACACGGAGTTTCACGGACTAAGTAACTCCTATACATCTATTTTGTCCTCATTGGCTTTATTAAATCCCCTTTCATGGAATATGGAAGTTCCCAAACTTTATCTCCCTTCTTGTTTGTAAAATAGAGATGCGATTCAGAGAATTTATCTGCATCACCATCGGCCCAGAAAGCATAGAACTCTTCATGTGCATTTACAGGCCTTCTCACGTATGAATTATTACGTATATTTTTTACTGAAACATTACGTAATTTTTTCCATGTCTGACCTTCATTTTTGCTCTCCCATAAGGCTATCTCTCCACCTGTTCCGTATTTCTGAGGACCAGGTTCTGTCGGACCAATGATTTTCCAGCTTTCCTTTTCAATATACAATGAACCCATATCATAATTATGTGTCGATTCACATACCTTGTGAAAATTCCACTTGTTGTTTTTCCAGTGAATTAGCATCCATTCCCTTGGATCTCCGGCTGGACCAGGTCTGAAATCATTACTGATCACTGCCAGTATAACAGGATTACCCTCCTGGTCAAAGTTCAGATCGTTGATATACACAAGCTTTTTTTCGGCTCCATAATTCCTGACAAGTGCAATATTTTGCGGATCCGTTAGCGGTGGGGATATCTTTTCACCACCCAATGTGCTCCATGTCTTACCCAGATCTTCTGACTGAACAGCATATAGATTGGTTCGCATATCAACATTTCCTGAAGGATGATAATTAAAAACCGAGACCAGCTTATCACCCTTCATATTAGTTACCTGATAATGGCCTCCCATTCCTGCAAGTTTCTGGTCGGCCGACCATAATTGCCCGTCGGAGCTGGTTTTCCAGTAAAGTTCCCGGCCTTTGGTATATTTTGTAAACATGTAAATGAAACCTTTGCCTTTCACCCACCAGGGCTGGGGATAGGTCATTTCGCCTTCGAGAATTTTATCAAAGTTTTCAATTGAATACGGCTCCCCACTTCTGAATATAATTCCTGGCCGCGAAGTGCCCCTTCCACTGACAAACACCCAGATATAACCATCCTTATCAATTGAAAGGGCAGCATTATCGTGCGGGTCATTTACTCCCTGCTTATCATAGACAATAACAGGTTTCGGCACTTTGTTCGATTTGTGATCAAAATAAGAAATCATAATTAATAGGTGCCTCTCATCCGCATTTGTAGTACCTCCATAAACGAAAAAGGTCTTATCGGCTTCCTGAGAGTATATTGCAACTGGAATATGATTGGCGGTATATGTTCCCAGTCCCCCCGAATACTTATCTCCATACTCTGAAAACTGCCCGAGAGTGAACCAGATGCCTTTATAACCATCAGCTTTAAGGTTTTGTGAATAAGCACCGGTTAACTGTGAAACAAATAACAATAAAAGTAATGGTAGAATTTTCTTACAGTTTATCATATTTTCCTGCCTGCTTTAGTCAATTAACCGCAAAAATCACAATGCCTGATACATTTCCCCTCCTTTTTGAAGGAGGGGTGGCCGGACCACTTTTTAATTATGATACAAATGCTGATACCGGCCGGGGTGGTTGATTGTTTATTCAAATGCAAGAACTTTTCTTTCGAAGGTTTTTCTAATCTCATTTTTTTTTACAAATTCAGGTTCCTGGAATACTAATCTGTTTTCAAACCTCAGTATTGAGAATCCAAGGCCTTCAAGATATTGATCTCTTTTTCTATCTTTTTCTATTTTATGATATTCACCATGCGGATTTCCATCAAGCTCAATTATAAGTTTTTCTGAAGCACAATAAAAGTCAACTATGTAGTTACCTATACTGTGTTGTCTTCTGAATTTTCTTGCATTAAGTTTTTTTGATTTTAAAATGTTCCACAACTCAGCCTCAGCAGAAGTGGACTTGTTCCTAAGTGATGTTCTGAAGAATTTAAGGCTTTTCCTGTTAAAGAGGTTTTGGGTTTTCATGCCAATAAAGGTAAGAAGAAATCACTGAATCAACCACCCCGGTCGGGAAATAAAATACTGTATATATAAGATAATCAATCATCCCGACCACCCCTCCTTCAAAAGGAGGGGAAATTTTTTTATACAGTTTCTCATTCATCCCCAAAGCTTAGGTTGACCGCTATAGGACGTGGGGATGAGTTTAGAAGATACAAACAATGTGTCAGAACCTGTTTTGGCAGTTTTCCTGCTATTTTAATACTAAAGGTTCTTCCATAATCAGATTACTTATCGTAAGCTCCCTGGTATTTATATTCGAGATATAAACTTCAAAAGTTATCCTGGACAGTCCGACATAATGCAAGTAAGTGAAATTTACAGGTCCGGTTG
>JANNKF010000400.1:0-48207 GCA_031396165.1 Bacteroidales bacterium | reverse complement strand
GATCCGCCCACCAACCCCCCCCTATAGGGGGGCTAACATCTTCATTTATGATAGATATATTATTATTTGAGATTAACCCCCCTTTAGGGGGGCAGGGGGGGCAAAACATTCGCCAGATTAACCACCTTTATAGGGATGGGGGGGGCAAAAAATACGTGTAACTTATTGTTTATTCAGAAAGGAATCATCCTTCTCACTCTCTTATCAAAAACAGCCATCTCGGTGAACCCGACATATCTCAGCAGCTCATAAGCTTCATCGAAATATTGTCCTATCCTGGCTGGCATATGGGCATCAGAATTCACGCAAACAGGTACGTTTTCTTCTCTGAAAATATGCAGGTATTTTCTGTCAGGATAAAAGTCAGCCAGGGGTCTGTTTCTACCATTGGTATTAAGTTCGAATGCAATATTATGTTCCTTCATGGTTTTTGCAAGTCTCCTGTAGAGGGGTTCAATATCAGATACAGGTTTGTAACCATAGATCCTGATTAAATCACAGTGAGCAATAATATCGAACAGGTCGGCACCGGCAGCAGCAGTTATAGAATCAAAGTAAGATTTAAAAAGTTTGTCAATGCTTTTTCCTTCATAAAATTCCGGACCAAAATCAACAGTTTTTTCACCCAGGTAGTGTACAGATCCGATAATGTAATCGAGGGGGAAAGGTTTAAGAAAGTTCCTGATCTCCTTCTCTCTTCCAGCGAAAAAGTCTACTTCAAGCCCGATTTTGATTTTTATATCACTGGTATTACTCCTCAGCTTTTCAATGTGATTTATATAGGGAGAAATATTGACCGGATTCATATTCCACTCTTCAGGATCCTTGAATAAAGTGAGGTGCTCCGAAAATCCGATTTCACTCAATCCGGCCACAACAGCAGGAGCAATATAGTCGTCCGGGACAGAACGGCCATCACTATAGCTGGAATGTACATGATAGTCAGTTTTGTAGACCATTAAAAGGTGAAATTAGATAATATTGTAGCAAATGACGGTCAAAATAGGCCTAAATTTGGGAATAAAACAAATTGAATTTGAATAATTTGTTCAGGAATTTGATAAATTTGTGAAAAACTAAACAGAGTGAACGAAAAGAAAAAAATATGCATCTGCTCAAATTGTGATTTCAGGGATGTAGTCTTCTCCTATCTCGATGATTCAACAATTGAAGAATTGTGCAATAACAAAGAGGAACAGTTTTTTCATAAGGGAGAAGTTATTAACCACGAAGGTGAGAAGATCTCAACATTTAAATATCTTAAGAGTGGTTTGGTAAAACTGTACCGCAGAACAACGACCGGTGAGGAACAGGTTATTACGATTACACGTCCGTTCGAATTTGTGAGCAATATGAGCATCTTCTCTGAGGAACGTTACCAGTATTCGGTATCTGCACTTGAAGATTCTGTAGTATGTACAGTGAATCTTGATTTCATAAAATCACTTTTCCTCAAAAATGGATCTTTCGCAATGGTTCTGTTGACAAAGATCTCTCTGATAAACGATAAAATAATAAACCAGACACTTGATATAAGACAAAAAAACCTTGTCGGGAGAGTAGCCTATGTTCTTCTCTACTTCACAAATGAGATCTATAAATCAAGGGTTTTTGACCTTCCTGTTTCCCGAAAGGAGATAGCGGACTATATCGGTATGAGCACCGCCAATGTGATCCGTACTTTGTCTGATTTTAAAAAAGAAGGCATAATAAGGGTGTTTGGCAAAACTATAGAAGTGGTTGATCTTGAAAAACTTGAAGTTATTTCCAAGCGGGGTTGATATTGTTCCTTCGGATAATTCTGTATACTGTTCAATTCTAAAAATACATTAAAAGAGATGAATAAATATCTGTTTATTTCAGGGATCTTATTGATTCCTGCCATTCTCCTTGGTCAGCCGGGTAGTCAGCGAACATCCTCTGACAGAGACGGTTCAAAAGTTAAAAATTATACTCTTGCGGGGACCAGGCATGGAGTGAATTTCTTCACAAAGATTGAATTGAAATCGGTTCAGTATGTTGCTTCCGACAGCCTGAAATTCGATACTTACCATTCTGAAGACGTAATTTACGCCTGGCTTAAAAGATGGGCAGATAAATATCCGGAACTGATTGATATGTATGAAGTTGGGACGAGCTTTGAAGGACGTCCGATTTATCAGTTAACCCTTACAAACAAAAAAACAGGCAAAGACACGGATAAGCCAGCAGCTTTTTTTGAAGGCGGGCGCCACAGTGGAGAGGTCACTGCTTCAGAATCGGTATTATTTCTGATCAAATACCTCCTCGATAATTATGGAAAAGACAGTGAGATAACAAGGCTTATCGATACCAAAACATTTTATCTCCGGCCTGTCAATAATCCGGATGGTCATAATCTTTACCTTAATACTGCACAGAGTAACAGAAGTACCGTAAGACCACAGGACAATGATGGTGATGGTCTTCTGGATGAAGACGCATCTGAGGATCTCGACGGGAACGGAATAATTCTCACAATGAGATGGAAAGATGACAAAAAGGGAACAATGATACCTGATCCCAAAGACTCCACCGGACGAATTATGAAAAGAGTTGCTGCAGGTAAAGGGGTTTATCTGACTTCATCTGAGGGAATTGACAATGATGGCGATGGCCGGATTAATGAAGACGGGATCGGTGGACTGGATCTGCATAGAAACTATGCTGAAAACTGGCGGCCACGGACTGAATCAACAGGAAGAGGTAATACACAGGGAGGTGCAGGTGAATACCCGCTCAGTGAGACAGAGACAAGAGCGGTAGTCTTATTCCTCCTTTCCCATCCAAATGTTTATGTTGTTAATTCCATGGATACCAGTGTTCCTATGCACCTTCGGCCGCCTTCAACATCAGCTTCAGCGGACAGAATGTATCCCGAGGATCTTCATTGGTACAAGACTTTTGATGAGATTGGGAAGAAAATTACAGGCTATACCAGGGCGGGTGATGTGTATAATGATTATGGCAACGGTACACCTCTTTTCGGACATGGACCTGACTTCGGCTATTGGTATTTTGGTGCCATCTGGTATGGCGATGAGATCTGGAACGGTGCCAGAAACAAGGACTATAACGGAGATAAGGTCATCGATCAGCTCGATATGATAAAATGGGATGATGAAGAGAATGATAGTCTTGGTTTTTTTGAATGGAAACCAGCAAAACATCCTGTATATGGGGAAATTGAGATCGGGGGATTTGATCCCAAGTTCTTTTCTCAGAATCCGCCAGCAAAACATCTTGAACCCTGGATAAAAAATGAAGCACTTTTTAATCTGGAACTGGCTAAACATCTTCCTGAACTTATCTGGGAAGGTTTTGATGTGAAAAAAGTCAAATCATATAAAGGAGATTCAACTGATTACCAATTGAAAATAAGTTTCAGAAATAACGGCAAACTACCGACTGCACTCAAACAGGCTCATCTTGTGAAGATTGTCAAAGAAGACCGGCTGGTACTCGAATTCGATACAGCCGGATCTTCCTCAGGGAAGATAAGCTATAAAGTTATCGAGGACAAAAAGCCTGTAGCTGTCAGTGCAGGCAGAGGTGGCGCTGTTGTTGCCAGGGAAGGAAGGGGCGGTTATAATGATGAGGAGAGGTCCGCTGTTCAACCCACATATTCAAGGAATGTACCATTTACAGATGGTGGATCTGTGACCACAGCCGTTTTTAACATCAGACTTTATAACAGAAGCGAACTAAGCCTAAAAGCAAGCCTGTTTTCAACAAGAGGTGGTGTTCTGAAGGATAAAGAGTTTGTTGTTAAATAATTCAATACCTCACCCCAACCCCTCTCCTGCAGGAGAGGGGCTAATGTATTGATAATGTTCTTATTACCCCCTTCTCTTTAAGGAGAAGGGGGGAGGGGGATGAGGTGAAAAGCAAGGAGAATCTGGCAAGATTGGTGAGATAAGCAGAATCGAAGAATATTAATATATTTAGAATTCAAATAACTGTAAACTATGAAAATGGAAAAACAGACAGTAAGGGACATGCCACGAAGGAAATTCCTTGAACTGAGTCTGAAGGGTGGATTGCTGATTGCTGCAACCCCGGCACTGATGTCTCAGTTAATCTCATGCCAGAATGGTGTAAAGGCTTCATCAGGCCTCGATATGGATAAAGAGATGCTCTCAAGGATCATCGCAAAAGCCCTGGAAAAAGGCGGCGATTTTGCAGATGTCTATCTCGAGAACCGTGTTTCGAGGCAGATCGTTATGGAAGAATCAAAATTCAAAAGCGGTCTTTATGGAATTAGCCAGGGCGCAGGTGTAAGGGTTATTTCAGGCAACAAAACCGGTTATGCATATACTGATGAAATTACCGAGGAGAAACTCTTAAGAGCTGCAGAAGTTGCTTCATATGTTGCCCGTAACGGTAACATTATCAAGCCGGTAAATATTGCCGAGACTAAGTTCCCTTCATTTGTTACAGTGAAGCAGCCTCTGGTTGATATTGCCGATGAAAAGAGAATAGAGATCATTAAAAGGGCCGACCAGGCTGCCAAAGATTATGATCCGAGAATAAAGATGGCAATGGTAGACTATTATGATGAAATAAGAGGAAGGGTTATTGTTACTAGCGAGGGACTCTATCTGAGAGACGAACTGCCTTTGCTCTTTTTCATAGTTCAGTCAATGAGCGATGACGGAAAAGCAAGGCATATGGCACGCGAAAGATTAAGTAACCACTCCGGATTTGAGATGTTCGATAATGAGGCTGCCGAAAAGATCGCCAGAAATGCATCACGTGAGGCAATTGCAATGCTTGCAGCCGAGGATGCACCTGCAGGAATCATGGATGTTGTTATGCAGAATGGCTGGGGAGGTGTATTAGTCCATGAAGCAGTTGGTCATCCGCTTGAAGCTGATAATATTGCAAAAGGAATAGGTGCTTTTACCGGTAAAGTCGGACAGAAAGTTGCCAGCGATTGTTTCACCATGGTTGATGACGGAACCCTTCCAAACTTCAGAGGTACAATAAATTATGACGATGAGGGCACGGTGGCTCAACGCAATGTGCTTATCGAAAACGGGATCCTGAAAGGATTTATGACTGACGTTCTTAGCGCGAAACAGCTG
Organism: Bacteroidales bacterium; assembly: GCA_031396165.1. Lineage (GTDB taxonomy): Bacteria > Bacteroidota > Bacteroidia > Bacteroidales > VadinHA17 > LD21. Next base: position 43,102 of record JANNKF010000400.1, on the reverse strand, counting down.
TCAATGGCCCGTACAGGTAACGGAAGACGGGAATCATTCAAATATATACCAATTCCGAGAATGACAAATACCTTTATCGATGCAGGTAAAGATAAGCCTGAAGATATTCTTGCTTCAACCAAAAAGGGAATATATGTACAAAGTCTAAGCGGAGGCAGTGTTAATCCTGTAACAGGAGTCTTCAACTTCACCTGCCGTGAAGCATACATGATTGAGAATGGAAAGAAAACCAACCCTATAAAAGGGGCAACACTTATTGGCTCGTGTATGGACGTAATTTCCAATATCGATGCCGTGGGCAACGATCTCGATTTTGGTCCAGGTATCTGCGGAAAAGGTCAGGCTGCTGAAGTATCTGCCGGCCAGCCTACTGTAAGGATAAGAGGTATAAATGTGGGAGGAAGCAAAGCATAGTAAAACACTCAACAGATAAAATCATGAACTATATAGATTTAGCAGAAAAACTGGTTAAGAAAAGTATCAGCCTCGGTGCCGGCTCGGCAGAGGTTTTTATTGAGACATCGAGAAACCTCTCGATAAATGTTCTTAAATCAGAAATTGAAACAATTGAGGAATCCTCATCACAGGGTATCGGTTTCAGGGTTTTTGTCGATGGAAAGATGGGCTTCAGTCATTGTAACGATTTCAGCAACAGTTCTCTGGAGAGCACTATTTCGAAAGCCATAGCTTTTGCCAGGTTATCTTCTCCGGATGAAAATAATGTTCTTCCATCTGAGAAAAGTATGACATCGGTAACCGGCTTATTCGATGAGGGTATTGCCTCAGCATCGATGGATACCAAGATAAACATGGCGCTTGAACTGGAAAAACTCGCCATGAAAGATCCGAGAATAACAAAAAGTTCAGGTGCGGGTTACGGGGAAGGTGAATCAGAGATATTTATAGCAAATTCGAATGGCATATTAAAGAGTTATAAATCCTCCGGATGTTCTATCGGTGTAAGTGTGGTGGCTGAAAAAGGTGATCAGAAAAATACTGGAGGGGAGTACTGTTCCAGGGTGTTTTTTGGCGATCTTATCTCTCTTGAGGAGATAGCAGAAACCGCCTCTCAGAAAGCATGGGAAATGCTCGATCCTGTTATGATTAAGACGCAGCGAGCCTCTGTAATTTTTGATCCGGATGTGGCCCGATCGCTTATAGGCGGCATTCTGACAGCAATAAACGGCGAAAGGGTTCTTCAGGGAGCAAGTTTCCTTAAAGATCAGTTGAATAAACAGTTCGCATCTTCACTCCTTACAATCATCGATGACGGGACAAGAAACAGAAGTACCGGAAGTGCCCCTTTCGACGGTGAAGGTGTTCCGACCATGAAGAATATTCTGGTTCAGAACGGTACACTTAAAAGCTTCATTTATAATACAAAGGCCGCAAAGAGAGCCGGTGTTACAAGCACTGGTAACGCATCACGGGGAGGTTTCAGCAGCCTTCCCGGCATAGGAACACATAACGTTTACCTGGAAACCGGGAAGAATACGCAAAAGGAAATCATTTCAGGGACTAAGAAAGGACTTTTTCTAAAAGAGGTAACCGGCTATGGCATCGATGCTGTAAGTGGTAATTTCAGTGGCGGAGCAAGTGGTTTCTGGGTTGAGAATGGCGAAATAGTATCACCGGTTAAAGGTGTAACAATAGCCGGCAGAGCATTTGACATTCTGAGCGGAATCGATATGATGGGGAACGACATAGATATGAACAGAAGTTTCGCAGCTCCGACTTTCAGGGTTGCTGAGATGCAGATCGGGGGGAAATAGCCGTAGTTAAAATATAAGTCAGATTTAGTTCGGGTTGATAAATCATTTTATATCAGCCATTTACTTACCATTTTAAAGCTAATCGAGTGGTTTACCTTGTTTGATTGAGTAGAGTTTGTTGGAACCAGGATGAATATTATTTCACAAACTAGTGGGTTATAGTCGAATGAAAGATATATATTTGCATAACATTCGACTATAGTCTAATAAAATGATAATACGAACATTGTATCTGGATAAGATCCGGCCATTTATCGGAAAACCGGTCATTAAAGTCCTGACCGGAATCAGACGATGTGGTAAGAGTACTCTGATGCACCAGTTAATTGTTGAACTTCAGAGTGGGGGAATCAAGTCTGAACAGGTAATCTATATAAATAAAGAGTTATTTGAATTTGATGAAATCCGTGATTATAAAGACCTCAATAATTTTGTATCCTCCAGATCTAAAAGCCCTAAAGTCAAATACTACTTGTTTATAGATGAAATTCAGGAGATTAATGAATGGGAAAGAGCAATCAATTCTTTGCTAACGCTCAAAAACTATGATATATATGTAACCGGATCCAATGCAAGTCTATGGTCTTCCGAATTAGCTACACTTTTATCCGGCCGTTATGTAGAGTTTAAGATGTATACACTGACTTTTCCGGAATTTAAGCAATTTGCTTCAGAAAACAATAAACGACCGGTTGACGGAGATCTTTTTAATATTTTTTTGAAATTTGGCGGATTTCCCGGTATTCATCTTTTCGATTGGGATGAGAATTCCATCAGACAGTACCTACAGTCAATCTATAGTACTGTTCTGTTGAAAGATGTGGTGGTCAGATATAATATCCGTGATGCAGCTCTTCTTGAGAAAATTGTAAGCTATCTGGCTGATAACTGTGGCAATATTACCTCTTCAAAAAACATAAGCGATTTTTTAAAATCCCAAAGATGGAAAGTTTCAGTGGATACTGTTCAGAACTATATCCATTATTGTAGAAGCGCTTTACTGGTCGAAAAGGTTCAGAGATTCGACCTGAAGGGAAAACGTATTCTTGAAATCCTTGAAAAATATTATGTAAGTGATGTTGGGATGAGATCCGCGATTGTCGGCTATTCTCCTGATGCTGTGTCGGGTCAGCTGGAAAACATTGTATTACTTGATTTACTGGCTCATGGATATCAGGTATTTGTAGGAAAACAATATGAAAAGGAGATCGATTTTATTGCCCAAAAAGGTAATGAGAAACTTTATATACAGGTCTGTACAGCATTAACAGACAGTAAAGTTATTGAGAGGGAATATGGTTCTCTGGAGGGAGTAGATGACCATTTTCCCAAATATGTTTTGTCACTTGATAAAGGATTCGAAACCTCACGAAAGGGAATCCGGTGGATGAATGTTGAGGACTTCCTTCAACGCACCGACAAGATCAGGATATAAAAACTTATATCCCGATTTAATTATTTTCTCCGAAGATACCCTGCTTCCTTTAAGTACAATATCTGACATTTCTCCCAGCGCTATCCTCAGAATAAAAGAGGGTACAGCAACCGGCAATACTGGTTTACTGATAACCTCTGAAAGTGTTCTGACGAATTCATAATGAGTTACATGCTGAGGAGAAACTGCATTGTATGCTCCGGTCATTTGCGGATCTTCAATTGCCCTTAGATAAATTTTGCATAAATCATTTATATGTATCCATGGCATATACTGCTTCCCGTTTCCTGTCTTGACAAGAAATCCGTATTTTGCAGGCATCATCATCTTTGATAAGGCACTGTCATTCTTCTCAATCACCACAGCAGACCTGATTTTAACAGTTCGTATTCCTGAGTTTTCAAAAAGATCAGCAGCCTCTTCCCATTGCCTGCATACTGATCCGATAAAATCCGTGCCCGGGAGGTCTTCTTCATTCAGGATTCTGTCAGTTGTTACTGACCCGTAATATCCAACTGCTGAGGCAGAGATAAATGCTTTTAACTTAGAATGATTTTCTGAAATTACCTTGTGAAGCAGCTTTGTTGAATCTATCCGGCTACCGGCTATCTCCAGTTTTCGATTGTGTGTCCATCGTTTTTCCCCGAGATTTGCTCCTGCAAGATGAATAACATAATCTACTCCTTCAAATACTTTAGGATCAAGAATTCCCTTCTCCGGGTCCCACCTGAAAACCCTCACTTTTCCAAAGTGGTTGGCTTTTCTTGAAAGATGAGAAACCTTATACCCTTCATTCAGAAGAGCAGCAGTGAGGTATCTGCCAATGAGTCCGCTTCCCCCGGTAATTAGAACTGAGGAACCTGTCGGAACATTTACATGCACATTGTTTTCTGGCATACCTTCAGTTTTTGTGTCAATTTTTCAAAATTAGCCAAAACATCCTGAAATTCAGACTTTCTTATTTGTGAATATCAAAAAGATATTGTCATATTTGTGTCCGTAAAAAAAGTTTAAATAAACAATTCAGAATATTTTAATTTATCATTCAATCGTATAATCAGTAATGAAAAAAGAACCTATGAAAGATGCAGTTGCTATACTTTGCGCAGGAGGTCCGGCTCCCGGAATTAATACTGTGATCAGTGCTGTTACAAAAATATTTTTGCAGAACGGGTATAATGTACTTGGGATTAATGGTGGCTACAAATCACTTTTTTCTGCGGAGCCAGCCTATGACTACCTTGATTTTGAGTTTGCGGATCTGATTTATAGTCGCGGAGGTTCTGCTCTTAAGATGAGCAGGCACAAACCAAAAGATGACGAGTTTAAAGTCGATTTTTTCAGGAAGAATAATGTGAAACTTCTCGTTACAATCGGCGGTGATGATACAGCCTCTTCCGCAAATCGTCTTTCCAAATTTCTGAAGGACCAGAAACTGGAAGTGAAAAATATTCATGTGCCGAAAACTATCGACAATGATCTTCCTCTGCCCGAAGGTACACCTACATTTGGTTATCATTCTGCAAAGGAAGAAGGTGTTCGTCTGGCAACAACAATTTATGAGGATGCACGTACGAGCGGTAACTGGTTTGTGGTTTCTGCCATGGGCCGTGAGGCCGGTCACCTTGCCTTTGGAATTGGTACTGCGTGTCATTATCCGATGATTATTATCCCGGAAATGTTTAATAAGACCAAGATCACTTTCGATAAGATCACCCGGCTGGTTATCAGTTCGATGGTTAAAAGAAGGCTTTTGGGAATTGATTATGGTGTTGCAATTATCTCTGAAGGTGTTTTCCATTTCATGAGCGAAAAAGAGATCATCGATACAGGTATTAATTTCACATACGATGATCACGGTCATCCGGAACTTGGTAATGTGAGCAAGTCGCATATTTTCAACATGCTTACACAACAGGCGCTTAAAGGACTGAGAATCAACGTAAAATCACGTCCGGAAGAGATGGGTTACGAATTAAGATGCTGCCGTCCTGTAGCTTATGACCTGAACTATGCTACCAGACTCGGACTTGGTGTTTACAAACTTTTCAAGTTAGGACTTACCGGATGTATGGTAACAGTTGACCGAACAGGCTGTATTTTGCCATTATTCCTCAAAGATGTGGAGGATGAAAATGGAAAAGTAAAACCAAGGCTTGTAAATATTGAATCGGAAAAAGTACAGCTTATATACAGGAATAACCTTCATTTTATTACAAAAGCCGATTATAACAGGGCGAAAAAATTTGTTGAGAAACCCGAAGATTACGATTTCTATAAGATTCTGGAATGGGACGAGAATCCTGGTGATTAAGCATTTTTAATTATTATAAGAAGAGGCTGTCTCAAAAGTCAAAATCCATTAACCCTGCCTACCGGTAGGCAGGGTTAAAATGGTCTTATGATATAGCCTTTTTTTACTTTTATGTTTTCAGAAGAAACAGTATTCATTGTTTTTCATTGAATTACATTAATTTTGCTGATCAGTAAGTTTCATTCACTCCTAACAAATAAAATATTATGGCAACTCAAAAATCAACTAAAGGGGTAATTGCTATTCTTACCGGCGGTGGTGATGTTCCCGGGCTGAACCCGGCTATCCGTGCGGTGACAATACGCGCGAACCGTGAAGGATATAAAGTTATCGGTCTGCGCAGGGGATGGGCCGGTATTTCCGAACTGATAAGGGATCATAAAGCTGACAACAGTAATAATTATCAGCTCCTTACAGACGATATAGTTAACAAGGCAGGCCGTACTGGCGGTACCTTTTTACATACATCAAGGACCAGACCAAGCCACATGGCAAAGGAAAGTGTTCCTGAACATCTTCAGAGTACTTATAATGCTGAAATAAACGACATTACACCTGAGATTATTAAAAACCTCGAGTGGCTGGGTGTTGATTATCTAATCCCAATCGGCGGGGATGATACACTCAGCTATGGTGTTCATCTTTACAAACAGGGAGTTAATGTTGTCGCAATTCCAAAGACAATGGACAATGATGTCCCGGGAACCGACTATTGCATTGGATTCAGTACATGTGTTACCAGAACCATTCATATGACAAACAGTCTGAGGACATCTGCCGGATCGCATGAACGGCTTCTTGTACTTGAAGTGTTCGGGCGGTACGCAGGTTTTACTGCTATGCTGCCCACAATGGCAGGTGCTGCCAACAGATGTGTAATACCAGAGTATGAGTTTGATATTGAGCAGCTTACCAAACTTCTGGTTGAAGACAGAAACAATAATCCAAGTAAGTACTCGGTTGTATTGGTTTCTGAAGGGGCAATGTTTATAGGAGGCAAGATGATCTTTGCTGACAGTGAGAAAGATGCTTATGGTCATGCAAAACTCGGAGGGATAGGCGAAATGGTTTCGGCTAAACTCAAGGAGCTTTCCGGGAAATATAATAACGGCAAGACTATAAATGTAATAAACCAGAAACTGGGTTATATGGTTCGTGGCGGTGATCCCGATGCTCTTGATTCAATAGTGCCGATGGCATACGGAAATCTTGCTCTCGACCTCATTCTGAAGGGAGTTCATGGCAGGATTGTGGTTCTCAAAAATGGAAGATATGATAACCTTCCCATTGATGTTGTTACCTCTTCAAAGAAAATTGTTAAAGTATCAGATTACTATAATACTGAGAGACTAAGGCCGTATTACCACAGTTTTGAAATGAAACCGTTCCTCCTCATGGCATCGGATAATTAGGTGATAAATATTATATTTTATTCCTTGGTGTAGAGACGTCATGCATGACGTCTCTACCTGTTTTATTGTGACGTCTCTACCCTCTTTAATATATTCCAAAGGAATATTTACATTTGTCACAAATAATTTTCACTTGGAAAAGGGAGTCGTCTTAAAATCCACAGGCAGTAATTACAAGGTGCTCCACACCGACGGTCTTGTACTTGACTGCTCGGTTAAGGGTAAACTGAGGATTAAAGAACTCCGTACAACTAATCCTATAGCTGTTGGGGATAATGTCCTGTTTGAGCTTGATAAGAAGAATAATACCGGCATCATTACTGAGGTGCTTGACCGCAGGAATTACATGCTTCGCAAGTCAACAAATCTGTCACGGCACTCACAGATTATTGCAGCAAACATCGATCAGGTTTATCTGATGGTTACGATAATAATGCCTGAAACACCTATGGAATTTATCGACAGATTTCTTATAACGGCTGAAGCCTACAGGATACCTGCCAGGATAATCATCAATAAAACAGATCTCTACGGGGAGGCTGAAATTAAAATAATGACCTATCTTGAATCACTGTATGGTAAGATAGGATATGAATGTATAAGACTTTCAATTTTTGACAAAACCAGCCTGTCTGCACTTATTGAACAGATGAAGGATAAAATCAGTCTTATTTCAGGATATTCAGGTGTGGGAAAAACAACGCTTCTTAATACACTTTGTCCGGGATTCAATCTTAAAACCGCTGAGATCTCTGACTATCATAAACAGGGTAAGCATATTACTACTTTCCCGGAAATGCACCGGATGCCCTTTGGCGGATTTGTTATAGATACGCCCGGAATAAGAGGTTTCGGAGTGGTCGATATGGAAAAGAATGAAATATATCACTTCTTCCGCGAAATATTCATCGTCTCAAAGGAGTGCCGGTTCAATAATTGCCTTCACCTTGATGAGCCGGGATGCGCTGTGAGAAAAGCAGTGGAGGTTGGTGACATAGACTTTCTAAGGTATAAGAGTTATCTGAACATTATGGATGAGGATAACCGGAAATACCGATAACCTGTACATCATTGTATTAAGCATATCTTTATATTTGCCTCCAGACAAACATATTAATCAGATGAAAAGAGTCCTAATTATTGTTTATTCAGCATTTCTGATAATAATGCTTGCCAATTATTTTTATTATAAGAATCTTTATAACAAGCAGATACAATATATTACTGAATTGCTTGGACGTCAGGTTCAGCTTGTTGGCCAATCAGTGGATGAAACCAACACTGGTTTCAGAAGCGAAATAAATCAGATATTTTTTAATGAGGACATAGCACGCTTCTTTACTGATACAGAATATCAATACCGGATTAGGGATAAAATGAAATGGTTTTTTTCAAAGAACCAGGAAATTGTAACAGGGATAAGACTATCTGACAACAATAAAAATGAATATACCTTAAAACAGGATGCCGACACAAAAGAATGGCTGGAGCAGGATCCGTACCTGCGTCAGGAGCAGGGTGCGATCTCGGAGAGGGAACAACTTGTTCAGGAAAACAATCAATTCAACTTTTATCAGCCGGTAATAGATCCGGAAACAAATCAGACAGTTGGAAATCTTGTTGTTACAGTAGATTACGAGAAATACTTTAAAGAAATATTCACCGCTTTTAATCTTCAGGATTATCAGTGGCAATCGGTTGTAACTGATTCAGGTGAGATCGTTTATGATAATTATCCTTATAACCCGGGAGAAACCGGCAGGTATACAAAGCTGATTGAAATAGGCGAAAGTATCGCCGCCGGATCCAATGATGATATCACTCATAACGTGATTATAAACGGAAAATCACAGGAAATAATTTCATCATATTATTCCTCCTTTCTTCTTGAAAGAGACCTTGGACTGATTTTTTCATCAAAAACCGAGTTGTTCCAGAAATATATAATCAGAAACTCTGTATTTATTGTGCTGGGCACTCTCTTGCTTATCCAGTTAATAATTCTGGCATTCTGGCGCTACCTTAAATCGCAAAAATCAGAAATGGAGAGGTTGAGGGCTTCCGAGAATATGCTGTTCAAACTAATCGATGAGATGCCTGTCGGAATTTTGATCCATAACAGAAACAGGGAAATTATTAAGGCCAATTCTGTTGCTGCAAATCTCTATTCCTATCCTTCCGAAATTGAGATGAAAGGAAAAATATTTCCCGAAACGAATCTTCCCGGCAACAGCGACTATTTCTCGAAAAATCTTGGTAGTTCTTTTCAACCCGACCAGTTTGTGATAATCAAAAAAGAGATTGGGGAAATCGTCCTTTACAGGAACAGCATCCCTGTCAACTTCCTGGGTGAAGAGGCAACAATGGAAATCCTGATCGATGTTACTATGCTTGAGTCTGCTCGGAAACAGGAAGCAAAAGCAAATGTTGCAAAATCTGAATTTCTTGCCAGAATGAGCTATGAAATAAGGACCCCATTGAATGGAATTGTGGGAATGACCGATGTTCTCTCCAAATACGAACTATCTGATGATGTTAAGGATATTGTAAGCCTGTTACGGAGATCAACAGAGGTACTTCTGAATATAATTAATGATATACTTGACTTTTCAAAAATCGAATCTGGAAAAATGCTTCTCGATGAGATTCCTTATAATTTAAGGGAAGAGATTACTTATTGCATTGATCTTGCACGAACCAATATTCCCCAGTCGGGAATTGAACTGGTTTGCCAGGTAAATGATAATACCCCGGAAAGTGTAATTGGAGATCCGTTCAGGCTCAGGCAAATACTTACAAACCTCCTTAATAATTCCATTAAAAATACTGAAAAGGGAGAGGTCAGGCTGAAGTGTTCGGTTAAAAGTAAAAGTAACGGTACTGTTACCCTTGGTTTTGAATTGCAGGATTCCGGACAGAGTTTTGATAAATCGACCCTGAAAAAGATATTTGGTGATTTTGTAGACATTGAATCTAAAGTTGTCAGGTTAAATGATGAATCGGGATTCGGAACAATTCTGGCAAAACAACTGGTTGTTCTCATGGGCGGAGAACTTAATGCTGTTTCTCCTTCTGGACTGGTTGGTGATGCAGGAACCAGCGTGTCGTTTACGATAGTTGTTTACTCAAATGAAAGACCTCCTAAAGATCTTTCACTTGAGAATATAAAATCTTTCGACCGCATAAAAACCCTTGTAATAACCGGAAGTCAAAACCGTGATGAAGAAATTCTTGGTACATTACATAGAATAGGGCTGACAGTTAACATAACAACATTCATGAAAACGACTGTTAACCAGATCAAAGCAAATCAAAACTATCCTGACGACAAATACAACCTGATAATAATATTTGATGATGAAAGTTTCAATGGGTTTGAAGCGGCAAAGGGAATTTGGGAAAGCAAACTTTCCGGGAATTTCATCATTCTTATGATAAGTTCAAATGATAAGAAAGGAAACTACATGAACTGTGTTACAATGGGCATAGATCACTACCTTCTCAAACCGTTTGATATCAACGAACTTATCAATATAATAAAAAGCTGTTTCCCGTATCTTGAGGACATATCCTCATCAACCGATATTGCTGACATGCGAAATGATATCAATATCCTGATAGTAGAGGATAATAAAATGAATCAGAAGGTAATCGGAAAGATGCTGGCGAATCTGGGTTATAAATTTGACATTGCCGACAATGGTTATGCCGGATATATTCAGGCTAAAATTAAAAAATATGACCTTATTTTCATGGATCTTATTATGCCCGAAATGGATGGCTTTGAGTCGGCACAAAAGATACTTGTATATGACAAATCTGTAATCATTGTAGCTTTTACAGCCGATAATATGCCTGAGTCGAAAAGAAAAGCAGAACTGTCAGGGATTAAGGATTTTATTTCAAAACCCGTGAGGATGGAAGAGCTTAAAAGACTTTTTGCAAAATATTTCAAAAAGCAAAAGCATTGAAGAAAATTGATGTAGCAGCTTTCCTCAATCTTGCTGACAGCATACCAATCGCAGATGTCAGATCACCATCAGAATACCTGGCAGGACATATTCCGGGAGCCGTAAATATTGCATTATTCGATGATGATGAGAGGGCTGTTGTAGGCACCAAATTTAAGAAGGAGGGAAGGGTTCCGGCAATCCTTGAAGGGTTGAGACTTTCTGGTCCGTCGATGTCGCAGAAACTTGATCTTGCCCTTAAGATATCCGGGGAAGGCAGATTACTGGTACATTGCTGGAGAGGTGGCATGCGCTCGGAGGCTATAGCCTGGCTCTTTTCCCTGGGTGACATTCAAGCCGAAGTCCTTGAAGGTGGGTATAAAGCTTACAGAAATCACATTCTCGAATCTGTATCACAGAAACGGAAAATGATTGTATTGGGTGGAATGACGGGGAGCAGTAAAACTCATATTTTAAGGTTTCTAAGGACCAGGGGGGAGCAGGTAATTGATCTTGAGGGACTTGCAAATCATAAAGGATCGGCTTTCGGCTCGCTGGGCCAGCCGCCTCAGCCTACTACGGAACAATTTGGGAATGATCTGTTCAATGAATGGAGGCGCATCGACACTGCTAAACCTCTTTGGGTTGAAGATGAAAGCCGGAATATCGGAACTGTGTTTATTCCTGATGGGTTCTATGGAAACATGCAGGATACGACGGCGATCATACTGATGATGGATGTTAAAACAAGGTTGCCAAGACTAATGATTGAATACTCGGCCTATCCGCCTGAATTGCTTAAAGCCTCAATATTGAAGATCAGTAAAAGACTCGGGGGCGATAATACCAGGGATGCAATTAATGCAGTTGAGGCAGGCGATATTGCAAAAGCGATTGAAATATCCCTTCATTACTATGATAAAGCATATATGTACGGACTGAGTAAAAAAAGGAAAGAAAACCTTATTTATCTTGAAACTGATTCAGATGATGTTGAGGAAAATGGTATGAGAATTCTGGATGCTGCCCGTAAAATTTCGTGGTGAGGTTTCTTTTTACTGGTTTTTCACTTCGCTGGCGTCGACCCATTTATAAACCTTATCTGACCTCCGTAGAAAATCCTCCGTTTTTATTGAGCACAGGTCCCCTTTTAAAGCCTTTTCTGTTACTTTCAGATCCACTCTGATCTCTGCTGCAGTATATTCAACAACGCCTGTTGTGGGCCCGGTTATGAGAATTGTGTCACCTATGCTCAGATCACCATTTTCGAGTTTTATTTCTGCTACATTAAGTTTCCTGAAATAATTTGTAACCTTTCCGATATATAGTTTTCGTTTTGTGGCGCTCGATCCGTAATTTGTGTTCCATTCACCCATCTTCTGTCCAAGATAGTAACCATCCCAGAATCCCCTGTTAAATACAGTTGCCAGCCTCTCTCTCCAGATAAATGTTTTTTCGACCGTAAATGAACCTTCTGTTATTGAATTAACAGCTTCATCATAACACTTCGATACCTCCTTTACATATTCTGCCGATCGGGCCCTGCCTTCAATTTTAAGAACCCTCACACCGGCATCAATCAGTTTATCAAGAAATCCGATTGTGCAGAGATCCTTCGGCGACATTATATATTCATTGTCTATCTCGAGCTCATAGCCCGATTCCTTCCCGGTTACTATATACGATTTACGACAGGTCTGGTAGCATTCACCCCTGTTGGCTGATTTATTGTTTTCATGCAGGCTCAGATAACACTTGCCGGAAATGGCCATACAGAGTGCCCCGTGCACGAACATCTCAATTTTAATTAGCTCTCCTTTCGGCCCCCTGATATTCTGATCCCGTATGCAGTTATATATATGTTTTACCTGGTCAATATTAAGTTCTCTTGCGAGTACCGCCACATCGGCCCATTGCGAATAAAATTTCAGGGCTTCAATATTTGTTATATTTAGTTGTGTTGAAAGATGGATTTCAATTCCTCTGGAGAAAGCATAATTAATTACAGAAAGATCGGATGCGATTACCGCCGTTACACCGCTTTCCGCTGCAGCATCAACAATCTGATGCATCTGTTCAATCTCGTGATCGTAAATTACCACATTCACTGTCAGATAACTCTTCAGACCGTTCTTCCGGCAGATTGAAACAATTTTTCTGAGGTCCTCTATCGAAAAATTATTCGATGAGGCGGCCCGCATATTTAGCTGTTCGACTCCGAAATATACCGAGTCGGCACCGCCCTGTATCGCTGCCATAAGCGAATCGTAGGAGCCGGCAGGAGCCATAATTTCAATGTCTTTCCGGCTCATCCCTTTTTCTTATTCATGATGATCCTGATGCACGAACCCTTTCCAACCTCTGAATTTCTGACAAAAATCTTACCACTGTGATACTCCTCTATTATCCTTTTGGCGAGAGAAAGACCAAGTCCCCAACCTCGCTGCTTTGTCGTGAATCCCGGTGTGAATATTTTCTTGAATGCCGATTTTGGAATCCCTTTTCCTGTATCTGTAATATCGATCAATGCGGTTTTATCGGTTTCCGTAATACGGATGGTAATTTCACCATTGCCTTCCATGGCATCGATGGCATTTTTAGAAACATTTTCGATAACCCATTCAAAAAGAGCGGAATTCAGTGGAACAAAGAGCTCTTTACTTATGCAGAAATCGTTGATGAACTTTACTTTAGAAGAACTTCTTAATTTCAGATATTCGATTGTCCTCATAATTATTAGAACAACGTTTTCATCTAACAGAGCAGGTTTGCTGCCTATTCTTGAAAATCTTTCAGTAACTTTTTCAAGTCTCTGAACATCAAGTGCAAGCTCTTTTGTAATTGAAATCTCAGGATATTTCTGTTGAAGGATCTCTATCCAGCCTGCAAGCGAAGATGTGGGTGTCCCCAGCTGATGTGCGGTCTCTTTGGACATACCTACCCACACCTGATTTTGTTCGGCCTTCCTGGAAGAGCTGAAGGCAAGATAGGAAACCAGAATGAACATGATAATAATTCCGAGCTGCACATACGGATAGTAGATTAGCATCGTGAGGATGATACTGTCCTTATAGTAGATTAGATTAAAATGACCTTGCTCGAGGTTATTTACAATCGGCTTGTTCTTCTCTTTGATATTCTTAAGATTTTTTTTAAGATATTCCGGATCTCCAAGCTTTGATTCATCAAAGTTACGGGCAGCTATTATACTGTCATTTTCATCTGTAAGAATTACGGGAACAGTATTATTATTCTCGATTATGGAAAAAAGGAAATCAACATTCTGGCTTGTATCGGCAAGTGATAAAAGTCTCTGGGCTTCCGACCACATCTCAATATTTTCTCTCTCCTCAACTTTGAGTTTTTTGACAAGGTTTTCGGTATAAATCAGAGATCCCATCCCGATTGAGACAGCAAACAGAAGCAGGAAGAGCTTCCAGCGATTTTTGTTCCGGAAAAATTTCATTTCTTTTTTAATATACTTTTCACGACACTTTCTTTTTTAACTGCAGGTTGAGTAACATTACTTTTTGTACCGTCACCATCATCCCAGGATATTTTGAACCGTGGTTTCTTTTCCACTGGTTTCTGTTTAATTGTTGTATCTGTTTTGTACCAGCCGTATTCCTGATTAAGAATTGATTTTAAAGTCTGCCTCTCCGACTTAATATTATTCTTAACTCCGGCAGAGGCAGCTTTTAAATCATACCCCACCTTTACTACTTCCCCTTTACCTTCAACTTTAAGCAGAATTGATGTCCGGCCCAGTCCATCATCCTGAACAACACCGAATTCAGTTACATTACTCTTGCTCCTTTTTCTTTTTTTGCTCAGGATCTCCGATAAAAGCATCTTAATATGGTACTCGTAATTATTGTCGAAATCGTGTTTGCCGTTAATCGAAAGGTCAGCGGCAGAAGATTTTATATCCATCTGTGGAATATACAGAAAGTTGCTCCTTATAAAAAAATCATTTTCAAGTTTTTCAAAATGGATATTTTCGAGCTCCGATAGTTCAATAAAATCAGATAGTTTCTTAACAGGCTCAAAATTGATAAGTCCCCCGTTTGTGATGATATATTTTCCTTCGGCCGTTACTGATTTTACATCCGGTTTCAGCAGCGAATCCATTGGTAATAGAATGGATAGTGATCCGGAAAGCGATCCGGCCAGGTTTTCAGCTTTTATGAATGTCTGGCCGAAATTGTTAAAGGTTTTAAAGGTTTCATTAATATCAATTGAAGTCAGGTCGAAACTACCGCGGCCAATAACCGATTTACTTATATTCTGAACAATGAATCCTGTACCTGAAAACGAGCCTTTCAAAGTATTCATATTCAGAGATTTAAAGGTCAGGATCCTGGGTTTATAGTTAATTGTACCTACTATATCTGAAGATCTGAAGGTCTTATAGATAAGCGAATCTATTTTAAAGTTAATGTCAAGTATAAGGTCTCCTGGCAGCGAGAATGCAGAAGGCTTGCCCATGGAAGATTTTTCAGTGGCGGAAATTGTCTTCATAAAAGTTTCAGGATTAAACCTGTTAAATGAGATATCTGCAGTTGCTGACATCCGAACAGGTTTTCCCAATAACCACTCAGGCAGATTACTGAATTCTCCGTCAACTTTAATTTTCTGTCCTTTATAATTCAGACTAAGATTATTTGCTTTAACATAATCAGTTATCAAAACTTCTCCTGTTACATTATTAACAACCATCTTATTATTCTTAAGTCCGAAAGAAAATGAATTAAACTCTAATTTAGCTTCAGGGCTTAGTATCAGCAGATCATTTACAGTTAGAGAATCTTTTGGCCAGAAGTTAGTATTAAGCTGAATATCAACATCAACTGAACCTTCAGCTAATGTAATGCTTTTAATATTAAAAAACTTCTTAAGATCTCCGGGGAAAACTCTTCCCTTCAGAACCAGGTCGGTTACAGGTTGCGAAAATCCCGAAATAATCAGAGATCCGGTATAATCTGAAGTACCAAGTCTTACTTTCAGCTCTTTTAGTGAAACTGAACTTGTTTTCAGGTTATTTTGTGCTCCGTTGGAATAGTTTCCTGCAAATGAGAGGTTACTCAATACGATATCTGACTTACCGAAGGTCACCTTTCCGTTATTGAGTGTGGTATTGATTTCAACATGAGGATTTTTCGTTCTCGTCAGCGGACCGTCAATTTTGCATTTCACACCGAGTAATCCCGATGGGTTATAATCTTCAACCATCAGTAAATATTTCTCAGGCAGGTATTTACGGATCTTTGCCAGGTTCACATCCTTACCGGTTACATTGAGATCCAGCAGGTTTTCAGATGATATAAAACCATCGAGTCCGAACTGAAAGTCTTCGATGGTGAGTGTTCCCCTTTTAAACTGAGTTCCCTCTTCTGAGTTCAGGAGTGAAAGTTCCAGACCGGCATTGATTGTTTTAGTTATTATGGTGTTAAAGAGCTGAAAACTATAAACTTCCATCTCTGCTTCAGCCATAAAATCAAAATTCTGACCCGAGATCCGGCTTTTGAGTTTCCCGCTGGTAACTTTACCGTTTATTATCAGTTTTGTAGCCAGATTGTTATAGTATGCCTTTATCTCAGTCAGATTGATTCTCTCAAGGTTTATTGTCAGATCCCCGTTGCCACTGCCAGGTTTTTTTACTGATATGTTGTAGTTTATAAACCCGGCATTATCGGTGTAAAAATTTATTTTTCCATTCTTTGCGCTGGCACTTTCGATGGTGTAATTTCCCCGGAGAATATCTGTTATTTTGAATTCGACCGATACATTTCTGGCAGAAAGAAGAGTATCGGTGTTAATTTCTTTGAAAGCTGTTTTGATAAAATCCGTTGAGGAGCGGACAAGAACATCACTAAGCTCCAGGGAAGCTTTGGGGAATTTCCGTAAAAATGATAATCTCACTGAACCCACTTCCAGTTTAGTAGATAAATTACGGCTAAGAGATGTCAGAACAATTTTTGCTACTTTATCCTGAAGTATCAGTGATGCCGAAAAAAGCAGTACAGAGACTGTTAGTGTAAGTAAAGCAATAACTTTCAGTATTTTAAGAACGTCTTTCATTTTATATCAGAAGGAAGGAGAGGTCATCATTCGTTGTAAATTCTACAGGCGACGTTCCCTTTTTGAAGATCCTGAGCCTCTTGGTCCCATTTAGTGAAAGCTTTCCATTTTCAAGAAGAAGCATTGAAGCTTCACGTAACCCGGCGACATAGATCCCCGGATTAGCCTCGATGAACTCCTCAATACGTTGTTCCCGTGTCTCGCCTGCATGGCCTACCGGATTGGCATCGAGATAGTGAGGGTTAATCTGGAAAGGTATAAGATTGAAAGCTGAGAATGAATCCGGCTCAACAACGGGCATATCATTTGTGGTACGTATTGTAGGACATGCCATATTTGATCCGGCACTCCATCCGATATAAGGTGTCCCTGATTTTACTTTTTCCCTGACAACATCAATAAGTTTATTATCCCTTATCATTTTAAGTAGTTTCCAGGTATTACCGCCTCCAACGACTATAACTGATGCGTCTTTTACTGCTGCCACAGGGTCTGAAAACCGGTGAATCGATATGATTTCATGTCCGATTTCGCGGAAGCGTTCTGCGACTTTTTCTTCATAAGTATCAAATGAAAAGGTCACTGCAGCATATGGTATGAAGAGAGCCTTTACAGGCTTATCGCCAAGAAAAGCCTTTATATTATTTTTCGGATAATCCAGATATGGTTCCCCCGGATTGGTGGAGTTGCTAATAAGTAATAGTCTCATATGAAGTGGTAAATTTAATTTAAATTAATATCCTGCTGAAATCCGGAGATTTCCAAATACAACCAACCCCCTGTGTCATCCCGAGTTTATATTCAATTTTTTGCACGCCAGGTATTTTGACAACTTCCTGCTGAACCTCGGAGATCCTTCGTCCGCCAGCCGGCGGACTCAGGATGACAGAGCATTGAGGGGTCGCAGAGAGGAAAAAAGTGGCGATTCGATAAAAAATCCCGGATAAATGGTCAATTAACCTTTCGAATCGCCACTTTTTTCCCCCTAACCCACCATACCATGTTGTCATCCCGAAGCGCAGCGAGGGATCCCCTGCAAATATTACGATCTGACTTCATTTATTTCTTTTATTTGATGATTCTCAGGATTATTTATTACAGAAATTATGCGGGAAGAATTGTTGAATATGTTAATATGCAGAATCTTACTGCTAAGTACTTCACCTGTTTCTGTAATTATTTTTATTACTTCATTGGCCATGTAGGTCCCTACAATTCCCGGAAGCACCCCGAAAAGACCCACCTCGGCAGGAAGAGGGTTTTTAATTTCCTTTTTATCAGAGGAAGGATTGAAGCATCTGTAAGTTGCGCCACCTTTGTAGTTGAAGACGGAGATCATCCCTTCATACTTATAAATCGAGCCATGCACCATTGGTTTGTTCAGAATAACGCACGAATCGTTGATTACGTATCTGGCTTCGATATTATCAGTTGCATCGACTATCACATCAAAATTCTTTACGGTGTTCAGTGAATTGGTGGCATCGAGTCGAAGATTAATAATTCCTATATCAGCTTGTGAATTGAGATGTTCAAGACGGGTTTTTGCGATTATCGATTTAAGCTTCCCCACATCATCCGATCCATACAATATCTGTCTTTGAAGGTTTGTTTCTTCTACCTTGTCGAATTCAATAATAGTAATTTTTCCAACTCCTGCTGACGTAAGATACTGAAGAACCGGACAACCGAGTCCGCCGGCTCCAATAACAAGTACTTTAGCGTTTTTCAACTTTTCCTGACCCTTTACACCAATTTCAGGAAGCATAATCTGTTTGCTGTATTTCCTGATCTCCCTGGAAGTAAGAATGTTTTCTGCCATTTACATTGCTGTCTGTCAGGTGCAAATATACATTGTAATAAACAGCTATCAAAAAAAACATGCAGCGACGATTCGCAAATCGTCCCTGCATATCACATTGTAAGGACAATTCGCGAATCGTCCCTGAACACCACTTTTTGTAAGGACGATTCGCGAATCGTCCCTACGAAATCTAATCGTTAATCGTGAATGCTACTCCGAGTTCGAAAGGATAGAGATCGTAGCCGCCCGGACCTTTACCGGTATTGAACATTGGTGTCATATAGTAAGTGCCGTATAGCTGAAAGTTCCCATATCCTACCCTTGCTGTTGCACCATATCTGAGCATATTCAGACTGAAGTCACCATTTGATTTTACTTTCTGATCGTCCTGATATACCATTTTTGTATGCGATCCGATCTTTACCGCACCTATTGGTCCGGCTGCTAGATTCAGACTGTTATTGTCGACAGGAATCTGAAGTTCAAGCATAAAGGGAAGTGTAAGGTAGATTGTTGCAAGCTTTGACTTTTTTAGTTCAGCGCCCGGATCAAGAATATCAATGACACCGTTGGGGCCCTTTAAAATATTATTATTACCGTCGAACCTGTAGTTGTTCCAGTTGAAACCAAGTCCTGTTACGAATCCGATTCGCCTGGTCATTCCAAGACTTAGTTGTGTGAAGTTTATATTGAAGTTTGAGGATTTACTTGAATGTAGCGACATATAATTAATTTGATCGGGCATCACATTGCTCCCGTCAGAGGTAAGGTAGTTGTTAAATCCGAATTCCACTCCGGCCCAGTGTCCTTTAAAACGGTTCCGTCTTCTGGCTCTGCTATCATCCTCTTCATCGTCATAACGGTTCCAGTCATTGTCTGTGAATTTCTCAACCCTGAATTTTTGATCTTCGAGTGATTCAAGAATCCTGAGACCTTTATTCCCGATTCTTACACTCACCGAGGAGTCATTCTCTTCAATGTTGATCATGTTTTTCCCGATATTAACACTTTTGTTTTCGTTATCACTGGCATTCCTCGCCTGTTTCTTTTCGTTCTGGTTTTCTGCTGCCACATTCTGACTGAAACCCTGCATTATTATTGCTGTGAGCAATATGGAAATTCCAAATTTTTTCATGACTTTAAAATTAAAATTGTTACTGTTTTCAGAGATGAGACGGAGAAGGTGGTAAAAAAGTTACTGCAGAGGTTCACTTTTTTTAACCGGGGAATTAAACTTAAGTAGTTTCGAACTGAAATAGACCGAACTGAGTTCGCCGTTCTCGTCACTGGTTTTTTCCAGCGCCATTTCCCATCCAAGTAATTTGTTGAGACCTGTAACTCCGGCTTCAGCTATCTCATATCCTTTGAGAGGAGAGTCAGGCGATGCTTCTTCCTTAAGTATTCTCTCCCTGAATGTTTTTGAAATGAAGCGGCCAATATTGCTTCTTCCATCATCCTCTTCGGGTATTTTGAAATCGGAATTGGATGCAATAAGCGCATTCGACGGGAACGATTCCTTTATTTCTATCGTTGATTCAAACTTAATTTTATTTATTGCAATATTCTGATTATTAATATTTTTCATAAGTGAATCATTCGGAATGCCCGCAATTAATCCGGGTTTTGCGTTTGTAACGATTTCCTTTTTAATCAGCCCTGATTTGCTCTCTTTTTTCTGTTGAGATTTAACAGATGAAATATTTGCAATAAGTATCTCATGGATGACAGCAATTTTAGGTTTATTAATAAGTGTATCCTCAACACTTATTTCCGCAATTTTATCAGACGGAGGCGGAATCTCACGCGGTGGGTTGAGAAAAGTTGTTACGATAAGAGTTACCGAAGCAGCAGCACTGAGTCCAATAACTGAATATCTAAAGATCTTCCGGAATGCTGTTTTTCTAAGGAGACCCGATTTGTTGGCATAGCTTTCAGCCTTGGGCGAAAGCTTTGTTTTCTGTATTAATTCAAAAGTCTTTTTCTTTTCAGAATCCTGTTCAATGATCTCCTCCAGTTCAGATTTCTGACCGGAAGTAAGATCATTTTCCAGGAATGCCACACAAAGAAATTCAAACTGTGAAGCGGAAATGTCGGAAGGCGATTTCTTCAGAGCTTCCTTGTTTGTAAATAATTTACCGGAATGTCCGGGAATGACAGGAGAGAGCTCCTTAAACTCTTCTTTCAGGTCGGGGTTTTCATCAAGAAACTGATTCAACTCCTCAACCTGATGAGAATCAAGATTCCCATCGAGCCAGTCGATGAACCATATTTCATAATTTGACCTCTCTATTTTCATGATTAAATTACGCTTTCAATTCTGCCGATATAATTCTTAAGAGCTAATCGACCGCGGTAGATATTTATCTTTACCTGCGCCTCACTCAATCCTGTTATATCGCCAATCTCTTTATAACTGTATCCTTCATAGTCTCTTAGCATTACAGCCGTTTTCTGTTGTTCAGGGAGTCTTTCCAGTGCTTCATGAAGTATTTCATTCAGATCACTGTAATGAGATTCATAAACCATTTCCATTTCATGAACCGGCTCCATGGTCGTCATCCTTCTTTCTTTCCGGATAATGTCAATCATGTTATGATACGCAGTAGAGAACAGCCATGATTTGACAACCGGATAATCAATCTCTGTAACATGTCGCCAGAGTTTTTCAAAGCTGTCCTGAACAATATCATTCGCCCTCTCCTCATCCCTGAGATTACCACGGATAAAGCGATAAACCGGATCGGCATACTCCTCTACGGACCTGTTGTATTCCTTAACTGTCATATCCTGAATTCCAGTGCAAAGACGAACGAAATTACAAAAAGTTACAGGATTTTATAAAAAACATAGGAACACGACAAAAAAGTAGGGACACGATGCGTCGTGTCCCTACCCATATGTGTAATCCTGTAACAACACAATGTGTTGTGTCGTTACCATATGTGTGATCCGGTAGAAACACAATGCATTGTGTTTCTACCGGATCACCTCACGCAAAAGTCTATTTCTTTGGTTGGTATACCCTCACCCAGTCAATTTCCATGGTTGTCATTCCGTTTAACGGTTTGTCTGTACCTCCGGCGAAGAGGACATACATTGGGTGTTGTGGAATATCAGAAGTCTGAGTGAAAACCTCTGTGTCATTTATTTTCCAGACGAGCCTGTCGGAAGTCCATTCAAGTGTATAGATGAAGAAATCATTTGCATAACGTGATCCGAGTGATGTTTTCACATTATTCCCTTTTGAAGAGAAATAGTCGAACCATACTTTGCCTTTTGAAGTACGGCAAACGTCAAGATGAGGCGTGATTTTATCGGCAAGCATCCAGTATGCGTTCTTTGCATTCGGATCTCCAAGTTTGACTTTAGCAGTAAAAGTGCCGAACTTCTGTCTGAAGCTCTCGCCAGTGTTTATAAGTCCGGAGGTATAGCTGAACTCTTTTGTTGAAAAACCTTTGCTTACTGACCACACTTTGCCGGTTACCCTCTGAGGTTTTGTATTTATTTTGAGGATGCTGTTCCTGAGTTCAAAGTTTTCTTTTTCCGTATAAGCCTGAAGATCAGATTCGACAGAATATCTGTCTTTTAAAAGCTTTGCTCCCCAGTAATAGTTTGTAAGCCATTTTTTAGTGTCGAGCCTATCTCCTTCAAATTCATCGCTGAAAGTAAGCTCCCTGTGCTTAAGAATGTCGAATTTATTCGAATCCTTAACCTTGAAGTACCAGATAATATCTTCGTTTTTCTCCAGGTTATAATGCTCATGAAACTCTTTGAACATATCAGTTTTTTCAAACCTCTTTTTATCGAGCAGATACTCTTTCTGTTTTTTGAACTCCGGTGTGGCTACATATACTTTCAGTTCATTGTATCTGGAAAGACGTGTTGATCCATCTGTATTCAGAAAGTTGGCATACTCTTTTGAAGATTTGAATCTGTAATAATCCTTTATCTCGGAACTGCCTTTGAGGCGCTTATATTCCTGAAGTTTTTTATTATCATCAGACTCTTTAAATTCTTTGGATTTCATTTTCCCCTTGAATTCTATAGACTTAACCAGTTTTTGGAGCGATTCATAACTTTTTATCTTTTCAGAGCCGTCCAACTCATTGAATTTCTTTAGATTCGAACCGGCAACTGTTCTGAAATAGAGGACAATATCTTTGGCTTTTTGTAGTGAAAGAAACTCTTTTTCTTTTGAATTTTCTTCAGAATTTTTAAATTGCAGCGACTCTATCTCTTTCTTTTTCTGAACAAAATCAGAGGATGTAACCAGTTTGTCGAGTTCATAAAACTTTGCCAGCTGGTCAGAGTTTCTAAAGGTGTTTAATTTCTCAAGTTCTGAAATCAAAGCCTTTTCAGCCTGCTCAATTTTGGAAGTTGACGGGATCATTCCCAGTAAAAGCTTGAGACTTGCCATTGTAAAAATGTATTTGGTACAACCTGTTAAAGATAGAAAATCTTTCTAAAACAATAGAACGCGACCTTTCAAATATTTGTTTTTTGGATTAATCGGCTTCAGAATCATGAAATAATGAATATTTTTAACAAAACATTTAATATCAAATGTCATGAAAAGAATTTTGTACATTAGTCTGCTGCTATTGCTTACAGGTATTAACGTTTTCAACCTTGCCGCACAGAATATGACTGCAACCGATATAATCAGGAAGGCCGATGAGAAATTCAATGGTGAGAAATCCTCCCTGATGGTGATGTCGATGACGATTATCCGGCCAACGTGGCAGAGAACAATCGAATTCAAAAACTGGACACTTGAAAAAGAATATGCACTTACTCTGATAACGGCTCCGGCAAAGGACGTTGGACAGACTTTTTTGAAACGGGGTTCCGAAATGTGGAGCTGGAATCCGTCGATCAGCCGTCTTATAAAGCTGCCACCATCGATGATGTCGCAGGGCTGGATGGGATCAGACTATACCAATGATGATATCCTAAAGGAATCCTCAGTAGTAACTGATTATACTCATGAGATTACCGGAGATGAGAACATCGGAGGGAGAGACTGTTACCGGATAAAAATGGTCGCAAAAGACGATGCCGCAGTTATCTGGGGGCATCAGATCAGGTGGGTCGATAAAAAAGAATTTCTTGTAATGAAAGCCGAACTGTTTGATGAAGAAGATGTGCTCGTAAGAACCGAAACAGGCAGCGAAATCAAAACAATGGATGGCAGGGTAATCCAGACAAAGATTGAACTGGTTCCTGCCGATGAACCCGGAAATAAAACAGTTATTGTGATTAAGGAGATAAAATTCAATATTCCAATACAGGAGACATTTTTTTCGCAACAGAATATGAAGAATGTACGATAAGTTTGAAGACCGAAGACGGAAGACCGAAGTCCGAAATCCAATGTATTTCAAATAAGGATTTGCTTCCGACTCCCGTCTTCCGACTTCCGACTTTCAACAAACATTTAAAAGTCGATATATGAAAAACTACATCATGGCGTGGCGGAACCTGTGGAGAAACAAGAGAAGAACTCTTATTACCGTTGCCTCTGTATTTTTCGCCGTTTTCTTTGCCCTTTTAATGAGATCGCTTCAACTGGGGACATATGATCATATGTTCAGGAATGTAATCGAATCCTATACCGGGTATGTACAGATTCAGCATGAAGATTTCTGGGATAACAGGCTCATAGATAATGTTTTTCAATATACACCTGATCTGGAACAACAGATTCTTGGGGACAGGAATGCTTCTGCCACAATTGCCCGGTTTGAATCATTTGCACTTGCCTCAACAGGGAATATCACGAAAGGGGTACTTGTCATAGGTATTGATCCCGAAAAGGAAACATACCTGTCTGATGTAAAAAGCAAGCTTGTCAGATACAGACTCAATGATGAAAATGCAGAAAGACTTAAAAATTCAGAATTGCCTGAAGTAATTAAGAAGAACATAGAACTTTTCAAAGGTAATTCATATTCAATCAGAACATCCCTGATGACAGACCTCGGTATAACTGAAGAAGATTCAGCTTCACTTCTACCAATTGTTGAAAGCTATGCATCATTCAGAAATGGTTATATTAAAACGGGTGAGCCTGGTGCCCTTGTTGGCGACAAGCTTGCAGCATATCTGAAAATAAGTGTAGGTGATACACTTGTTCTGATCGGACAGGGGTATCACGGAACATCAGCCGCGGGCAAATTCAGAGTTGCAGGTATTGTCAGAATGCCAACTCCTGATCTTGATAATAAAATTGTATATCTGCCGGTTGATATCTGTCAGGAACTTTACAACGCTCCGGGTATGCTTACATCTCTGGCTGTGAGCATAAAGGATAATGATGACAAAGAGATTAACAGAATGGTATCTGACCTGGGTATGAAACTTGAAACTCCACTGAGGGTGCTGGGATGGCGAACCATGAATGAACTCATGATAAACCAGATGGATGCCGACAGCAAGAGTGGTATGGTAATGATTGCGATTCTTTATATGGTCATTGCTTTTGGGATCTTCGGCACTGTATTGATGATGACAGCAGAACGAAGAAGGGAATTCGGAGTATTGGTTGCTATTGGGATGCAAAAAACCAAACTCGCCGCTATTGTAACAATCGAGATGATTTATATTGGTTTAATGGGAATAGGAAGTGGTATTGTTCTGGCCCTGCCTGCTATCTTCTATGGCTATTACCATCCGATAAGATTTACAGGTGAAATGGCAAAAATGTATGAGGATTACGGCATGGAACCGGTTATGCCATTTATGCCGGTCGACTGGTATTTTATGTGGCAATCGGTGGTGGTGGCAATCATTGTTTTTATTGCTATAATCTATCCTGTCAGGAGGATCCAAAAAATGGAAGTTGTTAATTCATTAAAGGCTTAATAATTATTGATATGATCTGGAAAACTGCCTGGAAAAATGTGTGGCGTAACCGTGTGAGGAGTTTTGTGGTTATTGCCTCGGTTACTGTTGGAGTGTTTGCAGCCATATTCTCAATAGCAATGATGAACGGAATGATTGCCCAGCGTTTTAACGCGGCTATCGATGAGGAAATATCACATATACAGATTACCGGAAAAGATTTTAGACTGAATAACGATTCTGAAATTCTTATTTCTGACAGTGAAAAAACTCTCTCCCATATTGGTACATATAAAGGAATTGCGGGTGTTGTCGGGCGGAAGATCTTCAGCGGAATGGCTGCAACTGCTGTTAAAAGCACAGGGGTTCAGATAGTTGGTATTGACCCGGTGAAAGAGAAATCAGTTCTTGAGCTTTATGAGACTGTTATGCCGGGTACAGGCGATTACTTTGGCTCCTCCTCGCTGAATGACCTGATTTTAATTGGCCAGGATCTTGCTAAAGAGTTAAATATTATAAGGTATGCTGTGGATAGTGCTGTTATTGAGAAGCTAAGGGAACAGAAGGTCCCTGAAGTAACTCTCAATAAACTGGTTTCAATTTCTGATGCACGTTTCACAAATGAAAAGAAATTTAATAAGGCTGTAAATTCGCTTCTGACAAAGAAAGAGATAAGCAAATATGGTCAGATCATAAAAAAGGAGGCATGGTCGTACAGGAAAGGTTCGAGGCTTACACTGACATTTCTTGACAAAGAAAATGTGCAGATTGGTGCCCGTTTCAGGATATCCGGGATCTATGATCTGAAAAACACCATGTTCGAACTGAGTACGGTTTTTGTAAGGAATTCTGATCTGTCGAGGCTCTCCGGTCTCGATTCAACGATATATCATCAAATTGTTATCAGAATAAATGATGTTGAACAGACAGATCTGATAACATCGCAGATTAAGGAAAAACTACCCAACCTCGATGTTTTGAGCTGGAAGGAAATACAGCCCGATCTTGCCATGATGACAGATTATACTCATCAGATCTATGCAATCTTCATGCTGATAATTCTTGCCGCCCTCGCATTTGGTATTGTTAACACTATGCTTATGGTTGTTCTTGAGAGGACAAAAGAGCTTGGAATGCTGACAGCTATAGGGATGAATAAGAAAAAAGTATTCTCAATGATAATGCTCGAATCGGTCTTCCTCTCATTAATAGGCGGAGTTGCAGGTATGTTTGCAGGCTGGCTCACGGTAGTGGCAACTGCCAGAAAGGGGATCAACTTTCTTCAGTATGCAGAAGGGATGGAAGCCTATGGATATTCAGCCCATGTGTTCCCCGAAATTGGTATCGGGTTTCTGATATTAGGGACGATACTCATAATCATTACAGGAATAGTGGCCTCAATCTATCCTGCTCTTAAAGCACTTAAACTTAATCCGGTAGAAGCTATCCGTACAGAATAATTATAAAAACAGGCAATCATGAAAATTATTGAAATCAAAAACGTTACAAAAATATATAATGAGGGTGAGGTTAAGGTAAATGCAGTGAATGGAGTAACGCTCGATTTTCAGGAGGCTGAATTTGCAGCTATTGTTGGTCCCTCCGGATCAGGTAAAACAACACTTCTTAACATGATAGGAGGACTCGACAAACCTACATCCGGAGAAATTCTGGTTGATGGAACGAACCTTTCAACCCTGAAATCTTCACAGCTTATTGATTTCAGAATGAGGAATATAGGCTTTGTTTTCCAGGCTTATAATCTGATTCCTGTTCTGACAGCGAAGGAGAATGTCGAATTTATAATGTCATTGCAGAAATGGCCTCGCGCTGAGAGAGATCTGAGGACCATGGAGTTACTTAAAGCAGTAGGACTTGGCGACAGGATGAACAGCAGACCAGGCAAACTTTCCGGAGGTCAGCAGCAGAGAATTGCTGTCGCAAGGGCTCTCGCTTCGCGACCGAAATTTGTTCTGGCTGACGAGCCAACTGCAAACCTCGATTCAAAATCAGCATCAACGCTGTTACAGATAATGGAAACGCTTAACCACGAGGAGAAAATCACCTTCATCTTTTCAACACACGATGCCCGGGTTGTAAAAATGGCCCACCGTGTAATCACCCTTGAAGACGGGAAAGTAGTTTCGGATGATGTTAAAGAATAAACTAATTATTATACTTAATATAAAAAATCTAATATTTCGCCCCTACAGGGCTTAAAACATTGTTTTAGAGTTATTTTCTACAAATATTAACGCTGCTCTGCCGTTAAAAAAGCTGCAGAGCAGCAAAATATTTGTAGCCAATTGTATATAAGTAAGAATTAAAGCTGCAGAGCAGCGAAATCTTAAATTGTGAAAACGCTATTTTTTTGCAATATCTGGGAACAAGTAATGAGGAAATTATTGCTTTTAATAGGTGCGTTGATAATAACGGTATTTCCTGTTTTCCCGCAGGAGAAGCAAAAGGTAATAACACTTAACGGGTATCTCACAACAATGCAGAGCGCAATGTTTGATTCCCTTTCCGGACCGGTGGTCTTCGATAATCTGTTGCACAACAGGCTCAACTTCAGGGGATATATCAATAGTCACCTCACCTTTGCAGCAGAATTCCGAAACCGCCTGTTTACCGGCGATATGGTAAGGAGTAATGCTTCTTATGCTGAAATGACCGGGGCTGACCCGGGTTTTGCAGACATGTCGTGGAATATTATCAGCAAAAACTCTTTTCTTTTGAATACCACTGTCGACCGGTTATGGTTTGATGTCAATACAGGCAAAGTTCAGGCTCGTATCGGGCGCCAGAGAATAAACTGGGGTCAGGCATTTGTATGGAATCCCAATGATATTTTTAACGCATATTCATTTTTCGATTTTGATTATGCCGAACGTCCGGGAAGCGATGCAATAAGGTTACAGTATTTTCCTTCATTTTCCTCTGCAGCCGAGCTTGCTGTTAAGATTGATAATGAGCATGATATAACTGCTGGCGGATTATACCGGTTCAATAAATGGGGATATGACATCCAGTTTCTTGCCGGGTATGTTAACAGTGAGGATCTTGTTCTGGGAACAGGGTGGTCAGGTTCAATTGGCAGTATATCATTCAGAGGTGAAGGCTCGTGGTTTGAGCCTGTGAAAAAAAGTTCCGGGGAGGATGGGACATTACTTCTGACTACCGGCTTTGATAAAATCTTTAAAAACAATTCAATGGCACAGGTTCAGATAATGTATTGTAATTTACCATTGAAACTTACAAACTTCAATAGTTTCTATACAGGAAACCTGTCTCCAAAGGATCTGGCTTTCTCCCGGTTTTCTGCGTTCGGACAGTTCACCTGGGCCGCAACACCTTTACTTAATACAGGCATTTCGGCCATGTGGTTTCCCGATCTGAAGGGCTATTTTGCCGGCCCGTCACTTGATTATTCTCTGGCCGAAAACGTTGACTTCTCCCTTATCTGGCAGCACTTCACAAGTATAATGGACGGTACGAAAACACGAATTAATCTTGCTTTTCTAAGGATAAAGTACAGTTTCTAGAATTTTCATACTTTTGCGACACCACTAAAAAAAATTAAGAATGGCTCTTGTACATGAATTCGAAAACAGCGGGAACTGGTTATTCAAAAGAAGAAGCTGGCTACCCGTTTTTATAATTACCGCAGGTATTGTGATGATGTACCTGGGTAACAGGCAGGCTATTCTGTTCGATATGAGGGATGAACTTATATTTCTGGGAGTAAGCCTGTTAGGACAAGTTATCAGAATTCTTACAATTGGTTATACACCGAAAAACACATCGGGTCGTAATACAGTAAACGGTCAGGTTGCCGATGACCTGAATGTTACCGGAGTATACTCAATTCTGCGTCATCCGCTTTACCTCGGAAACTTTTTTATGTGGCTCGGGCCGGCACTTTTCTTACGCTCAGGCTGGTTTGTTATTGTCTTCGGGCTTTTCTACTGGCTCTATTATGAGCGGATAATGTTTGCTGAAGAGCAGTTTCTCAGAAGGAAATTCGGTGAAATATATGACAAATGGTCGGAAACTGTGAGCCCGTTTATTCCTTTTACATTCAACTATATACCTCCCAAACTTCCTTTTTCGGTAAGAAATGTCCTTAAAAGAGAATATAACAGTTTTGTAAACATCTTCGTGATATTCACACTTCTTGACCTCTTCAGAAATTATTTTCTCTCTGAGCGTATCTATTTTTCTGTATTGTGGATCTGGCTCTTTGCTGCTGCCTTTGTTATATGGATAACAGTAAGAACTATTCACAAACGCACCGGATGGCTTGAGGTAGAAGGTAGATGATATCTATTTCTTATTAACTTGGTTCCTTATCCCCTACAGGGAATGTATTAATTACATAAAAACTTTGGCTACAATACTTTAACCGCTACGCGGTAAGTAAGAATTCATCCTCATTGTCTGTCTGAAAAATGGTGTTTATTTGATATAAGGGATGGAAGAATTAATCCTCTATTGCCCGTAGGGCATCAAGTATTGTAGAAGATTTATTCATTTCATGATCGTTTTACCTCGTAGAGGTTAAACAAAAAAAACCGCAAAACCATGTATGATTTTACGGCGGATTATATATTGAATTAAAAGTCTTTTCAATCCCTCGATCCCAGGAAGATCATTATATAATACATCAATGTTGCCAGTGAACCCAGGGCAGCAACCACATAAGTATAGGCAGCCCATTTGAGAGCATCCTGTGCCTTATCGTGATTCTGAAACGATGTAACACCTGCATTGTTCAGCCACGCCAATGCCCTCTGACTTGCATTTATTTCTACAGGTAAAGTTATGAAACTGAACACTGTAGTCATTGCAAAAAGAGCTATACCGGCAACCAGCAAAGCAGGAAAGGACTGAATAAGGAGCACTCCTGCCAGCAGGATCCACTGAACCCATTTTGAAGAAAAACTTACAGCCGGAACCAGTTTTGATCTCAGGTTCAGCCATGAATAGGCAGTGGCGTGCTGAACTGCGTGTCCGCATTCATGTGCTGCAACAGCAACTGCTGAAATAGAACGGCCGTTATAGACATCAGCACTCAGGTTGATTGTTTTGTCTACCGGATTATAGTGATCGGTCAGATGTCCCTGAACACTCTCAACACGTACATCTGTAATGCCATGATCGCGTAGCATTCTTTCAGCAACATCGCGTCCCGACATACCATTATCCACAAGTATTTTGGAATATTTTTTAAACTTGGATTTTAACACCCAGCTTACGACCCAGCTCAGGATCATAAATGCAATAAAGATTATCCATATATTCATAGCCTGTTCCTCCGTATTTTAATTTTTAATTAGTACTGCAAAACTACTGCCAAAATCGTAATAACAGCAAGAACTTGTCATTTTGTCAGAAATGCAAAATTTTTTGCCACTAAGACACTAAGGCGCCAAGGTTCGCAAAGAGATTCTTTTATCTTGTATTCCTTCGTGTACCTTTGTGTCTTAGTGCCTTTGTGGCTTTCTTAAACTGCACTTTGTTGCCAATTATTATCTTTGTAAAATGATTAATTCAATAAATAAAATACTCTCCTTTCTCTTAGCTCTTCCTGTTTATTTTTACAGGTATTCAATATCTCCGTTTTTACGGCCAGCCTGTCGACATGAACCATCCTGTTCGCAGTTTATGCTTGATGCACTGAAAATGCATGGACCAGCAACAGGTCTCATAATGGGAATGGGAAGAATACTCAGATGCCGGCCGGGCGGCACACATGGTTACGATCCTGTACCCCATTTTCACTTCCGCAGATACAAACCATTCAGCAACTGGGAAAAAGAAAACCGTCTGAAAAAGGGATAAGACTCACGACCGCATGACCGCAAGACTGCAAGACAATTAAAACCCCAGATCTTCACGAAGTTGTTTATACCCTGCACGACTTACAGGCAATTTGTCACCGGAATTGAGAATTGCCACATGGTTATCTTTCCCGTAGGGCTCTATCTGTTTTATTTCGGCAACATTTACAATATAAGTGCGATGGATCCGTACAAAATCGGTCTTGGGCAGGTTCTCCTCATAAAACTTCATTGTTTGTTGTTTCAGAGCTTTTCCCGTTGAATGATATATCATTACGTAATCATCCTGTGCCTCAACATAACGGACCTGATCGACCGGGATAATATTAATCGAATTGGCTTTTCTTACCACGATCCTGTTTACCGGGGAGGTTGGTTCGGGCTTTATAGCCAGAAGCTGACTGGCCGGTTCACTGTTCCCTGAACCTGATCTGATCTTTCCGATAGCCTTTTTAACCGCTTCAAGAAACCTTCTTTTTTCATAAGGTTTCATGATATAGTCAACTGCATTGAGTTCAAAAGCTCTCAAAGCATATTGATCGTAGGCTGTTGCAAAAATTATCTCTGGTTTTTCGGTGAGCACCTCAACTAATTCAATTCCCGTTAGCCGTGGCATCTGGATATCGAGGAAAACCAGGTCGGGCTTAAGTGTAGAAATAGATTTCAAACCCGAGAATCCATCGGCACACTCTGCAATAACCTCAATATCTTCAACATCCAATAAATAATGCTTGATTAAGTCCCTTGCAGGGGTTTCGTCATCAATAATAATTATTCTTATTTTTTCCATTATTTTATTTCCCCCGGGTCTATTAAAATATCCAATATTTTCTTCACCATAAATTTATAAAATTTTTAAACGCAGAGGGTCACCGGGAAAATAAATGAGAATCGCAGAGTATTTACACCACGGATTACACGGATTAGCACGGAATTATTGCTCTGTGTTTTCTCCGTGTTCCTCTGTGAGCCCCGTGGTTAATTTTTTTGTATTTTTTTACCACAGATTGCACGGATTAGCACGGAATTATGGCTCTGTATTTTCTCCGTGTCACTCCGTGTTCCCCGTGGTAAAACTTCTAAGATTCTGATGGAATATAGAGGGTTACAGTATAAATGTTGTTCTCTTTTGTGGTTTTCATTGATGCCCTTTTTCCATAGAACAATTCAAGACGTCTTGTTACATTCAGAAGACCGGTACCTGTGCCCTTTCTCAGTGCGGGGACCGTATCGTAATTGTTTTTAATAGTTATTTCAAGAAAACCATCTTTTATTTTTGCGTCTGTAATGATCCTCACTGTTTCAGTACTTTCATAGACGCCATGCTTAACTGCATTTTCGTATAATGGTTGCAGGAGCATGACAGGCAGTTTGAAGTCAAGACAGTTGGTTTCAATATTCTCCTCAGTTGTAAGTTTATCTCCGAACCTTACTTTTTCAATCTCGAGATAAAGTCTGAGATTTTCAAGCTCACTCTTCAGTGAGACGGGCTGTTCATCTTTTCGTGAGAGTGCATATCTCATAAAATCAGAGAGTTTAACAACCATTGTCCTTGCTTTTTCAGGATCTGTTACAGTAAGTGAACTTATGGAGTTGAGGCTGTTGAACAAAAAATGGGGATTGATCTGAGATCTTAACATCTTGAGTTCGGTCTCCTTTACAAGACTTTCCAGACGCGCTTCCTTCGCATTTTTTTCTGAAAGATTGGTCAGGCTTATA
This sequence comes from Bacteroidales bacterium, assembly GCA_031396165.1. Taxonomy (GTDB): domain Bacteria; phylum Bacteroidota; class Bacteroidia; order Bacteroidales; family VadinHA17; genus LD21. The sequence continues at coordinate 9,929 of JANNKF010000400.1, read as the reverse complement.
AAAAGATAATATGTAAGGATAATCAGACCATAGATAAATACCCCTGTCCCGATCCTGTAAGAGAATGTGGCATCCCAGTAAGCCATGTAATTATTTCCTTCAGGTAAAACTGACTGCATTATAAACTTGGTAATCAGCACCCAGAGAGTTACTGCGAATGCACCGCTGGCAACCAGGTTTCCGATTAGGACAGCCACAGAGGTTTTGGATGAATTAAAGAAGCTGAATGGATACCACAATGAAAGAGCAATTCCCGAGTAGATCAGTAATGACAGAAGACTGTCGATCACACCAATATTGCTGAAACTCCCGAAGGCAAAATAGAAAAGCAGCGACTGGCCCCCCGCAAGGAAGAGCCAGATCAGCCACCAGACTATAAGACGTACTCTGTTTTGCAGTACAGGATGTTTCATTTATATAGTATTAATAGCTTTTTACCTCGCCACCACCGAATACTACTGCGCCTTTTATTATAAGTTGTTTGGTTGTATCAACAGCTCTTCCTGGATGTAACTTGCGTGAGTCACCGAAACCTCCCAGAACCGGGACAACTTCGATCTTTACATTCCAGTCGTCGGGAACAATTATTGTGGTCCCGCCAAAAACACATGCCAGCTCCAGTTCGGAGACCCCTGGTGCCAGCCTTGCTTTCGTCAGGTCGATTTCGCTTCCGCCAAAAACAGCAGTCACTTTTCCACCCCTGAAATTGTCTGATACAATTTGTCGTTCCCCACCGCTGAAGACATGAACGTAATCAATATAATCATCGCCAACCTGTGTTGTTGGGTTCACTGAATTCCATCCTTTTCTTTTCGAAAAAATGAACACAATTCCAATAATTATAAAGATTGATGGCCAGAACATATTTATGTCGAATGTCTCTCTGAAGATCTGAGGTATAAGAAAAAATGCACCGACAGCCATGACAATGATTCCGGAAGTCTTACTTCCTGATGAACCAATAGTTATTACCAGACCGATAGTTAAAAGTAACATTGGCCAGCTGAAAATTATTTCTTCAATGAAATGCGGAAAAAGACCTGTATTCCTCATAACCAGGAAAAGACCAACGAGTACAAGAACAACACCAATAATTGCGCGGTTATTCTGAAGGTGATGATGCTCGTGTCTGTGACGACGGGTTTCATCTTTGTAGTTTTCATTTGTTTCCATAGTTGTAAATTTATTTGTTTTTGTATTACTTACTTGTTTTTATTGCGTTTAAAAAAGGAGGAGAGGATAAATGAAATCCCAGCAAGTCCGATTACACCAGGCCAGTAGTATATTTTAAAGACTTCAGGCGGGAACAAGAATATCTCGTCCTGAAGAAACCATACTCCCAATGCCAGCATAAAGAGCCCCCCAACAAACTGCAGGTTGAGTAAAAGGAGTATTCCTATAAATATTAATACTGTCTGCCAGGTGAAATACTCACGAACACTTCCCAGGTTTAAAAGATCATTAGTTGCTACAAGTAGTGCCGCACCAAGTACAATGAAGAACAATCCGACACCAACTCTGGGGTGGTGTTCTCTCTCATGCTCATGATAATAATTTTTGTGTCTCATAGCTCAGATTATTTATTTATGTCAAAAGTAAGTCACACATACAGAGATATAATATGCAAATCGGTAAATGACGTTTTTATACCGGTAATTGGTCTTTTAAGGCAATTAGTGTTACTTTTTTGTTGATAATTTTTTTAATTGAAGAAGGATTCATATTTTTGCAAACCAAAATTTAAAGAGATGTCCCGATTATATACTATACCGCTTGGCGGATTGAAAGAAGGGCGGCACACTATTGATTTTGAGATTGATAAAGAGTTTTTTGAACAGTTTGAAGAGTCGGAAGTTAAGGAAGGAAGCCTTATTGCAAATATTGTGATGGATAAAAGATCTACTCATTTGGATCTGGCAATAAGGATTTCCGGTAACGTCAGAATCTGTTGTGACAGGTGCCTGGAGTTGTTTTTTTACCCATTAGTTTGTGAAAACAGGCTTCTGGTTAAATATGGGAAAAGCCTTGATGATATTGACCCTGACATTCTATCTTTGCCAATTGGGGAGAGTGAATTAGATCTGAAGCAGCATATTTATGAATTTATTCTGCTTGCACTGCCGATCAGAAGGGTTCATCCCGATGACAAAGGCGGGAATAGTACCTGTGATCCGGAAATGCTGAAAAAGCTTGATGAACTGATAGTTGAAGAGGATCCGCACACAGATCCACGCTGGAATGATTTAAAGAAATTAATGGATAACAATTAAAACAGAAGAAAATGCCAAATCCCAAACACAAACATTCGAAAACCAGAAGAGATAAACGCAGAACACACTATAAGGCAACAGCACCACAGGTAGGCAGTTGCTCAAATTGCGGATCTTCTGTGCTGTATCACAGGGTATGTCCTGAATGCGGATTCTACAGAGGCAAACTTGCTATTGAGAAGAAAGCTACAGCTTAGCTTCTTTAACTTAATATATCTGATATGAGAATTGGCCTTGATGTCATGGGTGGCGATTTTGCACCTGTTTCAATCATTGAGGGCGCGGTAGATTCACTTCAGCATTTAAAAGAGGATGAGGTCGTTGTTCTTATTGGGGATGAAGGAGCCATTCTTGGGAAATTAAATGAGATGAAGGTTGAGCCATCCCTGTTTGAGATTGTGCACACAACTCAGGTTATTGAGATGGCTGACCATCCTGCCAAAGCGTTCTCACAGAAAAAAAATTCAAGTATTGCAGTAGGTTACGGTATGTTAAAAAACGGCGATCTTGACGGTTTCTGTAGTGCCGGGAATACTGGTGCAATGCTCGTCGGAGCCAGCTATACTGTTAATGTTATCCCCGGTGTATTAAGGCCGGCTCTTGCTGCCATTCTTCCCTGTATTGATAACAGGCAGGCAGTTATTCTGGATGTTGGCCTGAATCCAGACTGTAAGCCGGATGTATTATTGCAATACGGTGTCCTCGGTAGTATTTTTGCAAAATATGTTCTGGGAACAGAAAACCCAACAGTTGCATTAATAAACATAGGTGAAGAGGAAACCAAAGGTACTCCTGCTATTAAGGCAGCATACGAGTTGATGAAAGAGTATCCGGGCCTGAATTTTGTAGGTAATATTGAAGGTAATGACCTTTTCCGGGAAAAAATGGCAGACGTAATTGTCTGCGACGGATTCGTCGGAAATGTAATTCTTAAACAAGGCGAGTCATTTCATCATATATATAAGAGCAGAAATCTGAAAGATGATTTCTTTGACCGTCTCGACTGGGAAAATGTGGGCGGCACTCCGATTGTTGGTATTAATGCCAATGTCGTTATCGGTCATGGAATTTCCAAAAGAAGGGCTATTATGAACATGGTCCTGCAGACCAGAGCAGTTGTACAGGCTAATCTGGCTCAAAAGATTAAAGAAGCGATATAATTATGGAAAAGTTACGGGCAGCTATTACAGGTATTAATGCCTGGGTGCCGGAATATAAGCTGACAAATCAGGAACTTGCAAAAATGGTCGATACTTCCGATGAATGGATTATGCAGAGAGTCGGAATTAAAGAGAGGCGAATACTAAAGGGCGAGGGTCTTGGAAGTTCAGATCTTGGAGAACAAGCTGTAAAAGGATTGCTTTTAAAAACCAATACTGCTCCCGAAGATGTTGACCTTTTGATTTGTTGCACAGTAACCCCGGACATGGCATTTCCGGCTACGGCAAATATTATTTCGGATAAATGCGGCATTAAAAATGCTTTCAGTTTCGATTTAAACGCGGCCTGCTCAGGTTTCCTTTTTGCATTACAGACCGGGGCAGCCTATGTTGAAACAGGCAGATATAAAAAAGTAATTGTTGTGGGAGCGGATAAGATGTCCTCGATTACTGACTATACTGACCGTACTACTTGTCCTCTTTTCGGCGATGCAGCCGGAGCAGTATTACTCGAGCCGACAACTGAGGAATATGGAATTATGGATCATATCTTCAAAACCGATGGCTCGGGGCGGAAGTACTTACATCTGAAAGCAGGCGGCTCTGTCAGACCGGCTTCGTACGAAACAATTGATGCAAAAGAACACTTCATTTACCAGGAGGGTCAGAGTGTCTTCAAGTTTGCAGTTTCAAATATGGCAGATGTTTCTGCCGAAATTATGGAACGTAATAATCTTAAATCAGAAGATATTGCCTGGTTGGTACCACATCAGGCAAATCTCAGGATTATCGACGCCACAGGAAGAAGAATGGGTCTTTCACCTGAAAAGGTAATGATCAATATTGAAAACTACGGGAATACAACCACTGCTACAATCCCATTATGTATGTGGGAATACGAGAAAAAACTGAGAAAGGGAGATATCCTCATTCTGGCTGCATTTGGAGGTGGCTTTACATGGGGTTCGATTTATCTCAAGTGGGCTTACGATCCAAAGTAGAACTTAATTAGGTTAAGTATTATCAGAGGCTGACTCAAAAGAGTTCAGCCTCTTTTCATTTAATCTGCAATAGTTTTTATATTTGTGAGTTATTAAGTTTGAATTACTGCTAAAATCTTAATTATTATGGGAAAATTCAATGAAGTAGAGAATACTACTATTAATCTTATCAGTACCGGAACAGAGATAACAGGTGATATTATTTCCAGCGGCGATATACGCGTCGATGGAACACTCAAGGGAAGCCTGAACACAAAAGGGAAGGTTGTTATTGGACCGACCGGAAGAATCAGCGGGGAAGTAATTTGCAAAAACTCCGAGGTTTCCGGTATTGTCGAAGGAAAGATAACAGTTGGTCAATTGCTTAATCTTAAAGCCTCTTCAAAAATAATGGGTGATATTTCTACTTCAAAACTTTCTATTGAACCGGGTGCCAAATTCACCGGGAACTGCAAAATGAGTGATACCGATAATGATGGAGGAAGCACAGCCACAAAAGAAAAAGAACCTGAAAAAGCTGTCAAATAAAGGTGTTAATGATTTCGCCAGATATTCAGGAATAGCATTTCAGATGATCGGGATCATCCTTGTTACAACCTGGGGGGGAACAAAGCTTGATAAACTGACAGGTTGGGAAACACCCGTATTTACAATTGTACTTTCACTTCTGGGCGTTTTTGCTGCAATCTACACTGCCGTAAAAGATTTTATTAAGTGACATTTTTTTGAAACCTCTTCAAAAATATTTAATTATTGTCCTGGTAATAAACATGCTTATTGCAGGAGCCGGTTACCTCTTTGTTACAAATGTGGAATCAGAACTCTCGTTTCCGGGAATCTTACTTCTTACATTTCTGTTTTCAATAATTGCAGTGTTAACTATTATAATATTTTTAAGAGGTCAGACAAAAGAACCGGAGAGTCAGACACTTCATAGCTTTTTCGCTATGGGCCTGAAGTTCCTGCTCGAAATGGTACTTGCCCTTATTTGGTTTATTGTTGCTAAAAATAATTCATTATCTGATGTTTTAATATTTTTTGTTTTATATTTAACACTCACTTTGTTTTCGGTCTTGATTATATTGAAAACACTGAAAAACAGGTCTTTATAAAACCAGTACTGATTTGAAAACAAAAATAAAAACTGCCTTATTCTTCTTTTTTCTCCTTACAGGAACCTTCTTATCAGCATTCGGTCAGCATGGTGATGTAAAAGAAGTGGGTAAAGAAAAGTTCAAAGCGAGCACGTATATACTTGAGCATATTGCAGATTCGCACGAATGGCATATTTATACAAAGAAGGACGGCAGCAGTGTTGCAATTTACCTCCCGGTAATTCTTTATTCAAAAGAAAAAGGATTTCACATTTTCTCCTCGAAACAGATTGCACACGGACACGAATACAAGGGTTTTAAACTTGAGGAAGAAGGTGACCTGAAAGGCAAAATAGTTAATATTAGTGAGGCGGGTGTTGTTGATGAAGAACATCTGCCACTCGACCTATCCATGACTAAGACTGTTGTGGGAATGTTGTCGGCTGCCCTGATCGGTCTCTTTTTATTTCTTTCACTTGCCCGTTCATACAAAAAAACCGGTATCAGTCATCCCAAAGGGATTCAGAGTTTTCTTGAACCCGTTGTCCTTTTTGTCCGCGATGATATTGCAATTCCAAACCTGGGTCATAAGGCTGGTAAGTTTATGCCTTATCTTCTCACAGTATTCTTTTTCATTCTCATCAATAATTTAATGGGGTTGATTCCTTTTCCTCCCCCTTTCGGCGCGAATGTTACCGGGAATATCGCTATTACTTTTGTTCTGGCCTCCTGCACGTTCCTGGTAACACAATTCAGTGGAAACAGAACATACTGGAAGCATATATTTGCAACTCCCGGGGTACCTTTCTGGCTTCTGCCTGTAATGATACCGGTTGAGATAATCGGATTGTTCTCAAAGCCATTTGCTCTTATGATTCGTCTTTTTGCAAATATTACAGCCGGACATATTATTGTCTTAAGCTTAATCTGTTTAATCTTTATTTTTGACTCACTAGCCCTAGCGCCGGTGTCAATATTCTTTGTGATTTTTATGGATTGCCTCGAACTGCTAGTGGCATTCCTTCAGGCATATATTTTTACACTTCTTTCTGCATTGTTTATCAGTATGGCGGTGCAGGAACATCATTAATTAATTAAATTAAAATTTACATTATGGAACCAATCTCATTGGCAGCAGTAGGAGCAGGTCTCGCAGTAATAGGCGCAGGTCTGGGTATCGGTAGAATTGGCGGATCGGCAATGGATGCAATTGCCAGGCAACCGGAAGCTTATTCAAAGATACAGCTTGCTATGATCATCTCAGCCGCACTTATTGAAGGTGCTGCTTTGTTCGCAATCGTAGTTGCTCTCATGTAGTAACTTAAGGAATTGAAGCCTGTAACGGTTGGTTGCAGTGCTTCATTTTAAATTAAAAAGTAAACAGGTATATTATGATATTATTAGCAAACAGTCTGACTACACCTGCAGTAGGGACTTTGATCTGGTCTGCTCTGATTTTTGGGTTATTTTTTATCATCCTTTCCAAATTTGCCTGGAAACCAATTCTCTCCGCTGTTAAAGCCAGGGATGAGATGATCAGGAGCTCTCTTGAGTCTGCAGAAAAAGCCAGAGAAGAGATGCTCAAACTGCAAAGTAATAATGAAGCAATTCTCCGAAAAGCAAGAGAGGAACGCGAAGGTATTCTTAAGGAGGCAAGGGAAGTACGCGACAAGCTGATTGCCGAAGCTAAAGGAAAAGCAGCTGAGGAGGCTGAAAAACTTGTCGAAAAGGCCCGTGCTGGTATTGAAAGCGAAAAACGAATTGCTCTTGCTGAGATCCGTGAACAGGTAGCGAACCTTTCAGTTGATATAGCCTCAAGACTAATCGGAGAAAGGCTGAAGCAAACAGGTGAACAGGAAAAACTGATTGATAATTACCTGAAAGAGATTGATTTCAATAAGAATTAGGAAGAAAAATCTGTAATGAACGACAGCAAAATATCTGTAAGGTATTCAAGAGCTCTGTTTCAGCTTGCACTGGAAAAGAAGATCATTGATAAAGTCAATGAAGATATGATATTCATTGCAGAAGTCTGCAAGTTACCTGAAACCAAAGAGTTCCTGCGAAGTCCGATCATTGTACCGTCGAAAAAGACCGCAATCTTTCACAAGATGCTCGAGGGTAATGTGGAAAAAATAACCCTTTCACTTATAGACCTTGTTGTTAAAAACGGCAGAGAGAGTCATCTTCCGGCAATTACCAGGGTGTTCATTCATGAGACAAGAAAATACAAGGGAATCACTGAGTCAATGCTTACGACTGCTGTCAAAGTTGATCCCGGGATAAGAAAACAGATCACCGACCTTATTTCCAAAGTGTTTTCCACAAAAGTTGAACTTCAGGAAAACATTGATCCTTCCATAGTAGGAGGGTTTATACTTCGCGTTGATGATAATTACATCGATGCCAGTGTACAGAATAAATTAAGAAAAATCAGAAAAGAGCTTTTGGGCGGCGTTTACGCTTCAGAATAACAGAGTAGAAATTAAAGTATTTTAAGACAACATAATATGGCAAATATTAAACCAGCAGAAGTTTCAAAAATACTCAAACAGCAACTGGAAGGAATTCAAACGGGTGTTGAGCTTGAGGAAGTAGGAACTGTGCTTCAGGTTGGTGACGGGATAGCCCGAATCTATGGACTTTCAAATGTTCAGTCGAATGAGCTGATCGTATTTGAAAATGGAATTGAAGCTATTGTTCTGAACCTCGAGGAAGATAATGTCGGAGCAGTATTGCTCGGACCTACAGAAGAGGTTAATGAAGGTGACATTGTTAAAAGAACAGGTCGTATAGCCTCTCTTGAAGTAGGTGAAGGATTGCTTGGAAGAGTAATCAATCCGACAGGTCAGCCACTCGACGGCAAAGGTCCCATAACCGGCGAATTGTTCACTCTTCCTTTTGAAAGAAAAGCACCCGGTGTTATTTTCCGTCAGCCGGTAAGACAGCCGCTTCAGACTGGAATCAAAGCCATCGACGCTATGATACCGATAGGCCGCGGACAGCGCGAATTGATAATCGGCGACAGGCAGACTGGTAAAACTGCTATTGCAATTGATACAATTATCAATCAGAAAAGTAATTTTGAAAAAGGGAAGCCTGTTTATTGCATTTATGTAGCTATCGGTCAGAAAGGATCGACTGTTGCAAATATTGCAGCAACTCTTGAAGAGCATGGCGCACTAAAGTATACCGTTATAGTTCTTGCTACTGCTTCTGATCCTGCCGCTTCACAGTTTTATGCTCCTTTTGCCGGTGCTGCAATCGGTGAGTTTTTCCGCGATACGGGCCGCGACGCCCTGATTATTTACGACGACCTGTCAAAACAGGCTGTTTCATACAGGGAAGTTTCGCTTCTGCTTCGTCGTCCACCCGGACGTGAGGCATATCCGGGCGATGTATTCTATCTGCACTCAAGACTCCTTGAAAGAGCAGCAAAAATCATTGAATCAGATGACGTTGCAAGGAACATGAATGACCTTCCTGAGTCTATAAGACATATGGTAAAAGGCGGGGGGTCATTAACTGCCCTTCCGATTATTGAGACACAGGCCGGTGACGTTTCTGCCTATATTCCTACTAATGTTATTTCTATAACAGATGGCCAGATCTTCCTCGAGTCGAGTCTCTTTAACTCTGGTGTAAGACCAGCTATCAACGTTGGTATTTCAGTATCAAGGGTTGGAGGTAATGCTCAGATCAAGTCGATGAAGAAAATCGCCGGTACACTTAAAGTTGACCAGGCACAGTACCGTGAGCTTGAAGCATTTTCCAAATTCGGATCCGACCTTGATGCAACTACTCTCGCAATCCTTAATAAAGGTGCCAAGAACGTTCAGATCCTCAAGCAGCCACAATATGCACCGATGCCTGTAGAAAAACAGGTTGCGATAATTTATTGCGGAACAATGGGCCTTCTGAAAGATGTTCCTACAAATAAAGTTAGGGATTTTGAAAATGAATTTCTGGAATTTCTGGAACTTAAGCACAGGGATGTACTTGACAATCTGCGCGATGGGGTCCTTAACATTGACGTTACGAACATCCTTGAAAAAGTTGCCGCAGAACTGGTAATTAAATATCGTCCGCAATAAGAATATTGATTAGAATAAATGCAGTTTAAATGGCGAATTTAAAAGCAATAAGGATCAGGATAACCTCTGTCAAATCAACCAGGCAGATCACTTCAGCCATGAAGATGGTCTCTGCTGCCAAGTTGCGGAAGGCTCAAAATGCCATTGTGCAGTTGCGTCCCTATGCCAACCGCCTGAACCGAATGCTTTCGAACATTCTTTCTAACCTTGATGGCGGCGGCGATACCAGTTTTGGCAAAGCCCGGGAGCTGAAAAATGTTTTGATCGTGGTGATCACTTCCAACAGGGGGCTTGCCGGTGCGTTCAATAC
>JANNKF010000115.1:0-7514 GCA_031396165.1 Bacteroidales bacterium | reverse complement strand
CAGCAAAAATAGTCTCTTTTAATATATTTTAAAGATTGTGAGAGTTTATATAATACAAAGGGGAATTTTTTTATCGAATGTTAATGAAGATTCTTTTTAACATATTTTAATTATTATGAGGAGAATAAGTAGGTTCATTTTACATACTTTTGACAACTTGGATATTACCTTTTATTATAAAGTATTTTAACTAATTAAGGTGTAAAACATTTTTTAAAATTGAATATTAGAAAATTTCATTCAGATATATAATATGAACAAGAGATTCAAACTGGTATTGACAATCCTGATAATTGTATTTATTGCAGGAATGATTGCATGGCCGAAAGTAAAACCATTGCTGGCTGCAAAACCTAAGGGTCCGGGGCAGGGACCAATGATGTCCCAGGGAGCCAGACAGGCATTAAATGTTAGTGGATTTCTGATTAAACCTACCCAACTCAGTGATCTTAGAAATACTAATGGAACATTGAGACCTGATGAGGAAGTTGATCTTTCATTTGAGACTTCAGGCAAGATAGTCAATATCAGATTTACAGAGGGAACAAGGGTAAAAAAAGGTGACCTTCTTGCAAAAATCAATGACAAACCACTTCAGGCACAGCTTGAAAAGCTTATGGCTCAGCAGAAACTCGCTGAAGCAAAAGAGTTCAGGCAACGAAGCCTTTTAGACAGAGACGCCATAAGTAAGGAGAGTTATGATCAGATAGTTACAGAATTGCAAACTATTCAGGCAGACATTAATCTCGTTAAAGCACGAATCTCCGAAACTGAATTACGGGCACCTTTCGATGGAATAATCGGATTACGTTACCTTAGTGAAGGAAGTTATGCGAATTCATCCACAAAAATCGCAAAACTGATTAAAATCAGCCCATTGAAACTGGAATTCTCAATTCCGGAACAGTATGCTGATGAAATCAAAATAGGGTTCCCTGTTTCATTTACGGTTGTTGGAAATAATAAAGTGTTTACTGCCAAAGTTTATGCCGTTGATCCAAAAATTGAGCTGACAACAAGAACAATTGTCCTCAGAGCCTTATATGATAATAAAAACGAAGAGCTTAAGTCAGGCCGGTATGCAGCCGTATCGCTGCTCCTTTCACAGATAGAGAATGCAATTGCCATTCCTACAGAAGCGTTGGTTCCTGAGATGGAAGGCGAAATAGTATACGTCTACCGAAAAGGAAAAGCATCGGTAGTAAAGGTGGGTATAGGATTGCGGACAGAGTCACAGATACAGGTTGTTGAGGGACTTAAATTCGGAGATACGCTTCTCACTACAGGTATACTACAGCTACGTCATAATCTTCCTGTCGTACTGGATACACTTGTTATGAATCCTTAATCAGGTAATCTTTTAATTATGAGTCTATCATCAGTAAGTATTAACAGACCCGTACTGGCGACAGTATTTGCAATTGTGATTCTGCTTTTCGGATTTGTCGGATTGACTTTTCTGGGTGTCCGCGAGTTCCCAAGTGTGGATCCTGCAATTATTACTGTAAGCACGTCATACCCGGGTGCAAACTCAGATGTTATTGAGACACAAATAACTGAACCGCTTGAACAATCTATAAACGGTATCCCCGGTGTTCGCTCTTTGACCAGTGTAAGCCGTCAGGGAGGAAGTAATATCACAGTTGAATTTGAGTTATCGGTTGATCTGGAGACTGCTGCCAACGATGTAAGAGATAAAGTCTCTCAGGCAATGAGATTGCTTCCGCGTGACACTGATCCGCCAACAGTTGCCAAGGCTGATGCTGATGCAAATCCTATTCTTTTTGTAACTGTGGAAAGCGACAAGAGGTCACTTCTTGAATTATCCGAAGTAGCCGAACTTACTTTAAAGGAGCAATTGCAGACAATTTCAGGTGTGAGTGCAGTTAATATTTTCGGCCAGAAGAGATATGCTATGCGACTCTGGATCGATCCTGAAAAGCTTGCCGGATACCAGCTGACGCCAATGGATGTGAGAAATGCAATTGCCCGGGAGAACGTTGAGTTACCTTCGGGATCTATTGAAGGAACTACAACACAGCTGACGATCCGCACACTTGGACTTATGACCACTCCAAAAGAATTTAATGATCTCATTATTAAGCAGTCTGGAGATATGATAGTGAGGTTCAAAGATATCGGGAGAGCTGAATTAGGTCCGGAAGATATCAGGGGCATTCTGAAAAACGACGGAGTTCCTATGGTGATGGTAGTAATAATTCCTCAGCCAGGGTCAAATCATATTGATATTGTAGATGAGGTTTATAACAGACTTGATTATATCAGGAAAGATCTGGCAGACGATATAAGGGTTAATATCAATTATGATAATACGGAATACATCCGATCTTCAATAAAGGAAGTAAAGGATACAATTTATATAGCATTCATCCTCGTAGTAATTATTATCTATTTCTTCCTGAGAAGCTGGAGAGCAACTCTGATCCCAATTCTTGTAATTCCGGTTTCTCTGGTCGGATCATTCTTCATAATGTATCTGGCCGGTTTCACTATAAATGTTCTTACTCTGCTTGCAATAGTACTTGCCATTGGAATTGTTGTGGATGATGCAATTGTGGTAATGGAAAACATTTATGTTAAGGTAGAATCCGGGATGAGTCCTATGCAGGCAGGTTTAGAAGGCTCCAGGGAGATTTATTTTGCGATCATATCAACAACTATAACCTTAATTTCAGTATTCTTCCCGATTGTTTTTCTTGAAGGTATAACCGGACGATTGTTCAGGGAATTCAGTATTGTAATGGCCGGAGCGGTGGGTATCTCGGCCTTTCTTGCTCTTTCCCTCACACCAATGGTATCAACAAAATTGTTAAGACATGAAAAGAAACAAAGCTGGCTATACAGAAAAACAGAACGTTTTTTTCAGGTATTGAATGATGGTTACAAAGACTCTTTAAATTCCTTTCTGAAGCGCAGAAGAATTTCACTTTTAATACTAGTAGCCTCAATGGTACTAATAGTATTCCTGTGGAAAGTTATTCCTTCCGAAATGGCTCCGCTTGAGGACCGTTCGCAGATCACTATAAATACAACAGCAACAGAAGGAGCAACTTATGAATATATGCTGGATTACTGTGATGATCTTGCAAAACTTGTGGAACAAAAAGTACCTGAAAGGCTCGGTTATACTACTATGATCAGGGGGGGAAGCGGAGGAAATATCAGAATAATGCTTGAGAAACCTGATGAAAGAGGACGTACACAACAAAAAATAGCTGATGATTTGTCTTCAGATCTACGAAAGAAAACCAAGGCAAGGGCTTTTGTTATGCAGCAGTCAACATTTGGTGGCAGACGGGCTGGGATGCCGGTGCAGTATGTTCTTCAGGCTACTTCCATAGAGAAACTGAGAGAGATTCTTCCGGTGTTTATGGGAAAAGTACTTGAAAGTGATATTCTGCAGATGGCAGATGTAAACCTTAAATTCACCAAACCTGAACTCAGAATTCATATTGACCGTGAGAAAGCAATTTCACTGGGTGTGTCGACTCAAAACATCGGACAGACACTTCAGCTGGCTCTCAGCGGTCAGCGGTTCGGTTACTTCTTTATGAATGGGAAGCAGTATCAGATTCTTGGTGAACTTGCAAGGGAGGATCGCAACAAGCCATTGGATCTTAAATCATTATATGTAAGAAACAACGGTGGTGACATGATCCAGTTTGACAACCTTGTTACTTTATCGGAAGAAACTGCACCTCCCCAACTCTATCGCTACAACAGGTTTGTTGCTGCAACCGTATCAGCTGGTCTTGCTCCCGGAAGAACAATTAGTGAAGGACTTGCAGAAATGGATAAAATTTCCAGAGAGGTACTAGATGATTCTTTCAGAACTGCGCTGGCCGGAGATTCAAAAGACTTCCGCGAAAGTTCATCGAGTCTGATGTTCGCATTTATGCTGGCACTGGTACTTATCTTCCTGGTACTTGCTGCACAGTTCGAGAGTTTTAAGGATCCCCTCATTGTGATGATGACTGTGCCTCTGGCATTAACAGGTGCTTTGCTGTTTATGTGGTATTTCGACATTACAATGAATATATTCAGTCAGATTGGTATCATTATGTTGATAGGTCTGGTATCAAAAAACGGAATACTTATTGTAGAATTTGCAAACCAGAGAAAACAGGCAGGATTGTCAAAGATTGAGGCAATAAAATTTGCAGCTGCATCGCGATTCAGGCCGATTCTTATGACGAGTATGGCAACTATTTTAGGGATTTCCCCTCTGGCTCTTGGTTTAGGAGAAGGAGCACAAAGCCGTGTTTCGATGGGTATTGCAGTTGTCGGGGGATTATTTGTCTCCACATTCCTTACCTTGTACGTGGTACCGGCTATTTATACATATATTTCCAGTGAAACAAAAAAAGTTGCAGATGAAAATCAGGTTCCTTTATCTTAGTCTTGCTACATTATTAGTTACTTCTCAAGGCAAGGCCCAGAAAGTATACACTCTCACTGATTGCATCGGGATTGGGCTTGAAAGAAATTATTCTATTCTTGTTGCCAGGAACAGTGAAACTATAGCAAACAACAATTATTCTCTTGGAAATGCCGGGTATCTTCCTTCGCTTGACCTGACCAGCCGGTATAGCGGAACAGTTAATAATACAACCCAGAATCTCACAGACGGAAGCCAGAATGTTACTAAAGGAGTGAATAATACTACTGCCAATGCGGGTCTGACGCTTGGCTGGACAATATTCAGTGGCTTTAACGTTCAGACAACTTATAAGAAGCTCAATGAACAAAAAGCACTGGGTTCACTTAACACTCAGCTCTCGGCGGAATATCTAATTGCAGATATAGTTTCGGGATACTATAACTATATACAGCAAGTGGAGATGCTCAGTAATATGCAGTATGCTGTAACGCTTTCCACAGAGCGTCTTCGGATAGATGAAGAAAGGTATCTCCTGGGATCAAATTCAAAACTGCAGGTATTACAGTCACAGGTTTATCTGAATGCGGACAGTTCTCGCTTATCAAAACAATTTGAAGTTGTGAGATCGACGCAGATCAGGTTAAATGAATTGATGGCAGTTGAAGATCTTGGTGCAAGTTTTATGACAAAAGACACGTCAATAATTGTAAACCAGCAACTTTTGTATGAGAAATTATTTGAGGAGACACTTGTCGGCAATACAAGCCTTATTATAGCCTCAAAAAATACAATTGTTTCGGAATATGACTATAAACTGGTCGTTTCCAGATCATATCCTTATCTCAATTTATCGACCGGTTACAGCTATAATCTGAATACTTTTTCTACAGGTACAAATAAGAACCAGATCACCAATGGAATGAATTACGGTCTTACAATGGGAGTCAATCTTTTTGATGGTTTTAATCAACGAAGAAGTATAAATAATTCCTCTATTGAACTTCAGAATAAAGAGCTGAGATATCTTGAAGTTGAGCAGGGAATTAAAGCCGACTTAATAACACTTTATAGTGCTTACGGTAACAATTTACGGCTCATACGTATGGAGGAACAGAATCTAAGTACAGCCTCTGAAAACCTCGATATTGCTCTTGAAAGGTATAAACTTGGAAGTCTTTCGGGAATTGAGCTCCGCGAAGTGCAAAAGAGTCTTCTAGATGCTAAAGAAAGGCTATTATCGGTTGAGTATCAGGCCAAGCTGGCGGAGATCTCACTGCAGTTGATCTCCGGGAGGATAATGTCGTACTATAAATAAAAAGGCGTCAGGCGTCAGGCGGCAGGCGGGAGGAACTTATTGATAATGGTTATTCTATAAGAACTACCCTATTTATCTATATAATCCCTGTGAAACTCCGTGTTACTCCGTGTTCCCGATAGTAATCGGGACCGTGGTTAAAAAAAGTAATTTTATTCTTACCCCTTCCGGAATCCACGGTTTATTGTAAATTTGGGGATAATTTTTTTCTATGCAAAAGAAAACTGAGCTCATTACAAATAAAGACGGGAGCATTTTTCATCTTAATCTCCTGCCGGGAGATATTTCCGATAAGATTGTAATTGTAGGTGACCCTGGACGGGTTGATATGCTTGCATCGCTTATGCAGGAGGTACGAGTTCGGAAAGAGAACAGGGAATTCCGTACAGTTACAGGGTATTTTGAGAATACGGAAATCACTGTAATCTCATCAGGTATAGGGACCGACAATATAGATATACTTTTAAATGAGCTTGATGCACTAGTTAATATTGATCTTAAGACTGGAATCGCAATTGAAGAGCCAGTAACTCTTACAATAGTAAGAATTGGTACCTCCGGGGGATTGAGATCAGATATTCCGGCAGGTTCCTGTGTTCTGACTGAAACAGCAGTTGGCTTCGACGGACTCCTGCATTTCTATGAAGGCTACGATTGGATTCTCGATACCGGATTATCAGACCATCTTGCGGAAGAGCTCGAATGGCCCGACACACTCTCCTACCCCTATGCAGTAAATGCAAATAAGGAGTTGGTTGAACTTTTCAGTCACGAGAAGTTTATCAGAGGAATTACAATCTCAGCTCCCGGATTTTACGCACCACAGGGTAGAAGATTGAGACTCGAAACTTTTGATAATGAGATAAACGATAAGTTATCTGAATTTACACACAGAGGAAGAACAATCAGTAATTATGAAATGGAAAGTTCGGCAATCTATGGGCTATCAGCTCTTCTGGGTCACAAAGCCCTGACTATCTGTCTTGTTATAGGGAATCGTGTAACAGGGGAATTTATTCAGGATTATAAACCACTAATGAACGATCTGGCGAAAAAGGTATTCAGGCTCATCTGATCATTTGGAAATGCACCGAATTTCAATATATTTGTATAACTAACCAGTCAAATAATACATATGTCTGAGATCACAACTAATAACAAGAATGTCAGGGATGACGAGATAGACCTGTTGGACCTCTTCAGAAGAATGGGCAGAACATTAAGCAAGTGGGCAACTGCAATCGGAACAGCTTTTCTTATTTCCATAATATTTTTGCTTAAAAGATGGTTGCCACTGGGTTTAAGTGTTGCATTGGGAGTAGGTGCTGCTTATATATTTAAAACTACTTCTCCTTCTTCATATACCTCGGATCTTATATTAAGAACTAATGCTGCAACCACTGATGAGATGATTTCGCATCTGAACCGACTTCACACTTATTCTGTTGAGCATAACCATGAACTTTTAGCCACTCTGCTGGCTCTTGACCTTAAGGAAATAGAGAATATAGATGATATCAGTGCTTTTTGGGTAATTGATAATGGAAATGATGGAATCCCGGATTTTGTAGACTTCGATATCAAGCAAGATGTTTATGATACAATTAATATCAGGATGAGGGATCGTCTCAATGTACGTGTAAGAACAACATCGCCACTGAAACTAACTAACGTGAAAGATGGTATCATTAAATTTATAAATGACGATCAGTTATTCCAGCAACGAAATTTAGTTCGACTGAGGCAAAATCAGGAAATGCTTGTCAGGCTTAATTATGATATACTCCAACTCGATAG
>JANNKF010000397.1:0-20802 GCA_031396165.1 Bacteroidales bacterium | reverse complement strand
AACATCAATACCATTTTCCCTCCAAACCTCCCTGAGCCTTAGCATATAATTTCTATCATTCCCGAAACTTCCATATTCATTCTCAATCTGTAGGAGTAAAAGTGTTCCACCGTTTGTAATCATAAATGGTTTAATTTCTTCGGCAAGTTTGCCGATATATCTTTCGGCTGCGCTCATATAGCGTGAATCCATGCACCTTAATTTTATATCGGGGATTCGAAGAAGGTATGGAGGAATTCCTCCCAGCTCCCACTCGGCACAGACGTATGGCCCTGGCCTGATTATCAGCCACATATCTTCTTCCCCGACAAGCCGGAAAAACTCCCTTAGATTACGGTTTTCAGAGCTAAAATCAAAAACTCCTTCCTCAGATTCGTGATAATTCCAGAACAGATAAACAGAGATGGTATTACAACCCATTGCTTTAGCCATCTGGATCCTATGACGCCAGTATTCAGCCGGTATTCTGGCAGGATGCATTTCACCGGCAATTATCTGGAATGGCTTATCGTCTAAAAGAAAATCAGATGTGCCAAGAGTAAAGGTATGCTTACCACCGGTTTGAGGATTCTGTTTCTGATTTTGTTTCTGGGAATAAACTGTAGCTGTTAATAAAATAACAGTAAAAAATATTAATATAAGTCGTCGGTACATAACAGATATGTCTAATTCAAAATTTATAAATATTCAGGAAAACAACAACTAACAAATATAAGAAATTAAGTGTACCAGCAATCATCAAAAAGATATTGCAAGCCGCTTGAAAATCAATAACACGCCACGGATAATTGATTGAGATTCAATTGACAAAAATTATCCTCAGCCAACCTGAATGGTCTACGGAAGACATCCTCAGAATATAAATCCCCGGCTTAAGGCCCTGCAATCCAAGATCTATAGTAGCATTACTGCTTGTTATTGCCTGATAAACTTTTCTGCCTGTCAGATCAGTCAGAATCAAATCGAAAACCTCAATTTCTTCATCTGCCAGCACAGAGATGTTTATCAAGCCATTGGCAGGATTGGGCCAGGCTTCGATGTGCAGGTTTGATTTACCACTAACAGGATCAGAATCCCGAAGTATATTGTCAGCAAAAGGATTACCCCCCTTATTCACAGAGTTTCTCCAGTATTTAAAATCGACAGGGTTGCCTACCGGTTCCTTTTCAACAGAAGCCATGGAGTATCCGTCACCATCGGCAGAGCCGGGCCATGGAGGGGAATCCTCATAAATGAAATTTATAATGCTCCTTCCTTCTGCATCTTTCAGTAGGATCTCTTCACCTGAATTAGACAGGTTTCCCTGGTAATTACCTGATGCAATAAGACCATAGTATTCATAAAAGGCCGCTGATTTTGAAGTGATTACATAAAATCCTTTCGGAGGGAGAAGCGTATTTTCAGGAAATATATAATGAACAGCACTATCCAATTCGAGACCGCTCAGATTTAATGAATGGTCGCTTGTATTTTTGAGTTCAATAAATTCAAAATCCTTACCCGATAATGTGTCACTACCATTAATGACGTCTTCGGGATGGTAATGTACTTCTGTTATTTTCAGATCAGAATAGTCGAGCTCCGGCTTTATGAATCGTACCTCGCATGGGGCACTCCAGATCCCA
The DNA here is from genome assembly GCA_031396165.1 of Bacteroidales bacterium. Lineage (GTDB taxonomy): Bacteria > Bacteroidota > Bacteroidia > Bacteroidales > VadinHA17 > LD21. The sequence goes on along the minus strand of JANNKF010000397.1, from coordinate 19,177 downwards.
TTGTTAAATACGCGGGCAATTATCAAAGTTGATTCTTCAATTGACAATAATACATTGCTGTTACTGAATATTGTACCTGAATTGAATCCACCTCCGGCGCGGCGGGGATCATTTCCGTTAAGTGTGTAATAAATGTTTCCCGAAGGGTTAATATTATTAATAGTAACAGTAAGTTTTGATGTAAAAGGTATTTCCTTTTCAGAAGTCCCTCCCGAAGAACTCCTGATCACCGGAGCCTCAATATCGGGATAAAGATCAGCATTCTTAAGCTGGGCAATTACTTTTCCCGGTCTGGAAGGAATAAAATTGGACCTTATTTTAGTTATTTCAGGCAGCCACTGATCATTACGTGTATAAGACTTTGCCGAACCTCTTTTTGCATCTCCCCACCGGGCCGATTCTGCAATAACAGCCAGATCAACTTCTCCAATACGCTTATTAAGCCTTACAAGTGCACTGTCGGGGGTAAAAACACCTCCTGACTGGAAATGTCTGTAAGCCCTGTCGGCAAAACGGATCCTGTATTCTGAACTGGCCGAAAGTTTAAAGTGAAGCCATTGAGGATTGAAACCCGAAAAGTCATTAATCTCCATCTTCAAATCGTCAGTGAGAACTCCGACATTAACCCTGTTCTCCATAATTCCTATTCCCGGAGGATGAGGTTCATCGAACAGTGAATGCTCATTATCGTGTGCATAAAAAGTGAATCCTGTCGATTTGTCTGTCCTGTCATCAATGGCATAAAAGTTATTCGGAACCTTATTCTTTAGAAATTTTGATAAGGGTCCGTCAAAATTTCCTGAATAGAAATTCACAAGCATGTAATCAATCAGATTATCAATATCTACCTGTACTTCTCCCCCTTTTACCGGTTTTCCGTCAGGGCCTTTTCCTTCAATTGCAAAATAGTTGCTGTTGGAAACAAATCCTGCTTTACACATATTCCACAACCTCTGCCACGAATCGAGATTACCGTCAGATGCTTCAATCTTATACTGGAAATTCTCACCATTGACTTTTATAACATCATAATCTTCATCCTCACCACCCAGATAATCTGATGCATACTTCGCTTCAGAGCGTTCCTGTGTCTGATACAATCCCCAGTACATTCCGTTCAGATACAAATGATAATACCGGCTTCTGGTATATGGCTGACCCATATCGCGCTGAGTGTCGCGTGAGAATACCTCCCTTACAAAACTATTATTAATATTTCCGTTATTCCAGGCATAATTCTGTTCCGACCTCAGATCAATCTTGTCAAAGTGATCAACCCCTTCTTTTCCGAAAAGGGGAAAGTTGAGTTTCGCACTACCATATATATCCCGGAAAAAAAGTCTGAAAGCATGCTTCGGAAAATCATCGCGCCGGCTAAATCCACCTCTTATCCTGAGTCCGGCATTTATTTTGAATCCCTCCGAATCATCATTTGGTATTAACTCTACGCTGCACTCTTTTTCCCAGTTAAGACCATGCCCCAAAGCGTTTACATATATTCCGGAGGCCGGGTCGAACAGATTTTTAAGATCGGTTATCACGGAAATAGCCGGAATATCCTTAAGAGAATTATTGAATAAAGCTGAATATGCAGAATTCTTTACAACCATCGTATCTACATCCAGGTCGATAACCTGGCCATTAATACTTGTTAAGGGCCATCCACCTCCCGGATACATTTGCTTCTTTATTTTTTCAGTAAAAATAAATGTTGCGGATACAGGTTTTGCCGGCTTGTAACCAGGTTCAGTCACGGAAGCCCTCACTACAACTGCAGGCGTCAAAGGTCTTCCTGCAATACTTGAAGGATCTATATTTATCACAGCCGGAGAAGATGCTAAAATGCCTGTAAGTGAATTCTGCGGATTGCTGCCGTCGAGTGTAAAAATGATCTGTTTTGAGGGATCAGAAGAATTAAGAATAAGATCAAACGGACTATCATAATATCCTGATCTATTGCTGAATGAGATAACACTTGTGTCTTGCGTCTCGGGAATATCCATCTCAGCCTGAATTGCCAGATCGAAATAGAAATCTGTACTCGTCAGGTTGACATTGAAACACATTACAGCGATAGTGTTCGTTCCGTCAACCAGGTTAAGCCCACCTGAATCAACAGTATAAATCTCCCCGGAACCTGATTCATGGTTTGCTGGGGCAAATGCATTGTATACAAGACTGGCCGGCGCATTTTTACTTAATATCATAACTCCATTGATCCAGATAACAAAACCATCATCATAATCAACAGTAAACAGAACCTGCTTTATCAATGCACTATTAGTACTTAGGAAAGTTGACCTTAGGCAGAGTGTTGAATAGTTGTTTTGCATGTCACTGAGTTCCACACCCGATGCTCCGTCGCCAAAACGGAATGGTGCATTACCTGTGGCCCAGGTTGAATAGTTATAACCTGGATTAATCCAATTTGCAGGCAACAAAACTGCATCCTTGCCCTTCAGATAAGAGAATTGTGAATGGTATGAAAACGTAATCTGTGCCTCTGTTGTAATTGTGGTAAGTGATCCTGTAATGATCAGGATTAAAATGTATAAATAAGCCTGCAGCTTTTTAGAGATGATCATTGACTAAATAGCCTGATAGCTATGCAGTTTACTGTAGAATCCGTCTTTTTTATTCATCAGCTCAGAGTGGGTTCCGGTTTCGACTATTCTGCCTTCATCCAGAACTACTATCATATCTGCATGCTGGATTGTAGATAGTCTGTGCGCAATTACAATTGAGGTCCTGTTCTTCATCAATTTCAACATGGCATCCTGTACGAGTCTTTCAGATTCCGTATCCAGTGCCGATGTAGCCTCATCGAGAATCAAAATTGGCGGGTTAGCCATAATTGCCCTGGCAATACTAATTCTCTGCCTTTGTCCGCCGCTAAGTTTATTACCTGACTCACCAACGAGATTTTCATATCCATTTTCAGTTTCCAGAATGAAATCGTGCGCATTGGCTATACGGGCTGCATTTTCTACCTTTTCCATATCTGCAATCTCAACACCGAATGCAATATTTTCCTTAAAGGATGTATTAAAGAGTATCGGGTGTTGGCTCACAATCCCCATAAGGAATCGCAAATCCCTGGTTTTCAAGTCTCTTACATCAATTCCGTCAATCAGAACACTACCCTGGTCAACATCCATAAATCGAGGAAGCAGATCGGCTAATGTCGATTTTCCGGCACCTGATTTTCCAACTATGGCTACTGTTTGTCCCTTTTTGATTTTAAGGTTAATATCTTTTAGAACCGGCTCATTGTTATAACCGTACCATGTGCCTTTAAACTCAATTGAATCATTAAAAGAAGAAACAGGTCTGGCATCAGCTTTTTCGGTTATCTTTTCTTCAGCATCAAGGATCTGGTCAATCCTGTCAATTGAAGCCATCCCTTTCTGAATGCTGAAATATGCAGTAGTTATGTTCTTTGCGGGCTGAATGATCTGGGAAAAAACTATCAGAAAAGCAATTAGTTTTTCAGGAGTCATGTTACCTGTACCCGTAAGTGCAAGATTTCCTCCAACATACATCAGCACCATAACAACAATTGTGGCAAGAAACTCACTTATAGGAGAAGCAAGGTAAGCCTTCCTGATAACCCTTTTGAAAACTTTGGCATAGCGTTCGTTTGACCCGGCAAACTGAATCTTCATTTTTTCCTCTGCATTAAATCCTTTGATAATTCTGAGACCGGTTAATGTTTCTTCAACAATGGAAAGAAGTCTGCCAAGATATTGTTGTCCGAGCAAAGATGAGGATCTGAGCGTTCTGCTTGTTCTGCCGATAAGCCAGCCGCTTACAGGAAGAAGTATTAGAGCAAAAAGCGTAAGCTCATAACTGCTTATAAATAAAAAGATCAGGAAAATAAGGATGTACATTGGATCTCTGAACATCATTGTAAGTGAGGCCATTACCGATACCTCAATCTCCTGTACATCGTTTGATATTCTGGTCATTATATCGCCTTTTCGGGCATTGGTAAAGAAAGAGAGGGGCAGTCTCAGTACTTTGTTGTACAAACTTCGTCGGAGGTCTCTGACAGTACTTGCCCTCATGAACGCCATGCTGTTATTAGCGAGAAATATAAAACCATTTTTAAACAGGCTCGCTACAATTACAATTATTACAACAAGCATGAGTGCTGAAGCTTGTCCCCTGTTCTCAATAAAAGATGAAATGTAGAATTTTGCAAAACTCTTTATATAATCCGCACTAAACTGGAATGCTCCGGGATCAGGAACTATTTCAACTTTATCGAATAGGATTGTTAAGAACGGGGCAGCCAGCGAATAGGTTCCAAGAGCGAACAACGCACTCAATATATTATATACAATACTTCTTACTGCTGACCATTTATAAGGAGCAAAATATTTTAGCAGCAACCGTACATTCTTCATCTGGCAATACGATTAGAAACCTGTGTAATTAAATGGACTGATTGCCATAAGTTCTGCTTTTATATCATCGCTGATGTTAAGATTTTCAATAAAGCCGGTTATCGATGAGTGTGTTATTTTTTCATTGGTTCTGGTGAGCTCAAGAAGCGCCTCATAAGGTTTCGGATATCCTTCCCGTCGAAGAATAGTCTGTATTGCTTCAGCTACAACAGCCCAGTTGTTATCGAGGTCCGACTTTATTTTATCTGTATTGACAATGAGCTTATTAAGACCTTTCTGAAGCGAATTGAAGGCAAGCACCGAATGACCAATTGGCACGCCGATATTCCTTGAAACTGTAGAATCTGTCAGGTCGCGCTGAAGCCTTGAGATGGGGAGCTTCAGGGATAGGTGTTCAAAAATAGCATTTGCATAACCAAAGTTACCCTCTGCATTTTCAAAATCAATCGGATTTACCTTATGCGGCATCGCAGAAGATCCTATCTCACCTTTCTTTATCTTTTGTGTGAAATATTCCATGGAAATATATGTCCAGATATCCCGGCAAAGATCAATAAGTATGACATTTATCCTCCTCATATTGTCGAAGAGTGCTGCAAGATTGTCGTAATGCTCAATCTGTGTTGTAGGATGTGATCGTTCGAGACCAAGTTCCCCATTCACAAAATTATTTGCAAATGAGATCCAGTCGATCTCGGGATAGGCCACTTTATGCGCGTTGAAATTACCTGTGGCACCTCCAAATTTTGCAGAATAGGGTATCTGTCCGAAATACCTGGTCTGACCATCGATCCTTGCGATGAAGACTTCAAGCTCTTTACCAAGCCTCGTAGGTGAAGCTGGCTGCCCATGTGTCCGGGCAAGCATTGGTATATCTTTCCAGTTGTCAGCAAAAGTTGCAAGAGTCTCTCTGATCTCATAAAGCAGTGGAAAATAAACATTTATGAGGGCATCTTTAATTGAGAGCGGTACAGCTGTATTATTAATATCCTGTGATGTCAGTCCAAAATGAATAAATTCGCTCCATTTTCCCCAACCCGATTGAAAAAACTTCTCCTTCAGGAAATATTCTATTGCTTTTATATCATGGTTGGTTATTTTTTCCCTCTCCTTAATTTTCTCTGCATCGGTAAGATCAAAGTCATCATAAACCGATCGGAGTGTTTTAAAATTTTCTTTAGGAAAGTCAGCCAGTTGCGGAAGTGGGATATTGCAAAGAGCTATGAAATACTCTACTTCAACCATCAGACGATACCTTATAAGACCGAATTCTGAAAAGTACAGATCCAGTTCATCCACTTTTTGTCTGTATCTTCCATCAAGCGGAGATATGGCCGTTAGAAAATTTAATTCCATTATTAATCAGATTGAGTTTTCAGTTGTTATAAGTGTATAGACAAAAGTAGTATTTTAGTCGTTGTAAAAAAAGTGTATGGGGAAAATCAGGATTTCAGCAGTAAAATATGCAAATACTTATCCTTTTATCTATGGATTAACGGAGAGCGGGTTTGATAAAAAAGTAACGCTTGAAACAGATCATCCGGCAGAATGTGCTGCCAAACTTATTGCAGGAAAGGCAGATATCGGACTCATACCGGTAGCAGCTCTTCCACTTTTGAAAGAATATTATATTATAAGTGAATTCTGCATCGGGGCCAACGGAAAAGTAAGAACCGTTATGTTGTTGAGTAATTGTCCCTTTGAAAATATAGAGACTATTTTCCTCGATTACCGGTCGAGATCATCGGTCAACCTCACAAAAGTGCTGGCAAAAAACTTCTGGAAGAGGGAATTCAGCTGGATAAATACATCAAAAGGATTTGACTTCAGGAACATAGGATTCAATGAAGCAGTAGTTCTGATTGGTGACCAGTGTTTTGAGTATGAAAAGAGCTTCAGATCAGGTATTGATCTGGCGGAGGAATGGAGAAAATTTTCAGGTCTGCCATTTGTTTTTGCCTGCTGGACTGCCAATAAAAAACTCGATGGGAATTTTATTTCTGAATTCAATAATGCTCTCTCCCTGGGAGTAAGGAATATCAGTGCGGTAGTAGAAAAATACGGTAATGCCGGTGTCATTTCCGGTAATGAACTGAGCATATACCTCAAGGAGAATATCGATTATAACTTTAATGATGATAAAAGAAAAGCGCTAAAATTATTTCTCAGTTTGATGGAGGGATTAAATGAAAAGAATTAACCGCTGAGAACGCAGAGAATAGAGTGGTAAAATAAATTGCAGCCTGACGAAATAATAGTATTACTTTTCTTGTTTCCTATATAATGATTAACTTTGGGTCTCAACTTGACTTTAAATTATTAAACGGATAAATTTAAATACCATGACGAAAACAATAACCTTTAATGAACTCCGGAAGATAAAAGACCAATTACCCTCCGGAAGTATGAGGAACATTGCAGATAAACTGGATTTGAATGAAGAGACAGTTAGAAACTACTTCGGAGGGAGAAATTTTGACAAAGGCCAGAGCGTTGGAATTCATTTTGAACAGGGACCAGACGGTGGTATAGTTACATTCGACGACACTACTATTCTCGATCTTGCACAACAGATGATTAATTCATAATTAATTATCAGACAGCCTGTTCAAAAGCAAAGGGCTCTGTCTTTTGCTTTTTTTTCAATATATGAATCTGCACGCTATTATAGAATCTGCTGAAATCAGATATAAACAGATCCTTGAAGAGTTTTTTATATCTGTTTATGATGAAAAAACTCTTCCTTCGCATGGTATTCATCACCACAGGAGAGTTTGGAATTATTCCAAAGAACTGATTACCAGCCTTGAAGAACAAAAGAAATTCACTGATCCTCGTCTTCCTGAAAATCTTATAATTGCCTCCTATCTCCACGATATCGGCATGTCAGTTGATCCGGGAATAAAACATGGACATCACAGTAAAGATCTTTGTAAACAATTCCTCAGAAATAACAACCTCAGTGAATCCAGGTATGAGGTACTTCTCACCGCTATCGAAAATCACGATAACAAGGAATATCAAAATACTACAGGAGAGTTCGATCTGATGACAATTCTTTCTGTTGCAGATGATCTGGATGCATTTGGATTCACCGGGATCTACAGGTATTCAGAGATATACCTTACCAGGGGAATAAACCGTGAAGAGTTAGGCCACCTGATAATAAAAAATGTAACTCAACGATTTGATAATTTTGTTAAAACTTTCGGGAGTATTGAACCAATCTTCCTGAAATATAAGGAGCGTTACATTATCCTGAAAGAATTTTTCGAAAAATACAATTTGGAGGCCCCATCCTATCATTCTGATACTCAAATTCCAACAGGTTATTGTGGAATAATTGAGATGCTTATTAAAATGATTGCAAACAAGAAAGGACTGAATGAAATCTATGCTGAAGCTGAAAATAATTCTGATGATATGGTCATAAAAACGTTCTTTAAAGAATTAAAATCTGAAATAAATGCCACCAAGGCGCAAAGTCACTAAGAAACAGAAAAAAATTATAATTGGTGGAAGCCCTTTATGAACCTTTGTGCCTTGGCGTCTTAGTGGCAAATAAAATTTAAAATGAATAGCAGCAAATTAAAAATACCCACCCCCTTCGACCCTGAAAAGTTCAGAAAAGAAGGGCATACTCTTGTTGATACTCTGGCAGATTATTTAAATGATGCCTTAACAGGGAAAGAGATGCCTGTACTGCCATGGAATGAGCCGGATAAGCTTGCTGAGTTATTTTCATTTAATTCCGGCGGGGGCGCAATGGAACCCTTCGATTTATATATCCGACGTATAATTAACCACTCAATCCATATTCATCACCCTCATTATATCGGCCATCAGGTAACCTCTCCACTCCCAACAGCTGTACTCGCCCAGTTCTGCACTACTCTTTTGAATAACGGTGCAGCAATCTATGAAATGGGACCGGTGAATATGGCAATGGAACGGAATGTCATCGACCGTTTCGGCGAAATGATTGGTTATCCGAAAGGATTTGACGGGATCTTCACACATGGAGGAACAGCTGGGAATCTTACGGCAATGCTGGCAGCCAGACAGGCAAAAACAGACTATAATATCTGGGAGGAAGGGATCAGGAACGAATCAAGGCCCGGATATATGATGTCGGAACAATCGCATTACAGCATAGGCAGAAATGTCAAAATTATGGGACTTGGAGAAGAATCTATCGTTAAAATTCCTTTCGGTCATGATTACAGAATGCGAACTGATCTTCTTGAAGAATATAAGAAAAAAGCTGAAGATGGCGGTGTAAAAGTTATAGCCGTCGCGGCTAACTCCTGCTCCACCGCAACAGGAACATATGACGACCTTAATGCAATTGCAGATTTCTGTGATAAGTACAATCTCTGGCTGCATGTTGACGGGGCACATGGTATGGGAGCCCTCTTCTCCGACAGATATAAAAAAAGGGTTGACGGGATCCATAGAGCTGATTCTGTTGTAATAGATTTTCACAAAATGCTTTTGGTACCTGCTTTAAATACTCTTGTAATGTTCCGAAACGGGGAGAGATCATTTGAGACATTTGCGCAGAAAGCCTCTTATCTTTTTCAGAAATCACAGAAGAATGTCTGGTATAATAGTGCAACACGGACAATCGAATGTACTAAAAGTGCCCTGGGAATTATTGCCTATACAGCAATCAAATATTACGGAGATAACTATTACAGGGAATATATTGACAGCAGATATGATATCGCAGTCTGGTTTGCAGAAATTATTGAAGCGGATATTGAATTGGAGCTGGCTGTTAAGCCCGACAGTAATATAATTTGTTTCAGATATGCTCCTGCTGGAATCAATGGTGATCAGCTGAATAGTGTTAATGCAGCAATAAGAGATAAAATTGTTAAAGAAGGATCATTTTATATTGTTCAGGCTGAACTTGGCTGTAAAATATGGATTAGAGTTACTATAATCAATCCGGTTACCTCAGAAGACGATCTTAAAGAGCTTTTATCACTCATTAAGGAAACCGGAGGAATAATCTCAGAACAGAATGCTGGGAAGGACGTCTGTTAATAATTTCACAGACCCTGTTATAAGAATAACAATAAAATTGTCCATCTGAAAGGAACATTTTTAGTATTTCTTACAATTAATCCTGTCAACAATACTTCTGCAAGTAACGCAAAGGCGCACTTATTCGCGCCTGCAGAGCGAAATCAATGTCTGGAGGATTCTATAATGCATTTTTTCTCCGGCAACAATCAGACCTGAAGTGCGCACTTTCCTACCTGTTACTGGGGCTAATTGCATATGCTCCTATGTGTATAAATACTAATGTGATTATCGCATAATTGCCAACAAATGATTCAATCCCATAACATATATTTGATCAAAACTGAAAAGAATATATTATGCTCGACGTACTAATAGACCAGGCTGAAATCAAACGGGGACCTTCAAGAATCCTTAAAGTCAGCGACAGGGCTGATAAACCGCTAAAGAGTATAATCAAATCTGTATCATGGCGCATAGTGGGAACCATTGATACGATGATTATCAGTTATTTCATAACAGGTAAAATATCCCTGGCATTGTCTATCGGAAGTGTGGAGGTACTGACTAAAACTATTCTCTACTATTTCCATGAAAGGTTATGGGCTCATATCCACAAGATCAGTATGATTCGCTTTATTAAAATTAACAGGAAAAAATATGAAGTTAAAAGAGTTGGGTGAAGAATTATCGGGTAAAACGATAGAGGAACGACTTGATAAGATTGCATCGCTTTTTCCGGGAAAGACAATTTTCACTACAAGTTTCGGAATTGAAGATCAGGTTATTACACACAAGATCTTTACAAATAATTTTCCAATAAAAGTTGTAACACTGGAGACCGGAAGATTATTCCCTGAGACTTATGATGTTTTTTCAAATACAATACTCAGATATAGAAAAAAAATAAATGTCTATTTTCCTGATTATCTTGCTGTTGAAGATATGGTGACACAAAAGGGACCATTCAGCTTTTACGATTCAATAGAAAACAGGGAAGAGTGTTGTAAAATCAGAAAAGTGGTTCCGCTAACAAGGGCACTCGGCGGCATGGAATGCTGGATCTCGGGTATCAGGTCCAGTCAGTCAGACAGCAGAAGCAATATGAGTGACCTGGAATATGATCACGACAAGAAACTTTTTAAGTTTCATCCCCTTTACGACTGGTCGCTAGAGGATGTGGAAAAGTATATTGAAGAAAATTACATCCCCTATAACTCACTGCACGACAAAGGATTCCTGAGCATTGGCTGTCAGCCTTGTACCAGGGCAGTCAAACCCGGCGAAGATTTCCGTTCAGGCAGATGGTGGTGGGAAAACGAAGGGCCGAAGGAATGCGGGTGTCATATAAAATAGGCGACAGGCGTCAGGCATCAGGACTGAGGTAAAGAGCATGTTATATGAATAAAGTTTTTGTAATGCGTAGTCGTGACTACGCCAAATTTTATAAAACACAGACAACATTAAATGAAGAACAATTTCAATATTAATGATGAACATCTTAAGGAACTTGAGAATGAGGCTATTTTTGTAATGAGGGAGGTAGCAGCTCAGTTTGAGAATAAGGTACTGCTCTTCTCAGGCGGAAAAGACTCAATAGTTCTCGTTTATCTCGCCAGAAAAGCATTCTGGCCGGCGAAGATCCCTTTCACCCTGATGCACATCGACACAGGTCATAATTTTGAAGAGACATTAAAATTCCGTGATGATCTGGCAGAAGAATTCGGAGCTGAACTGATAGTAAAAAAAGTTCAGGATTCAATTGATAACGGGCGTGTTACAGAAGAACATGGCGTTAATGCAAGCAGGAATAAAGCACAATCTATCACACTGCTTGATGCCATAGAAGAGCTTAAAATTGATGTTGCAATTGGTGGTGGACGACGTGATGAAGAAAAGGCAAGGGCTAAGGAAAGGTTCTTTTCCCACAGAAATGAATTCGGTCAGTGGGACCCTAAAAATCAACGCCCGGAATTATGGAACATCTTCAACGGGAAGAAAAACATGGGTGAACATTTCAGGGTCTTCCCTATCAGTAACTGGACTGAACTTGATGTCTGGCAGTATATACTGAATGAGAATATAAAACTACCGTCGCTCTATTACACTCACAAACGCAAAATATTCGAACGTAACGGAGTTTACCTTGCATGGGCTCCTTTTATGCAACTCAAGCCGAACGAGAAGGTTTTTGAGACCGATGTCAGATGCCGAACAATAGGAGACATTACATGTACCGGAGTTACCCTCTCAAAAGCAAATAAACTTGAGGATATTATTGCTGAGATTGCTGCTACCAGAGTAACCGAAAGAGGAGGCAGGTACGATGACAAGAGGTCGGAAGCAGCGATGGAGGACCGGAAAAAAGAAGGATACTTTTAAAAAGCGGAGAGCGGAGAGCGGAGAGCAAGAACTTTTTGCTATGAGTCGTGAGTCGTGAGTCGTGAGTCGTGAGTCGTGATGAGTCGTGAGTCGAAAACTAAATTAACAAGAAAGACATTCTACAATATGACAGTTAACGGAAAAAGCAAATATAAGAGTCTGCTGAGGTTTACAACCGCAGGAAGTGTTGATGATGGAAAAAGCACACTTATCGGGAGATTGCTTTACGACAGCAAATCAATCTTTGAAGATCAGATGGAGCATATTGTTGCTTCGGGGAAAAGACTTGGCAGACAGGAACTTGACCTTTCATTACTTACCGACGGACTCAGGGCTGAACGGGAACAGGGTATTACAATAGATGTGGCTTACAGATATTTTGCAACACCCGTCAGAAAATTTATTATTGCTGATACACCCGGGCATATACAGTATACCCGCAATATGGTAACCGGCGCAAGTACTGCCGATCTTGCTGTGATACTGATAGATGCACGCAAGGGAGTGTTAGAACAGACCATCAGGCATTCATATATTGCCTCACTTCTTGATATCAGACATATAATATTCTGTATCAACAAGATGGATATGGTTAACTACTCCGAAAAAATATTTGATGAGATTAAAGGTGAGCTTTCGCTCCTGGTATCCAAACTCGGAATTACTGATGCAAGGTATATTCCTATCAGCGCAAAATATGGTGATAATGTGGTTGATAAATCGGATAACATGAACTGGTACGATGGAATAACTTTTCTTCGTCTTATCGAAACAATTGAAATTGAGAAAGATAAAAATTCGGATACTCCGCGTTTTCCTGTTCAGACCATAATTCGTCCACATACGTCTGAATTTCACGACTACAGAGGCTATGCCGGTCGTGTAGCTGGTGGGATTTTCCGTCCAGGCGATGAAGTAACCGTTTTGCCTTCAATGAGAACATCGAAAATAAAAAGTATTGATGTTCTGGGTAAAACACTTTCAGAAAGTATTGCCGGCGATTCAGTTACCATCTCTCTCGAAGATCAGATAGATATCAGCCGTGGCGATATGCTTGTAGCCAAAAACGATATTCCGGATATCAGTCAGGATATCAACCTGATGATATGCTGGTTTAATGAGCGTCCGCTTAAACCTGGCGGAAAATATCTTATCAGGATGAACAGTAATGAAGCAGGATGTATTGTGAAATCAATCCATTACAGAATGAATATTAATACTCTTGAAGAGGACAATGTTAATACTGAGATTCGTATGAATGATATAGCTCATATAACAATAAAAACCTCCAAACCGGTCTTTTTCGACCCCTATCGTAAGAACAATATCACAGGGAGTATGGTATTTCTCGACGAAGGCACCAACGAGACTATGGCCGCGGGCATGGTAGTGTAAACTTCCGGCCGACATCTGGCTCTGGAGCCAATCATCTCTTCGCTGAAAATATGAACAATATATGTTGTACAAATGTTTAAATTTGTATTAGACAAACTATATTTTTTAATCAATGAAATTTGAAACGAAAGCTATTTGGGTCGGGCAGGAACCTGACGCAGCAACTGGTGCTACTATTGTTCCAATCTACCAGACATCAACGTTTACACAGGAAGAGGTAAACAAGAATAAAGGTTTTGAGTACTCGAGAGTGTCAAACCCTACCCGTTCAGCTCTCGATAAATGTATAGCATCGCTTGAAGAAGGCAGGTTTGGACTGACATTTTCTTCAGGGCTCGCTGCAGAACATGCAATATTTTCACTTTTGCACCCGGGCGATCATGTTATTGCACCTGAAGATATGTATGGTGGCACTTATAGAATGATAAAAGAGTTCCTTGAACCGGTAAATATCCGGTTCACCTTTACAGATTTCACCGATCTCGATGCTTTAAAAAATGCGTTTATGCCTTCGACAAAGATGGTATGGATTGAGACTCCAACCAACCCTACTCTGAAGATCTTTGATATTAAAGCCATTTCAACTCTTTGTCAGAATAATAAAGCTATTTCAGTTGTTGATAACACCTTTGCATCACCTTACTTTCAGAAACCACTTCTTCTGGGAGCCGATATCGTCGTTCATAGCACAACCAAGTATATAAATGGGCATTCTGATATAATAGGCGGGGCAGTTGTCCTGAATAATGAAGATTACTATAAAAGGATCCTTTTTACCCAGAAATCCATTGGAGCAGTTCCCTCTCCATTTGATTCCTGGCTTATAATCAGAGGGCTCAAAACATTGGCAATCAGAATGCAACAGCACGAGAAGAATGCTTTTACCGTTGCATGTTTTCTTGAGACCCAGCAAAATGTTGAAAAAGTATTTTTTCCCGGTCTGGAGAACCATCCTGGACATGAACTTGCGAAAAGGCAAATGACTGGTTTCGGAGGAATAGTTTCATTCAGGATAAAAGGAGGACTTCCGGAAGCTAATAATTTCTTCCGTAAACTAAAGATCTTTCAACTGGCCGACAGCCTGGGCGGTGTAGAATCGCTGGCAAACTATTCTGCATTGATGACGCATGATTATTTTCCTCCTGAGCTTCGTCAGAAGATAGGGATAACAGATAATCTGATCAGGTTGTCGGTAGGCATTGAACATATTGACGATTTGCTGGACGACCTGAGTAATGCTCTTAAAACGTAATAAAGTGAATATTCCTGATAAAAAAGGTGTTGAAATTGCCGTAAAGAAGGTCTTTAGACTCTTATTCCCGAACAATGAGAGATTAACAGAATCCGAATTATATTTTACGGGGAGTTCTGTTACAGAGCAGCTTACAGCAATATTCAGTGCCGTGTCGACTGAAAATAAGCAAATAACTCAACAATTTATTGAAACACTTCCATCTACAAAAAAGCTCCTTTTAAAAGATGCTCAGTTTATTCTGGAGTCGGATCCTGCTGCCAAAGAGCTTATTGAAGTTATTGCCATCTACCCTGGGTTCTTTGCCATATATTGCTACAGGGTTGCACATTCGATTAATAAGCTTTCGGTGCCGTTACTTCCAAGGATGATCACCGAATATGCACACAAGATAACCGGCATAGATATTCACCCCGGGGCATCGATAGGCACCCCATTTTCTATTGACCATGGCACAGGGATAGTAATTGGAGAAACAGCCATTATCGGGAATTTTGTAAAACTATATCAGGGGGTAACTCTCGGTGCACTGAGCGTGGATAAAAGTAAAGCATCAAAAAAGCGGCACCCTACAATTGAAGACAATGTTATATTATACGCTGGATGCACCATTCTTGGAGGCGATACCGTGGTTGGCAGGAACAGTATTATAGGTGGCAATGTCTGGCTTACTGAAAGCATTGCTCCATTCTCTGTTGCATATCATAAGAGTGAGATTGTTGTGAGGGATCAGAACCAATATCAGGAACCATTGAACTTTATCATCTAATTTAAAAAACCGGAAATCATGAAAGCTAATTCGATTCTTGAGGCTATAGGCAATACCCCGCATGTAAAAATTAACAAGCTTTTCCCATCAGATATTTCTGTATGGATGAAACTTGAAAAATCTAATCCCGGAGGAAGTATTAAGGACAGGATTGCCTTATCGATGATAGCTGATGCGGAAAACAGAGGCATTTTAAAACCGGGAACAACAATAATTGAACCCACATCAGGAAATACAGGTATAGGGCTTGCAATGGTTGCAGCAGTTAAAGGCTACAGGTTGATCCTTGTAATGCCTGAATCAATGTCGCTGGAAAGAAGAAAAATAATGATTGCCTATGGAGCTGAACTTGATCTTACTCCCAGGGAAAAAGGAATGAAAGGCGCAATCGAAAGGGCCAATCAGTTAAAAACCGAAATACAGGGTTCATGGATCCCCATGCAGTTTGACAATCCTGCCAACACTGAGATTCATAAAAATACCACAGCGCAGGAGATACTTGCCGACTTCCCCGGCGGCCTGGATTATATGATCACTGGAGTAGGTACAGGAGGACACATAACAGGTTGTGCACAAATCTTAAAGGTCCGGTTCCCGGCTTTGAAAGTCTATGCGGTGGAACCGGAACTATCGCCGGTACTAAGTGGTGGCGCTCCCGGCCCACATCCGATACAGGGGATAGGTGCTGGTTTCATCCCTTCTATAATGAGAACTGAGCTTCTTGACGGTATAATAAAAATCAGTAAAGAGGATGCTTTCACATTTACAAAAAGGGCTGCCAAAGAAGAGGGTCTTTTTGTAGGAATCTCCACAGGTGCAGCCCTTGCTGCTGTAAATCAGAAATTAAATGAGTTCCCTGCAGGATCAAAAATACTGACATTTAATTATGATACCGGTGAGAGATATTTATCCACTGAAGGATTATTCTGAAATAAGGAACTTAACTTCCGCAGACACATTTGTTTTTATTAATGTTATTTAAGTTTAAATTAGTGCCCGTAAAAAAGCAATAGCTATGCCAATTAATATACCTGATAATCTTCCTGCAATAACTATTCTCAAAAATGAAAATATATTTATTATGGGAGAGCAGCGTGCAGCCCAACAGGATATTCGTCCGCTGAAGATTGCTCTCTGTAACCTTATGCCACTCAAAATAGTTACCGAGACTGACTTTATCAGGGTACTCTCCAACACGCCATTGCAGATAGAGCTCGACTTCTTTTATATGGACAGGCACGATTCGAAAAACACTGCTAAAGAACACCTGAATATTTTCTATAAGACATTCGAACAGATCAAAGAGAATAGGTATGATGGATTGATAATCACAGGAGCTCCTGTGGAAAATCTTGAATTTGAAGCAGTTGATTACTGGAAGGATCTTACTGAAGTGCTCGACTGGAGCAGAATAAATGTAACAAATACACTTCATATCTGCTGGGGTGCCCAGGCTGGACTTTACCATCATTACGGCATTAAAAAGTACCCATTGGGGAAAAAGCTTTTCGGTGTATTCGACCATAATATAGAAGATAATAAAACACCATTATTCAGGGGTTTTGATGATACTTTTCCAACTCCACATTCGCGGTACACCGAAAACAAAATAGAAGATATTCAGAAACATCCTGATCTGAACCTTGCAGCATGGTCAGAGAAGGCAGGGGTTCACGTGGTTATATCGAAAAGTAACCGTCAGATTTTTGTTACCGGTCATTTTGAGTATAATTCAAATACGTTAAAAGATGAATTTGACCGCGACAGGGCAAAAGGGTTACCAATAGATGTTCCTGAGAATTATTATCCGGGAAACGATCCCGGAACAAAGCCAATTGTCAGATGGAGGGCTAACGCCAATCTGTTTTTCCTGAACTGGATCAACTACTACGTCTACCAGGAAACTCCCTACGACTGGATTTAACAACACCCATTTCCATGACATTGTGTTTTAAAAACCACGGAGACACTGAGAACACAGAGCTACACAGAGTCACTTAGTCTCTTAGTCCTTATTCCCCTTCTCCCCTTCTCCCCATAGCCGTCAACTTAAGAGATTTATTTATTGCGGGCATTCGATATAATACGTTGTATATTAATGCTTTACATTTCCTCTACTTTTGAAGGCTAATCTTTCATCACATCTCAATTTAAGTCAAATGCAGAAAGAGAGTTGGAGATCCCTCGTCCGCCAGCCGGCGGACTCGGGATGACACCTTGCTATGGTGGCAAGTGGGGGAAGAAGTGGCGATTCGAAACAGTAATTGCTCGTTCATGAGATTTTTCAACGAATCGCCACTTCTTCCCCAACCATAAAACCATAATGAGTTGTCATTCCGAGTCCGCCGGCTGGCGGACGAGGAATCCCCCGAGGTTCTGCAAGAAATTATCATAATACCGGATATGCAAAAAAATTGAATTCCGACAAATCGGAGCTCGCGGAGGTTTGGAGGAATGAGGGATCTCCTTCGCACAGCAGTAACTAACAAAAAAAGATGTGTACAAAGATTAGTTCAAAAGGAGCGGAAATTATTTACTGCAATTTAACCCATTCCCGAACCCTTAGGTTGACGGCTATGCTCTTCGCCCCCTCTCCCTTTCTATTGTCAAATGGGGTCCTCAAACAGATATAGCTGCCTATCATCAGTATCCTCTGTTTCGAGATTTGAAATTGTTACTCCAAGTAATCTTATTCTGGTTCCATCAAGTTTAAGAGTTTTCCTTAAAGCTGAAACTTCTTTGTGAAGTGTTTCAAAGTCCTGAATATAGTGCTGAAGAGTTTTACTTCTTGTAACCTGGTTAAAATCAGCAAATTTCACTTTCAGAGTAATAGTCCTTCCAGAGGCTTCGGCATGTCCAAGACGCTCCATAAGTTCTTTTTCCAGTTTATAAAGTTCAGCTACTATCTCAAAACGGGTTGTAAGATCTTTCGCATAAGTAAGTTCAGTTCCAACTGACTTCCGTTCCTGGTCAGGTTCAACAGGACGATCATCCTTTCCCCTGACGATTTCATAAAAAAAGACACCGGCCTTTCCGAAATTTCTGACAAGTGATACCATATCCCATGTTTTAAGATCTGAACCTTTATGAATACCAAGCTGATGCATTTTCAGGGCTGTGACTTTTCCAATACCATAAAACTTTTCAACGGATAATTCCTCAATGAATTTCTCAGCTTCTTCGGGTTTGATTACGAACATACCATCAGGTTTATTGATATCTGATGCGATCTTGGCAAGAAATTTATTCACAGAAACGCCTGCGGATGCTGTTAAACCGGTCTTCCGCTTTATCTCACATCTGATCTTTCGGGCAATTATTGTTGCAGATCCTATATTCTGCTTATCATCGGTAACATCAAGAAATGCTTCATCTATTGAAAGAGGCTCAATTAGATCTGTATACTCTTTATATATTTCCAACACACTGGAAGAGACCTCATTATATCTTTCAAAATTGTGTCGGACAAATATCAGATCAGGACACAGCCTTTTGGCTATCACGGAAGGCATAGCAGATCGAACACCGAACTTCCGGGCTTCATAGCTGGCTGCGGCTACAACGCTTCTTTCCCCGCTTCCGCCGACAGCCACCGGTTTCCCTTTGAGGTCAGGATTATCGAGTTGTTCGACTGATGCAAAGAAGGCATCCATGTCTATATGTATGATCTTTCTCAAGGTAAAGTGACTAGAGTGACTAAAGTTTGGAGTGCCTAAAGTATAGGCACTCCAGGCACTCCGAACTTATTTATTGCAAATCTAAGGAGAAAATCCTTTGATTATTGGCTAACAATGACCATCATTGCAGGATATTTAAATCTGAGCATTTTGGAAACAGGGTCAGCAAAAAAAAAGAAGCTCTTCACATTAATCTTAACCAACAACAGGCAGTGGGGTTCAATGCTATTGCCGTACATAATAATTGATGAATCGAACAGGG
>JANNKF010000366.1:0-3236 GCA_031396165.1 Bacteroidales bacterium | reverse complement strand
AAAAAATATTCTGACTATCGTCAATCATGAATAAGAATTACAAACCGCTTGAAAATCAATTATTTGCCCCGACCCTAAAGGGAGTAATTGATTTTCTTCGCACCCTTTAGTTTATAAGTTCCCAGATAGTCAAAAAATATTAAACATAGTGGTTGAAAATATGAGTCAAATTTTACAGTGAAAAATCAACATGACACATGAAATCAAAATTTTTCTTCTGATTCTCTGTAACCATTTGTACATTTACAGGTAACCAATACAGAAACCATAAAATTTGAAAAGTGGCAGATCTTCCCGATGAAATATTAATGCAAAATGTAAAGGAGGGAAATCTCGCAGAATTGTCTGTCCTGTTCGAGAGATACCATCTCCGTCTCTACAATTTTTTCCTGCGCCTGACAATGAAACCTGAAATAAGTCAGGATCTGACACAAAATCTGTTTTACAGGATGATCAAATACAAAAGCAGTTATAAAGAAGGGTACAGTTTTAAATCGTGGATGTACCAGATGGCAAGAAACCTGCATCTTGATTACTGTAAAGAACAAAAAAGATCGGAAGAACTCTTTCTGAAAACTGAAAGCTATCAGGTAGAGATGAGTGATGAACAGGGAGGTTACATTGAGGACGATTTTGACAGACTTGATCAGGCCTTTCAAAAGCTGAATAATGATCAGAAGGAACTGATTGTTTTAAGCAGGTACCAGGGAATGAAATACGAAGAGATCTCAGCAATTACAAATCAGTCAGTACCTGCTATAAAAGTAGCCGTTCACAGGGCTATAAAACAGCTGCGGGGCATTTATTTAAAACAAATATAATAACAGGAGCCATGAAATGCACTGAAGTAGAAGCTATTATTATCGACTATCTCGATAAAACCCTGGATGAAAATCTGCGGAACGATTTGGAAAAACATCTTGAGACGTGTGAACATTGTCTGGATGAATTAAAAGAGAGCCAGAAAGTCCTTCAGCTTATGACAAAAAGTGAAATAGCTCAACCAGATGAATCATTACGAATCAATTTCTATCATATGCTTCATAGTGAGATAGATAAAACCAATAAAAGGAAAGTTTTTGAAGGGAATGCAGTTATACCTGCGAACAGAACATGGTATAGAATTGCTGCTGGTTTTGCCCTGTTAATCTGTGGTACATTTCTGGGTGCATACATTCATACAGAATTCTCACGAGGCAATACAGCACAGGAACTGCAACAACTTCAGTCTGAAGTAGCACTTTTAAAACAGACTGCAATGTTTACAATGCTGAAGGAAGAGTCATCAGCAGACAGGTTGCAGGCGGTAAATTATGCGAATGACCTGGAGGTACCGGAGAAAACAGTTATTGATGTTCTTGTTAAAACACTCAATAATGATAAAAATGTTAATGTCAGAATGGCTGCAGCTTATGCTCTTGCAAAATTTGCCGATCAGCGGGCTGTTTGCGATTCACTCGTAAAATCGCTATCGGTTCAAAATGATCCCATCCTTCAGGTTATTCTCATAAATATCCTTGTTGAAAGAAAAGAAAGGGAAGCAATTGAACCAATGAAGAGGATAATGAATAATGAAACAACACTCAGGGAAGTAAAGGTAGTTGCTGAAAATGGAATCAGACTACTTATTTAGGATAAGAATTGAATTCAATTTATTATATATCAGGCAAATACCGGATTTGCAGGATTAATTGTTAACTAATTATAAACATACATCATGAAAAAAATGAAAATTATTCACATAATTCTATTGTTGCTGTTCAACTCAGGTATTTTGTCAGCTCAGGAATTCAAAATTACAGTCCAGAATACAAAGGAGGGAAGGATTGTTATGAAGGACTTCATAGGAGAACTTCCGGTTGAAGGATACAGCGGAAATGAAATAATTATTACTTCGAATTCTGAAAAAGTGACTGTCCCGGAGAAAGCAAAAGGACTGAAAGCTGTTTTTCCTGCCGGGACCGATAATACAGGTATTGGTCTCGACGTTCAAAAGAACGGTAACATCATTACCATTCAATGTCTTCTGCCATTTTCACGAAATGGGGAATACACTATTAAAGTACCGGATAATTTAGCTTTACAGTTTGAAAGCGGATGTGAAAGATCCAACAGTATATCAGTTACGAACACGAAGAATGAAATCGACATTAAGAATTGTCATGATATTAAGCTTAAAAATGTAACGGGCCCTCTTGTGCTGGCAACCATAAGTGGCAACATTGATATCACCCTCGGAACAATCAATTCAGAAAAGCCGTTCTCTATTAATTCAATCAGTGGCGACATAGATATCACCATTCCTTTGAAAACAGCGACTAATCTGGAACTCAGCACCATTACCGGTTCATTTTATTCCGATTTTGATTTTACCGACCAACAGAAAGATCTTAAAAGAGTTGGAGGAAGCAAACTGAACTACGCGCTAAACGGTGGCGGATTTAAATTTAATCTGGTGACTGTAAGCGGTAACATTTATCTGAGGAAGGGAAATTAACTCCCTTCCCTTTTTTTATTAAAACTTAATAAGATTAAAAATGAAAAAATATTCAATATTAGTAATGTTGTGGCTCTGCTTTGGGATAATTGAAGCACAACAGAAAATTGAAAAGCACATTAACTTTTCAGGAAAGGAATCGGTTACTCTGAATATTCAGATTGCAGATTCAATATCGATCCACACCTGGGATAAGAATGAGGTTTTTGTTACAGCTTCAGTTAATATAAATGAGAATAAGGATAATGAGGCTTACATAACTTCTTTTGATGATAAGGGAAATTCGGTAATAGTAACTGCAAGGTTTAAGGACCAGTACTTTAAAGGAAAGACCAATTGCTGCAATGAAACGGATATTCACTGGGAGGTATATCTGCCTGCAAAAGCCGAATTCAGCATCGAAACCATAAACGCGAATGTTACTATCGGCGGACAAACGGAAAAGATGAAAGTTAAATCAATCAGCGGTTATATAGATCTGGCAGCACCAGCAAGTTTGAAAGCTGATATAGAATTCTCTACAATTTCAGGTATGATATATACCAATCATGAATTGTCACTCGATAAAATGCATACCGGGATACCCGTAAAAATCAATGAAAAACTAAATTCCGGAGGGCACGAGAGGTGCGACGATGACAGCCCCGACCGACGCGCGTCTGACGGCCGCGACACGGCGGCCCCAGGCCGGACGCCGCATGGAGCACGTGTCGTGGGAGGTGGACCCCTCGGGTGTCGG
>JANNKF010000091.1:0-25466 GCA_031396165.1 Bacteroidales bacterium | reverse complement strand
CTTCAAGTCAGAGAGAAGTTCTGGAGCGTTCAAGAGTGATAAGGTCAATATACCCCGGTGAAAGAGAGATAGGGGTGAAACTTGAATATATCGGGTCAACTATACCATTGAAATTTCAACTTATGGCTATGAATGGCAATTTCACAGGCACTCAGGCGAAAGATATTGACTCTAAGAAGGATTTGATGGGTCGTATTATATACTCTGTGAAGCTTCCAAATGCAGGTATAGGGATAGACCTTGGTGTGAATGGTTATCTTGGAGGAAACCTTGCCAAAACAAACCCATATATTAAGAATAGTGATGGTACTTCCGATAGTATAAAAGTCTGGAGTTATCTTAATAAAAACTGGACAGGCGCTGAAATTCAGATATTTGCAGACGTTTTTGGCGGGATGTCTATCAAAGGTGAATATATCACAGGTACAAATTCGACTCCGAGCACTATAACTTCCACTGCTACAATGCTTCAGATGAAAGCGGATCCGAACAGATTGAAAAATTTCTCAGGTTATTATATTTATTTTATCAAAAATTTGGGTCCAAGAAATCAGTTCATTGCAAGATATGATTACTATGATCCAAATAATAAGTTAGAGGGTGATGCAGCAGGAAACGATATTTTTTACAAAACATGGACTCTTGCTTTGCAGCATTATCTGAACGACAATATCAGGATTTCTCTTAACTATGAAGTTCCGAAAAATGAAATAAATCTTACCAATTCTTCCAATAAAAAAGATAATGTTTTTGGAGTAAGAATTCAGGCAAAGTTCTAAAGCAATTCAAAACAAAAGTTCTTGATTAAAATAAAATTCAAAATAGAAATGAAAAACATTAAAACACTTCCAATAATGCTGATTCTGGTACTGATGGCAACAGTAACCGGATTTTCACAAGCGAAAATAACCGTGAAAGGATCTGACACCATGGTTATCCTTGCTCAGAAATGGGCGGAACTTTACATGAAAACCAACTCTACTGTTTCGATCCAGGTAACAGGTGGCGGTTCAGGAGTGGGCATAACAGCACTGATTAACGGTACTACTGATATATGTAATGCCAGCCGTCCGATGAAGCAGACAGAGATTGAAAAACTTAAAGCCAGATATAATACTCTGGGTGTGCAGATTCCATGTGCGAAGGACGGAATTACTGTCTTTTTGAATGAAGCAAATAAAGTACAGGAGCTAACAATTAAGCAGTTAAGCGATATTTACCAGGGAAAGACAAAAAACTGGAAGGAACTCGGTGGTAATGATGCCGAAATAAGGGTTTATGGTCGTGAGAACAGTTCAGGTACATACGTGTATTTTCATGATGAAGTTGTAAAAGGCGATTATGCTGCAACTGTGCAGACTCTTCCAGGTACCGCTGCAGTTGTAAATGCAGTGAAAAAAGATATTAATGGTATTGGTTATGGTGGTGCAGCATATGCAGCAGGAGTTAAACATGCTAAAGTTAAAAAGGATGCCAGCAGCCCCGGTTATCTGCCAACGAAAGAATCAATTGGTAAAGGTGAATATCCAATAACCCGGTTTTTATACATGTATCTTAAAAACAGACCAACGGGCGAAACAAAAAAATACATCGACTGGATCTTAAGTGCAGAAGGTCAAATGATTGTAACAGAAGTTGGTTACTTCCCGGTTAAGTAGTAATTTTATATTTTTTATGTTTAGAAACGGATCGGACTTGTCAGAACAACACTGGCAAGTTTGGCATTTAAAAAAGGCAACCGGCTACAGGCAACAGGCAATGGACGACAAGCAACAAGAAAAAGATAAAATGAGATTTGTATGATTAAGAATCTTTTCAGTTTAAAAAGTAAAGGGAGGACTTCTTCTGAGGCGATTGTTTCATTCAATCAGAAGAAATTCCGTTTTTCTGACTGGCTGGCCGAAAAAGTGATTAAGACTGTTGCATTTCTTTCCATTGCCATAGTCATCCTGATCTTTATTTTTGTTTTTCGTGAGGCGTTTCCTATTTTCAAAATGGATAAAGTGGAAGCTGTTTCTACAGAATTCCTCGTACAGGAGAGTTATGGTGGTGCAGAAGAGGGTAGCTCTTCCGGTGTAGTGCCTGACAGTCAGGTTGATAGCAGCAACGTTATTCATCAGCTTACTGATAAACCCTCATCAACACTTCTTTCAAATACATGGTTGCCGGTTTCCGATAACCCGCGTTATGGTTTATGGCCCTTGTTCCTTGGAACATTCAAGGTAACACTTATTGCCTTACTTTTTGCCGCGCCGATCTCTATTCTGGCAGCGATATATACTTCAATGTTTGCAAAACCCAGGATAAGGGAAATTATTAAACCGGTGATTGAGCTGCTGGCCGGGTTTCCATCAGTAGTTATCGGGTTCTTTGCTTTAATGGTCATGGCTTCGGTATTTCAGGATATTTTTGGATACGCAAGCCGTTTGAATGGATTTGTGGGAGGCATTGCAATGGGACTCGCAGCAATTCCTATTATTTATACACTTACGGAAGATGCATTAACCGCTGTACCAAAGACATTTACAGAAGCAAGCCTGGGATTGGGCGCAAGCAGAAGGCAAACAGCCTTTTACGTCGTCTTGCCGGCTGCAGTACCCGGTATTTTTGCTGCAGTAGTACTGGGTGTCGGAAGGATCTTTGGGGAGACAATGATCGCCCTGATGGCTACCGGAAATGCTGCAATGATCTCAATGAATCCATTCGATTCTGTAAGAACATTATCAGCAACGATAGGTGCGGAAATGGCAGAAGTGGTTTTTGGAGATACTCATTATAATGTATTATTTTTAATTGGTTCATTGTTGTTTATATTCACTTTTGCACTTAATGCATTAGCTGAATTTTATTTTAAGAATATGGTTATAAGAAGATATCAGTCTAAGAAATAAGTAAAAACAGGTAGAAATTAGTTGAAATAAGTTGTAATAGTTTGTACCAGGTTGTAATTGGATGATATGAATAGAAATTTAAAGGATACAATTGTTGAAGGGATTACAGGAGTCTCGGTACTGCTGATAATCTTCATTATCGTATCAATTCTTGCTGTAACAATTGTTGGTGGTTGGCCGAATCTGAACTGGGCTTTTCTTTCTGAATTTCCCAGGGATGGGATGACTAAGGGAGGTATTTTTCCGGCTATAGTAGGTACCGCAGTTATGACAATTATTATGGCGATTGCTGCGGTTCCGTTTGGTGTAATAACTGCTATTTATCTGGCCGAATATGCCAGTGAAAAGTCGGTGGTTGCAAAGACTATACGTTTTGCTGTTAAGACACTGGCCGTTGTACCCTCTATAATTTTCGGACTGTTCGGATTGGGCTTCTTTATCAGCTTTATCGGAAAAAATATGGATGGTCTGCTGAATGGAGGAGAGATGCGCTGGGGACAGCCGAACATCCTGTGGGCCAGTCTGACAATGGCCTTACTCACACTTCCTGTTGTTATTGTATCTGTAGAGGAAGCAATAAAAACAATACCGAGAGAAATGCGTGAAGCAAGCCTGGCGCTTGGCGCTACAAAATGGCAGACAATACGAAGGGTTGTATTACCCGGGTCAGTATCGGGTATTCTTACAGGTACAATACTTGCTGTAAGCCGCGGTGCAGGTGAAGTTGCACCAATTCTGTTTACAGGAGCGGCTTACTTCCTCTCAGATCTTCCGAATACACTCAGCGACCAGTTTATGTCGCTAGGTTATCATATTTATATAATGTCGACCCAGTCGTCAAATGTTGATGCAACTCTTCCTATCCAGTTTGCTACAACACTGGTATTGTTGCTTCTGACATTTTCATTGAATGCAGTTGCGGTAACATTAAGATACAGAATACGTAAAAGAGCAAAATAACTAACACTTCATGACCGATTTCAAAGTTAAAGTAAAAGATTTATCACTCCGGTACGGGA
Source organism: Bacteroidales bacterium (assembly GCA_031396165.1). Classification (GTDB taxonomy): domain Bacteria; phylum Bacteroidota; class Bacteroidia; order Bacteroidales; family VadinHA17; genus LD21. Next base: position 21,556 of record JANNKF010000091.1, on the reverse strand, counting down.
CCAATCTGGCATTAAAAAACATATCAATGGAAATTCCTGAGAAGAAGGTGACTGCTTTTATCGGGCCTTCAGGGTGTGGAAAATCAACGTTTCTGAGAACTCTGAACCGTATGAATGACCTTATTGAGAATGTTACGATTACTGGCGAAGTATTAATTGACAACATAAATATCTATGATAAAAATATTGATGTCGTAAATCTCAGAAAAAAAGTCGGAATGATTTTTCAGAAATCAAATCCTTTTGCAAAATCAGTTTATGACAATATTGCTTTTGGTCCGAGGATTAACGGGATCAGTCAGAAAAGTGTGCTCGATGAGATTGTTGAAAGATCATTAAAACAGGCTGCAATATGGGATGAAGTAAAGGACAGGCTATTCAATTCAGCCTTAAGTCTTTCCGGGGGTCAGCAGCAACGAATCTGCATTGCAAGGTCACTTGCAGTTAATCCTGAAATAATACTTATGGATGAACCCGCAAGTGCACTTGATCCGATCTCGACTGCAAAAATTGAAGAGCTTATCCACGAACTCAAAAGGGAATATACAATTATTATTGTCACCCACAACATGCAGCAGGCTGCTCGCACAAGCGATCTGACAGCCCTTTTTTATATGGGGGATCTCGTTGAAATGAACAGGACTGAGATTATTTTTTCCAACCCTGCCAAAAAGCAGACAGAAGATTATATTTCTGGCCGATTCGGTTAGTTCCGGCCCCGTGATTTTTATTTCGGCAGTGAGAACAGAAATTCCAGACCTCCTCCGGTTTTATTTCTTACCTGGATATCTCCTTTATGTAACAGTATGGCATTCTTGACAATAGCAAGTCCCAGACCCGTGCCTCCACTCTTTCTTGACCTGCCGGAATCCACCCTGTAAAATCTTTCAAATACTCTTCCAAGGTGTTCTTCAGGGATCCCGACTCCGTTATCTGAGAACGAAAAATGATAGAATTTTTCATCTTCATTATATAATTCCACAGTTACAGTTGTATTGCTCCCTGAATAATTTACCGAGTTTTCAAGAAGGTTCTGGAAGACGGAAGTAATGAGCGAGCGGTCGCATGTTACGAAAGTATTTTCATCAACATCCAGCTTCACTTTAATACCCTTTATTTCTATTGCTGATTTGAAATTCTCTTTTACTTCCGATAATATTTCCTTTACATTTACTCTCTCTTTTGTAAATGTGTTCCCGGCTTCTTCTATTTTATTTATAACTACTATATCGTTTATTAATCCGGCAAGCCTGTCACTCTGGGCAAGAGCTTTTTCAAGGAAGTACTTCTGCTTTTCCAGATCCATTGCCGGTTCATTCAATAAAGTCTCGATATACCCTTTAACAGACGAAACAGGTGTTTTCAGTTCATGTGCAATGTTTGATGTCATCTCCTGTTTAATCAACCGGCCTTTCTCTGATACTGTGATATCACTTAGTATTACTTCAAAGCTATTATCATGAAAAACAACACATTGCACCTTGAAGAACTTACTGTTCTTACCTATCTTATACTCCATTTTTGGCAGGTCTGATGATTTTATGGCAGTACCTGTCTGCTTATCAATAAATTCAATTACCGGTGCGAACTCCAGAATTTTGAAAAAGTTAGAAGATGAAATTGTCAGTTCACCCGAAATCATATTCATAAACTGAATAAAATGGTTATTGGTCAGTATTTTTGCCTTGTTGTGTGAAAAGAATGCGATTCCTTCATTTAATGCATTCAGGTGACTAAATAGTTTCTCTTTTTCATTCGCCAGATCATTTTGGGTATTTAACATTCTGTTATAAATCTCAATTATCTCCTCACCAATGATACCCAGTTCATTTTTTGGAAATTTTGAATCAGAATCGTAAGATTCATTATTGGCTACTCTTACAGCGAAGTCTTTAAGTTGTGTTATGGATTTACCAAACTTGTTTGTAACTGCCAATAAAATAAGCCATATGGCTATGAAAGAGAGACTTATTACAATAATAAAGTATTTATCAGCAGTCAGGAAATTTATTATTGTGAGATCGTAAACTACAGCTGCACGTATGTAATACCTCTTGTAATATTTTGCATAATAGTAATAATCCTGACCGGTGGTTTCTGATTTTCTGACCGATGCACCAAAATCAGAATAAAGAGACTCACTTATCTCCGGTCTGGACTTATGATTTTCCATGTTCTTCCAGATACGTACAGAACTGTCGTAAAATATGTCTCCCGATGGATCAACAATAGTAATTCGAAGATTTTCATGAGGTAACAATACTACAATAGAGTCGATAAGAATCCATCGTGAATTCTCATATATTTTATTCGACCTGATATAGTTATCAATTACCCTTGTGATATTATCAAGTTCATTGTTGAGTGTAACGGTTCTGAATTCTTTTTCCCTTTTGAATAAATAGGTCAGAATCAAAAGGGTGAATAATACGAAGATGGATGAATAGTAAATGAATAGATTATTTCTGAACTTGTTCCTTGTGATCATCTTTGAAAAAGTTGTTCATTAGAATTCAAAAAAGTAACCATACCCGGTCTTATTCTTTAATGATGTACCAAACTGACCAAGTTTAGTTCTTAATCTGGTAATATTTACATCAACCGTCCTTTCCGTGACAATAACATCCTGACCCCAAACTCTCATTAGCAAATCTTCTCTTGAAAAAACTTTTGCAGGGTTTTCAAGAAGCAGCTTAAGAATTTCATATTCCTTTTTTGTGAGTTCCACACGTTCATTGTTTATTATCAGGCGTTTGCGTACAGTGTCGAGATCAATTCCATTGAACTGCAAGAGAGATTTATTACCAACCTTATCTGTATATGACCTTTTTAATACAGCTCTCACTCGTGCTGTTAATTCATTAACAGAGAATGGTTTGGAAATATAATCATCAGCGCCAACACTGAACCCGGTAAGAATATCATTTTCAGTATCCTTTGCAGTCAGGAAAATAATCGGGATATCAATTTTCAATTCTTTTTTCACTTTGTCAGCAAACCTGAATCCCGACATTATACCCATCATCACATCCAAGAGGATCAGATCGAAATTATCTATTGGTTTTTTCAGGGCTTCTTCCGCTGAATGGACTATTTCTGTATAATACCCTTCATTATTAAGATTATACTGTAGAATTTCACATAAATCCTCTTCGTCATCCACAATAAGAATCCTTTTCCGGTCTTGTTCCATTGATGTTTTGCTATTAAATATATTATTCAATTTTTATCTGAGGATCGAGCCCTGAATGTCTGATATCAGTACCCTGTATAGAATAAATTGATGCTTCAGCAATGTTTGTAGCATGGTCAGCAATTCTTTCGAGATTTGTAATAATGTCTTTAAGATCTATATAGCTTAATAACATTTCTTTGGTTTTCTCACTGACATTTGCTTTAGAGATGCTGTTGGTAAGTAACTTATGGTTCATCTCATCAACAACTTCATCATTTTTAATGGTCCAGATGGCATACTCATTATCATTGTTTATAAAAGACAACAGAGATTTTTCAACCATTGAAATGCCCGATACAAGCATTATAGAAATAACGTCTGCCATTGCTTTGTACTCTTTTGTATCTTTTATATTACCAAGGGCATAAAGAATATTCATAACTCTGTCGCCAATCCTTTCAAGATTTATTGTCATCCTGTAGATTGCTACTATTCTCCTGATATCTGATGCAACTGGCTGATATAGGACTATTGAGTTGATAAACTTGTCGCTTATAAGTACTTCATATTTATCTATCTTATCTTCATTGGCCCGTATATCTGAAATGATTCTGGATCCTTCTTCTTCCTCTGGTCCGGCCATATACTTTTCAAGAAGTTTAAGCTGACTGAGGATTGTATCTGCCATGTTTTCAAATGTTGCTATCAGATCAAGTATTGATTCTTCCCGCTTTGTCTTCATTATCCTGTAAATTAATTCCTAAGATATTCAATATCTGCTTAAATAACATAAAATTCTGCTGCAAAGTTAGTCTCTATTAGTGTTACAGTTGTCATCTAATTGTTACTTATTTGTTACAATTTAGTAACTTTTTAATGAATCTCTTGATTATCAGAATGTAAAAAGGGGCTGGCCTGAAGGACCAGCCCCGGGGGCAAACGAACACACTAAGTAGGGTCATTCCACGGAATGGCCTTCTGAATGTATATTATTAATAGTCGGTATTCTGTGGATCAAAGTTACACCATCCTGATGTCCAGTTCGTTGTACCGAAAGCTCCTCTGTAAGTAACTGAAGTAAAGAATGCATCTGATAACCTTGTATTTGTAAATGATGCACCTGTTAACAATGGTGAGTTAACTGACGGAAGAAAATTCGGGGATGTAAGATTGAATGGACTTGATAACATAAGCAGGTCATTAGTGGCTTTGACATCATTATTCTTTGATGTTGTTAGATACCATGCAGAAGTTCCTGTAAGAGAAGTAACATCTTCTTTATAATTTGTTGTCATCCCCGATATAACACAATTCTCTATCTGGAGTGTGTTTGCATTGGCCTGGGCCGGTGAATCACCTTTTGCACCATCAATATAGATTCCATATGGCCATCCGGCAAATACAGTATTATAAATTGAAGTACGGGTTCCGCGACGTAACTGCAAAGCATGACGGTAAAGTGTGTGGGCAGTTGTTGACGTGGTAGCCAGGGGCCCGAATACACTTCCGTTTACAAATATTGGAGATGTTATCGGAGTAAGAACAGATCCGTCTGAGTCATTATCCGATTCAAATCCATTTGATTGTGACTGGTCAGCAACTGCAGGGTCACGAAGACTTACAAAGAACTGGATCTTACCATTAAAACCGTTATCAGTATCCCAGTCGTCGTCCCATCCTCTTAATGCAACAAGATATTTTGCGTTTACACTTCCACCGAACCATTCATATGAATCATCACCTGAATATGAAACCTGCACATGATCAATTGTTGTACCAGATCCAACGGCATAAAGAGTAAGACCGTTTATTTCGCTGTTTGAGGTAGCTGTAAGTGGAATCCCCGGAAACTCAATACGTACATATTGCAATATTCCTGAGTTGTCGTTAGCAACTGTACCTCCGTATGTAGATCCGATTCCGCCTTCAGCAACACCACTCCCGGTACCGGCATCGTGCTTGTTGGTAATACCGTTGCCACAGATAACCAATCCACCCCAGTCTCCATAAGAACGTTGTCCTTTAGGTTTATCTGAGGTAAAAACTATCGGGCTTGTTGCTGTTCCCTGTGCCATTATTTTTGAACCTTTTTCAATAATCAGAGTTCCTTTGGTACCAGAGATGCCTTTTATAATTGTTCCGGGTTCAATAGTGAGTGTAGCATTGTTTTTCACATAGATAAAGCCAGAGAGCAGATATTTTGCATTACCATACCATTTGGTATTAGTAGTAATATCACCGGTTACTGTAATAACCTGGCCCGTGGAAGGAGTAACAATAACAGAGCAGGTTGCCTTAATTGTTGTATCAGACTGAGAAACAGCTGTGATAGTGGTTGTTCCCAGGGCTACTCCTGTAACAATTCCACCTGATACCGTTGCAACACTCTGGTTTGATGATCTCCAGTCTACTGTAAGGTTGGTAGCATCGGAAGGAGTAAGGAAAGCTGCCAGATTTGAGGAAGCGCCTACCTGAACCGTAGCCTCTGTTTTGTCTAATGAAATGCCGGTTACAATTACAGGATCCTTGGTACACGATGTGGCAAGGAGGAATAATCCGGTTGATAAAGCCAGCATTAGTTTCGAAATTTTAATTCTTCTTTTCATGTTTAGTTGTAGTTAAATAATTGTTTTTACTATCTGTATTTTTATTGTCAGTTTCAGAATTTATAAGTTATTCCGCAGGTAAAATATCTTCCCTTTTGAAACGATTTTGTAATCTGGTCGCGGTCGAAATGCTTTACCCCTATCAGCATACCATTGGTAAGATCGTTCATATCGACCGAGGTATTAACGTTTTGAACCATTTGAACCTTTTCATCTAAAATATCCTTTACAGCCACTTTGATTTCAAAGTTTTTCCCCAACTTTTTACTTACTGCCAGATCAAGTACATTTCTAGGCATTTCGTAGATATCAGGTATATCCTCCCATTCATTCGGGGATGGTCTTCCGACAGCGACAATTCTTTTCCCGATTATGTTATACATTAATGTTACCATCAACCCGTTGTTATCATTATAATAGAAAAGCCCTGCGTTCAGCATGTATGGCGACTGTCCCTGAAGTGCCCTGTCTCTGTGAAGATCTCCTTCATTAAACTTTACTTTACTTTTAATTATGGCAGCGTTTAGGATAACTGAAAAGTTTTCATAACCTGAAATAAATCCGAGAGATTTCCTTACATCTGCTTCCAGACCATAACTATATGCTGATGAAACATTTTCGAATGAATATTGGGTTGGACTGTTTCCCATAATTACCATCTCAACAGGGTTCCTGAAATTCTTATAAAATGCACCAATATTAAAGGTCTCATTCGGAGATGGATAGTGTTCGAATCTCAAATCGTAGTTGTGAATATAGGCCTGTCTTATTTCCGGATTGCCATAAATTCCTGCATTCAGGTCAAAATCAACAAAATAGAATGGGGCAAGTTCCCTGAACTCAGGGCGGTTAACTGATAAACCATATGCTGCCCTGATCAGATTTTTTCCGTTCAGATTAAATGCCAGGTTCACTGATGGGAAAAAATTAATAGTGTCTCTGACGACATTTACAGGTGTTGTAGTCCCCTGCTTAAAGCTTGAAAGGGTCTGAGTATTCTTTTCAATCCTGATACCGGAATACAAACTCATTTTTAAACTTACAGGCACTTTTACTGCTACATAACCCGCAAATTGTCTGTTGGATGCATTGTAAGAGTCAGAAAGTGAAGTTATTTCAGTTAGTTTAATTCCATCATTAAGATTAATATTTGAGTCGGTAAAAATCTCATTAACCGGAAGTGTTGTTACCCCAAATGGTGAATCTTTGCCCGCTTTTGTATATCCGAAGTTTCTTGCTGAAAAATCCCGCGTCTTATCCTCAAAATAAAATCCTGTACGTATCTCAGGTTTGAAGCTCGATAAATCAAATTGCTTTACCAGATTAACGGAGGTGGAAAGAATATCCTCATTGAGTCTGAACCACATTCTCGATTGTGACGAGAGGTCTGCGTTGTCGGCAAAAAGGAGAAAATATTCAGTGGTATCCTGCTCACTTCTCAGATATCTGTATCTTTTTGTATCGGGTTCATTCTTATTAGAAAAGGAGTACCCTGCTACCCAGTCAATTTTAGTTTCACCTTCCTTAAATGAATGTTCCCCGGCAACCTGACCGGAATAAATTGTTCTGTTAAGATATTTTAATTCGTTCGATTTAATATATCTGCCATTATTATACCATTCTCTGCCTGTTCGTTCTGTGGAACGTGTCTGTCCGATCTGATTGAGTAGATTCCGGAATTCTAATTTATGTCCGGCAGAAGGATACCAGGCCCAGTTGTGAACAATCCCTGCCTTGACTGAATTTGTAAACTGCTCATCCTTAAACTGATCAATAAACGAAGACTTGTCATCCCTGAAATTGTAAACCGAATAACTATTATTATAGATTTCATCGCTGCTATTCGTGTTGCTGTAGGTAAGTGCAGTAATATTTCCGAATGACTGGTTTTTAAAATTGATTCTTTTGTTGAATCCAAGTGAGAACCTTTGATCAGGTAAAGCTTTCATTGAAACAGGCGACCAGTCGTTGTTGAGTGCTCTTCCAAGTTCCGTAATTCTGTTTTGTATCTCCGGATTAGTCGCAGATTCATACATAAAGAGGTTGGCAGGCATATTTCCCGGCAATGCACGTGAACCATTATCAAAACCTAACCAATCGGTACGGCCTCCCTTCTGTGTATTAAATGCCTTAAGTGTTGTTCCTTCGCTGAATCCTGTTCCGTAAGAAACAAAAAACGAATTTTTTTCCGGCAGGTTAACTGTTGTAATTTTCACAAAGCCTCCTGAAAAATCAGCCGGCAGCTCCGGTGCAGTTGACTTGATAATCAACATGTTTTCAATCATCGATGCAGGTATAATATCGAAGGAGAAAGCCTTGACATCGGCTTCAGAGCTTGGCGTTGCTGTATTGTTGAGCCATACCGCATTATACCTCTGCGAAAGTCCCCTGACAATGATAAACCTGTCATCTATAATGGCGGTCCCCGGTAGTCTCCTTATGACCTCTGAAGCATCCCGGTCCTGCGACCTGAGTATCTGTTGACCCGAAACACCTATTGAGACCAGCGGACTCATTCTTGTAACGTTTATTATTGATACTTCGGTATTCGTTTTTCTGACACCGGTTATCTTTACCTCCTGGAGGGCAACTGTATTTTCGGAGAGTTCAATACTGACATTTGTAGTTTTGCCTGCCGTAACTATTACATTATCAACTATTTCAGGATTGAATGAGATGTAAGAAGCCTTAATTCTGTACTTGCCGGGTTTTACATCAGGTATAACAAAACGACCGTCAAAATCTGCTGCAGCCCCGATTATAGTTCCCTCAATTGTTACTGTCACCCCCGGCAGGCTTCCCTTATTCTTTTTATCAATTGCAATACCTTCTATTGATCCTGTCTGTGCAGATAACATTTGAGCATTTGCCAGTATGAATATTAAAATGAATGCTCCTTTCCTGAAGTTTAAACAGATTCTTTTCATTAATTTACCTTAGTTTTGTTCATATAGTTTGCCGTTACAAAAATCCTTTGATAATGTTACTAAGTGGTTAAGGACCGATTAATATTAAATTACATAGCTGTTACAATAACCTTCAAACTGTGTTGTTTTTGTAATATAGATGGGATCAAAAGAGGAAATATTTTATAAACAATTGAATATTAGCACCATAAAATTTTTATAAGCAATATGATAAAAGTGAAATACACTCTGAGTCTTGTTATTTATTTAACAGTAGCTATTACGAATCTGTTCTCTCAGACGATTGAAATTCCAAATTCTTCGCTTAAGAGCCATGAGACTTTGGTAATTACAAAAGTTGAAATGACTAAAGAAAATACTCTTGTATTTCTTTCTATTGAAAACCGTATTGCTGGGGGGAGCTTTTGTGCGGACAAGAATATCTATCTGGTTGATCCCCAGGGGGGAAAGCTACTGTTAAAGAAAACATCAGGAATTCCGGTTTGTCCTGAAGTCTATAAATTTAAAAGCATAGGGGAGGTGGTAAAGTTCACACTGGAGTTTCCCCCGTTAAATACCGGAACAAAATGGATTGACATTATTGAGAATTGTTCTGACAACTGCTTCTGGTTCTATGGATTAACACTTGATAATGAGCTTAATAAAAGAGTGGATACGGCATTTTCGAAAGCTTCATCTGTAACCCCGGCTGAAAATATGTATATATTTAAAAGTATCCTTGATGATATTGACAGTCAGAACCTTGGAATTGAAGGCTTACTGTACCTTAATATAATAAGTGCAGCTAAGGAAAATGCTGACAATATAAATACAATGGTGTGGTACAAAAGATTTGCTGCATCGAATGCGCCAAGGGTGGGAGAATACCTTAAGTATCTGAATGACAGGGGGATAAAATACTAAAGAATTAGAATTTTAACAAAAAAGGCCGAACCTTCTCAGGATCAGCCTTATTTGTAAGATTGTTAAATTCTTTTAGAATCTGAAATCAATACCTACAGCTACCATGAATGTTTCCTTTGAGTAGGTTTCAGTTGCCTTAATATTTGTGTTGTTTCCCGAGAAAATGTGATCTACAACTTTATTATCGTCTTTATACAGAGTATATCCTGTTCCCAGATTAATCTGAATTTTGTCGTTAATTGAATAAGCTCCGCCAACACCGAATGTCTGAGTTGCAAGTCCATAAGTCATATCGCTCTGATATCTGCTGTTAACACCTTTGTTCGCCCAGACATAACCACCGCTTACCAGAAGACTCTCGGATAAGTTATACTCGAGTCCGGCCTGAAGCGACATCCCGTTACTTTTTATGATTTCGCTGTTTGCAATAGGTACAGATGGAGTTGACGAATTCATATCATCATCCCACTTATGGCCATAGTCAGCTGTTTTGTCAAAGAAGTAATTTGAGCCCAGTGATACTTTAAGAGCGGATGATAACCTGTAGTCAACTCCTATTGAAAGCATAGCCGGCATATCACTCCTTGTAATTGCACCATTTGGGAACATCGTAATTGGCGTTCCTGTTGATGTGAAGCCTATCAGTAAGTCTTTTTTCGTTTCGTTTGCAAGCTCAAGTTTTGTGGCCATCTCAAACTTGATACCAATATTCAGGTTTTCGGAAGGTGAGATGTTTACACTGAAATAAGGAGTAATACCTGAGCCTGACTGAGCAGCATCAGCAGTTTGGTCCCCCAGAAGAGTAGCAGTTGCAGTGTATTTTGCAGCAGCGCCTTTAAAAACAGCATCAGCTGTAGATATAGTAATGGTTGTCGGGGAGCCAAATGCGGTCAGACCACCTTCAATCTGAGCTCTCTGCAGAGCAGAAATAATCCCTGCACCCTGAGCCTGGGCCAGAGTTAAGGAACCTGCGCCACCGTTAACAAGTGCAGTTGTGTTCGTTGCAGCGCCGGTTGCTCCGGCTGCAATACCTGTCATAAGTAAGTCAGCTCTTGTCCATCCCGATGGAATCTGTACTTCAATATCAGTCAGGTATCCTTCGTAAGTATTCTCGGCTGTAACATACCTTAAGCCGGCAGCAACCGATAACCAATCGTTCACTTTGTAAGACACTCCACCCTGGAATCCAAGGAAAGTTGAATTGCCTTTAAAATAAGCATTCATTCTGTATGCTTGCGCGCCTTGTGAAGTAGCTAATAACGGAACAAGGTCTGACTGACCAACCTCAAAAGATGGTAATCCTTTTTGATATTCGGCACCACCACCACCACCAATGGGATTAAATCCTAAAGAGAAAGCGAGTTTGTCCATCTTATAAACTGCATAAAAGCTAGGAAATGCAAGAGCAGTTACAGTCCCTTTGTAAATGTGCTCATTCAGTCCAAAATCATCACTTGGCCCATCATAAGTGTTTTTGATCTCTCTTGTCTGAAAAATTGACTGATTTGACAGAGACACATGAAAACCATTCTCCAGTTTCATTAATCCTGCAGGATTGAAATAAGCAGCATCAATATTTGTTGATGCATTCCTTGCAGGAAGACGAACCCATGCAGCACTCTGGTTTGTATTAGTAACCAACCCTCCGGCAAACATGCTGCCGGTAATAAGGACAGAAGCAACAAAAGTTAATTGTTTTCTCATAGGTTTTAATTTAAGGTTAAGTTTCAAGGGTTTTATGTACAAGTGTATTGTTCCCTCTTATCTGTTAGTAATTATATTAAATATTGCTGTGATATACTCATTCATAAGTATAAATCGTGTCAAATGTAGAAAAATAATTTATTTATGCAATAAGTCTAAAATAGTATTCTGATTTTTAGTCTATTGAACTATATAGGCATTGTTGATTCGAAAAATGTATGATTTAATTGTGTTAGGGTAATAAGTAAAAGGCGTCAGGCGACAGGCGTCAGGCGTCAGGTTACAAAAATTGTTTACTTCCTTTCGCCGGAAGCCAGTAGCCTCTTTCTTTACTTCGATCTGTGTTTAATTAACCCTGTTATCATCGCACTGATATTTTCACATTGCTTCTCAAGTTCTTTATACTTCATTGTTGTGATGTATTCAATTTCCATTGAGATAATAAGTTGCGTTCTGAGCTCTGCTATAGATCCTCTTGCTATATAGAAATGCCTGATACCTTGCTTGTCAGTATCAAGACAATCTCCTTCAGCAATATTTGAAGGTACTGAAACAGAAGATCTTCTCATTTGATCTTTCAGACCGAAATCTTTAACAAAGGAGCTACCTTCAGTAAGCTTGTAGATCTCAACAGCCAAATCCTTAGATTGTTGCCAAACCTTTAATTCTTTGAAATTTCCCATAGTGCAGCGTATTAAATAAATAAAAAATAGAACAAAATGCAATTCCACTTGCATTCTTAGATTACAAGATAGTAAAAATAAATATGTTATGAAAGTCCAGTCGCCTGATGCCTGACGCCTGACGCCTGACGCCTCTTTATTCCATTGCATTAGTCAGGATAAAGTCCTCATACAACCCATAATCGATCATCTGATAATCTTTGCCGGAGGGAAATGTTCTTACATTCCTCCACGACCACGGTGAGGCCAGGCCGGGCTTAATATTGTTATGATGTGGTCCAAGGAGGTTTTTCAGACTTCCTATTACCTTAATATCTATCTTATTTATCCCCGGCATAATCAAACCTGTCAAATCTGATTTGTATGGAGGAAATGCTATCAGGGGAGCCTGTTTACCATTTACCTTTACTTCCGCCACTGTCCCATTCCATTTACCGAGTTCAACCTGCCAGCTTCCATCGGCTTTTTCGATACTGAATTCCTTACTGTATGTGATTCCCCATGAATAAAAGGGGAGTCCCTGCTCTTTCCAGATCCCTTTTGTTAATAATTTAACAGGAGCCTCAATCACCCACCCTTTGGATGCCGGCTTCACAGAAAAATCACCAACAATATACACAGGTTCTATTTCAGCATGGATCTTCATTGGCGATGTATTCAGGGTAATTGTGTTGTCACCATCCATTATATTCTCACCTATATTAAATACCCCAAAAGACCTGTCAAGCCACCATTTTCCCTCCTCCGGCATAATTTTAACACCATTTATTGTAACATTCCAAAGATGAGGACGTTCTATAACGGTCTTCAGTCCGGGAATATCAGATTTTCCTTTGATATTGAAATGGTAAGTAGCTGTAAATCCTGTGTTTGCCTCAAATTTATCCCTGTCAAGAATGTTTGTTCTGAACTGAACGGATGTGTTCCATGGATTACCGTTTTTGAAACCATGAAACTTAAATACTTTATCTGCTGCATTGAACGTATGGATTTCCTTAGTGAGTTCACCACCTACCTCAATATCACAGAAATCTATCATAAGTGCGTTTTCTTCATTTCTGGTTACTGTTATTGGAGCTCCTGATTGCACCGGCGTAAAAACCTTTGGACTGGCAGGTATTTCATATCCGGAATATTTTTTACCGGGAATAAAAAGCAGAAGGCTTCCTGCCTGCGGGATGGAGTAGGAGATAGCAACTTTTCCGTCAGCCTGCCGGTTTGGATATCTGTTAATTCCGCCTGTCAGAGTGTTAAGTTCAAGGGCATCCGCGCCGGTCACTGTAATGGAGCCTGTTAAGGGTTCATCAAGACTCGAATTTACAAGAAAAACAAGTTTGCCGTCAATCAGTTTTCTTGTCTGATGGTAGAGTGCTCCGCCTTTAACATTCTCAAAAATAGGATCCTGCGATAAAAAGTATTGTAATATTACCTCAGGAGTTAATTTATCAACGATAGTTATTTTGTCTGAATATTTCGCCAGAAATTCATCCAATCCTTTACTGGGCGTGCCATTTACCAGCGATGGCAATGTGAATGCTATAAGTGTTCCACCTTTGTGTACAAATCTCTCAAGGAGCTTATATGTCTCCAGATCAATATTTTCCGTAAGAGGAGGGAGAACCACTCTGGAATATGACGCCTGACCAATAACAAATTTCCCGTTTGATACCGATCCCAGATCTTTTATAATGTTTTCTGATCCCAGATCATATTCCACCTGACTCTTTTCAAGCATAGTAATAAACGACTGGAAGGCCTGACCAATTTCACCATTCTTTGGATTACGTCTTGTATATGAGTCATATAGCCATGCCGAGGTTGTCGGTTCTAAAATTAGAATATCATTTACCTGTTTGCCCGACGATAGTGCAAGCGATAACCTGGCATAATGATCGTTAATATACTTATAATCGTTCCACCATGGTTCGTGATAATCGAATGACGGAGGGTAATCATATTTTCTTGCTCCGGCCAGAGTGAAATAGGTAAGATGCTGATTCATCAGATTAACTCCAAGGGCATATTCCCAGTCGCCGTTTCGTTTCTGATCAGTAAATGAGAGTTCCCAGCCTGAGCCTCCGTAAGTTTCACTAAGTTTCCTTTGCCTTCCTGTCTGATTTGCAGCGCTTGCCAGCTCTTTAATTGCTCTCACGTTTCCAAACTGCGCCTTTGATGTTGAATCGTTCCATTGATTGAAAAGCATATCGATGGCAGGAACCTGATGCCAGGCATACATTGCCATATTATCACCGCCCGGCCTCATATTGGGCCATTCATGTTCCCAGTAATGACCTGTGAATTTCATCCCCTTTTCCTCGCACCAGGTATACCAGGGCTTTGCCCACCTGTCAATGAAAAGTTGTAAAAGGGTTTGGGTGTAATTATGTCGTACTTTTTTCCATTCACCCACTTCTTCAAAAAGCGAAGGAAGCTGGGTCTTCAGATCATAATGCCATTGGTTGAAAAAGATCTCGAAAAGGTCCGGGGTCCAGCGGATCCCCCCGGGGGAGTTGATCTCCGGTTCATCTGTAAAAGTTCCTGGTATGGTTTTGCCAAATTCTGTTCCGAGATGTTTTTCATAACCAGTCATTGTTACGTCAATAAATTTTTCAGTAACCCCTTTGTAAAGAAGGTCAACGTATGAAAAGCCCCCATGCCAGTCGCTTTTCCCGAAATATGTTTTTGAGAAAAGAAGATAATTTCCGGATTTTCCTTTTTCATCGGGGAGAGATGATGTTATATCTGAATATGCACCGTTTTCTTCCTTCAGGCAGAGAAGGAATTTCTCACAGGTATCAGGGAGAACTTCAAATTTTGTCATTCTTAGTCCCTGACCCTGGTTAAAGGATTCCGGCATCTGGTCAGGAACATGTCCTCCGGCAAAACCGCTGGGGTAGGAGTTTTCGTCGTAAATCCAGACCTTCATACCCAGCTCTTTGCCTTTTTCAACTGCATATTTATACAGTTCGAACCACTCGTCGGAAAGGTACTCTGTTATTAATCCAGGACGCGGATGTATAAACACCTGGGAAGAACCTGCAGCTTTAAATCCTGTTAGGAAGTTGTTGATCTCTTCCTTAGTTATTTCTGCATTCCATACAAAGAAAGGTGCAGTAGTGTACTCAGCGGGAGGTGTCTTGAACTGACTGGAAAGTGTCAGAAAATCAGGTACAATTACTTCATCTACTGCATTCTTACTGCATGAATTAAGAAGGAGAATAAACGTGAAGAGGGTTATAACAGATGAAAGGACTGTGAAGGTTGTTGATTTCATGATAATTAAATTTAGGAAGTAGAAATCTAGATTAATTATCGGACTTTAACAAATATCAAAATATTTTTTTAACGCAGAGTATTGCAGAGAAGGCGCATAGGAAAGCATTTAATCAGAATTTGCCTGATAACCTCAAACTGTAGTTTCGTGGTGGCTGTATATCCCCGGGACGCCCCATGTATTCAAGGTTGGTAATGTTTTTTGCAGCCAGTGAGATAGTTAAAGTTTTGCTGAAACTATATCCGATATTATCATCAATCAGCAGGTATCCCTTATTATTATCGAGCCAGTAATTATAAAATCCCGGCAAGATGCTTTCTCTTGAAATTTCATCCGTAAATACATCATCAATACTAAGCATTTTTGATCTGGCATATATGGTCAGGCCGAACGTGAATTTTTTATATGTGGAATTCGAGCTTATTTTCAGAGAGTGTTTCCTCCTGTATTTAAGATAAGTATCACTATTCCTGTGTGTTGCCTGATTAAACTCAACCGGATGAATAAATGTATATCCGGCACTGACTGAACTGTTTATTTCACCATACGATCTGTTAAGGATGAATTCTGCTTCATAACCGTATACTCTTGACTGTTCCACATTATCAGCTTTGAATCCCAGTCCTTCCGGGTAGAGGCCAAAGGGAAATTCAATCATGTTGGAGTTCTGAGAAAAAAATACCGAGAGATCCGCCTGCCCCGATGTTTTACCGATTAATATTCCCTGTTTGATCCCAATTTCTGAACTCCAGCCCGATTCAGGTTTGACTGAAGGATTAGGTATGATTTTAACGGAACCAAGGGTTGTTGAAGCGAATTTTTCGGCAACTGAAGGGTATCTGTATCCTTGTCCGAAAGAGGCTCTTATGAATGTATATTCTGCTGCCTGCCAGTTGATTCCGGTTCTGAAAACAGGTACTGTTTTGTCTTTTACACCATCAAGCCGGTTTTGTTCGAACCTGAAGCCTGCCACTATTTTAATTTTTGGAAATGGGTTAGCCTCTACCTGTGAGAATCCTGCCAGGTTTATGCCTTTGTGGTCTCCATAAAAGTTGGAAAGTATGCTGATATAATTTTCTATAATTCCGGCCGTGATGTTTATCAGATCTGATAATTTATAATATAACTGATATTCAGCGTATAGGGAACTCGCATCTGAATTATTTTCAGTCCGTACCGGAAACCTGTTTCCAGTTGTTTGCAGCCTTATGCGAAGATCGTGTTTGAATCTGCTGTAATTGTTAAATGATATAAATGGATCGAGAGCAAAAAAAGTCCCGTGCAAAAGTGAAACAGTCGAGGTATCCTGTTTAAGTGCACCTGTCTCAGCATTTTCCCATAGAATAAAATCTCTTTTTGCGGTGTATCCTGAGTTTAAATTCACACCATAAACCAGTCCCCTTATTTTCTGATTAAAGTGTTTGATCCTGATGCTTACCCTGCCAAGTTTCTCATCATTATACTTCCTGTATCCGTTATCATTCAGGAGATTAATTCCAACTCCGAGGTCGGTATTCCCCTGTTTCTGAAGATGTGAAAATGAAAGATCAGAAAAAAAACGGGGTGAGTTCCACCAGACCCAGTCCCGGTTTTTAGGTTTGTTGTATATTCCTGTCTCGGCAAAAAATTGAGTTACAGGAGTATTGGACGCATCCGCGGTTCGGAAATTGATTATACCGTTTAAGGCAGATGAGCCGTAAAGTACAGATGAAGCGCCTTTTATTATCTCAACCTGGGAGATGTTTTCCAGAGGAAGAAATTGCCACTTGATATTACCCGCGTCCGGAGAAAGTACCGGCAAACCATCGATCAGGGCAAGTACCCTGCTGCCGACACCATAGCTAAACCCGCTGCCTCCTCTGACTGATGCCTGGCCATCTAGCACCTCAATGCCTGGCGTCTTATCTATTAGTTCCTGGGCATCAGTTATATGTGTCTTAAGAAAATCAGCTGATCTGAGGACATCCATTGAAACTGTAAGCTCTGCTATCTTCTGCTCTGTTTTATTGGCGCTTATAACAATCTGACCAATCTCCATTATAACCATATCCAGACCAACCAGCAGATCCGGGATCTCATTTCCGGATTTCAGTTCGATTGTTTTTGTAACCGGCTTGTACCCAATTAGTTTAAATGAAATTTGTATTATTCCCTCATCAGGATTAAGAAAGAAAATACCATCCTGATCGGTAGTTGTACCACTTCCTCTATCATATATCACATATACTCCGGCCAGAGGTTCAAGAGTCTTATTATCAAAGACTTTACCTTTAATTGAATTTTGGGCAAACAGGGTATTTAAAGAAGTACTTAAAAGTAGTGTTATAAAAATAACAGGATACCGCATTACTTAGCCTTAAAAGTCATCCTGATCTTTATTGTGGACATTAGATTTACAGGATTCGGGAAAGTTGTACTGATTTTCAGCGATTTGGCTGTAAGCTCAACAATTTTGGCTGTCACGGGTATTGGAAGTGAATCTGTTGTAAGTACTATTTGTGTTTCATCAAATGCGAATCTCCATGTTCCTTCAAATACTCCAAAATTCCCGGTACCATCCTTATTGAATTTTGCTTCACCTACGAAACTATTCAGCAAACCGGTTGCTCCGCTTGCATCAATTCCGTTTGCAAGCAAGCTATCGCTTACCCATACCGGACCGGTTAGAAGTCTGAAAGCCTCAGATTCGGAATCTTTTGTACATGATGCCAAATATATGCATCCTGTGATCAGTATTAATATTGCAAAGTTCTTCATAGCATATTGTATTAGACTGCAAAGTTACAAAATTTCTAAACCTCCCTCTATTGTTATTTTAGCCTTTATGCTTGACCAATCAGGCCTTTTTGAGCGCCGGTTGTTAATTACTCCAATCATTAAGATCCGACTCCGGCGCTGATTCCGAGTGATCCTCCAACCCCGGGCTAAAGCCACGGGGTTATTTATTTTACGCCACTCTGCGGCTGAAGTCATAGCCAGTTGCCTGACGCCTGACGCCTGACGCCTGACGCCTTTTATTTTATCTCCCTGATTTTAATATTCTTGAATGAAACTACACTGTCATGAAACTGGATTAGAATTCTGCCTTCCTGAACTTCCCCGAAACCGGGAGATGTTTTGAATTTACTGGTTGCAACAAGTTCTTTCCATTTGTCATTTCCTCTTTCATATTCAACAGTCAGTTGTCCGTTCAGCCAGTGCTGCACCTTATTTCCTCTGACAACAATTAATGCCCTGTTCCATTTATCAAAACCATTATCACTAACATTTTTTGGTGTAATCAGGTCGTACAATCCTGCAAGAGTACGATTCCCGTTTATTCCTGCTTTAGCGTCGGGATGATTTTTGTCGTCAAGTACCTGGTATTCACATCCTATAGAGGCTAAAGAACCATTGTTCGATTCAGTATCAACGAAATACTTAATACCACTGTTGGCTCCTTTTGAATAGACAAAATCGATGATAAGTTCAAAATTCCTGTACTTATCAACTGTGACGATATCACCACCACCATTGGTTCCTTTTGTAGCCGGATTAACAGACAATAAACCATCTTTGATCTCCCAGCCGCCTGTGGGAAAATTTTTTGACTTTGCATTCATCCAGCCTGCAGATGTTTTTCCGTCGAAAAGTAGTTTCCAGCCCTCATTTAGTTCCTTTTTGGTGAGAGTGTTATCGGTATCCTTATTTCCCTGGCCATTAACCGTGTTTGCTGTGGTTGCAATGATCAAAAATAATGCAAGAGCTGAGATTAGTTTCTTCATTTTTTTTAAGATTTGACTGTTAATTTATTAACACATTAAAATTATATTTTCAGTAATATAGTAATATTTTTACAGTTTGGTAATGTCCCATCCCTGGTACCATTTAATAACCGGCAGCCCATCTTCCCACTCAACAGGGAGCCAGATATGCCGGCTGTCGGCCAGATTTTCGGGTGTCCACCTGTCACCCATATAAATGAAAGCATTCTTCTTTCCGTTAATGGGCAGTATATGAGTGCTTTGCGATCCGAAGGTTATTTTGTTTTCATCTTCTGTCCCTCTGCACGGGTTACCAACTGTCTTCCATTCACCAAGAAGTTTTTCTGAGACAGCCAGGCGCCCCGGATTAGGTTTCCAACCTGTCGTCCCTGACGTGAACATAAAATACTTTCCTTTTGCGAAGAAGATTGCCGGAGCCTCATTTGAATCGCCGGGCAAAACCCTTACATAGTTTCCTGTAAAATCGAGGTAGTCATCTGTAAGTTCTGAGAAGTGTAAAGTCATGTTTTCCTCAGCTGAGTGAACGTGGTAGGCTTTCCCGTTCTTTTCAACAAATAGAGTCATATCACGGGCCATTTGTCCACCTTCAAAATCACGCCTGACAAACATACCCTCTTTTACAGCAGTCACCCACTCCTTCGACCAGCTTTTCAGTGCAGCGTCACCCTCCTTTGGCTTCTTAAATTCATCAGGAAAATCCTTTGGCCAGACTCCGGCATTGGGACGTAAACTGCGGATATATTTGTAAGGTCCTGTTATGTTGTCACTTATGGCAACCCCTGTCATGGCAGCTTTGTAACCCTGACCTTTAAGCTCATGATGGAACCACATTACAAATTTGCCTGTCTTTTTATTATAAATAACCTTTGGGCGCTCAATAACACATCCGGGAAGCAAAAGGCTTGAAGTATCATTAATAACTCTCAGTGCCAGGCCTTCATTTTTCCAGTTCAGAAGGTCCTTGGAAGAGTAGCAACTGACGCCATAATTGCCTTTGTCTTTCTCTCCGCGAGGCAACCGGGATTCCCCAAACCAGTAATAAATACTGTTATAATATAGGATACCTCCACCATGGGCATTAATGTGCTTTCCCTGGTTATCAGGCCAGATTTGATCTGGTTTGATGGAGTTGACTAAATCCTGGGAATTGGTTGTTATACAGATAAATAACAATGTAAATGTTGATATGCATACTTGAATTATTTTTTTCATACTATTAAATAGTGTTAGTAAAAAATCAGTGCAACTTCGCGTCTTTGCGTCTTTGTGGCGAAAGGAAAAATGCCACCAAGGCACGAAGACGCTAAGGTTCACAAAGTTTAGCCAGAATTTTAATTTGTCCGGTAAACTTCATTAGCAAAGATAATTATTCATCCAACCTGTGGAATATGTTTTTGAATATGCTTGATACGTCAGTAATGTTTCATATTTTTGAAATATTAAAACAATAATTAATTATGGAAAAACAAAATAGAATAAAACGCGGACTCTTCCTCATTATCCTTTTGGTATCAGGGTTGATCACCTGCAATGTATTTGCGCAGCCGGTGGTAGGACTGGATAACTGGTTCAACAATGAAACTAATGCCAAGACAAATAAGCCGTTTCATTATTTATGGACTGACACCGCATGGAGTGGCTATTCAAGATGGGGAGAAATTTTCATCACAAAAGGGGCTCAGAAAATCACTGTTGGAAAACCTACTGCGGCTGTTCTTAGCAAGATCAACGTCTATATCCTGGTTGATCCTGACACCACAACAGAAACACCTTATCCTAATTATATATCAACAGCAGATATCAAGGCAATAAAAGACTGGGTTAATAAAGGTGGTGTTCTGGCTGTCCTGGCGAACGATGCCCCGAATTGCGAGTTTACACATCTTAATCAGCTTATGAAAGAGTTTGGGATGACGTTTAATCATGTAACCCTGCATCCTGTGACCGGTACAAATTTTGAAATGGGCGCGTGTAAAAACCTTCCGGAACATCCTCTCTTTAAGGGAGTTTCGAAGATTTACATAAAAGAGGTTGCGGATATAAATCTTTCAGGTACTGCTAAATCTATTCTTTCTGAAAATGGTAAAGTGTTGCTGGCAGAAAACAAGTTTGGTAAAGGTTATGTTTTTGCAATTGGCGATCCATGGATCTATAATGAATACATTGATCATGATCGTCTTCCGGCAACATTTGAAAACCGGAAAGCAGCGGAGAACCTTACGGATCTGTTGTTGGGAAATGTGAAGAAGAAATAGGAAATAAGAAATAGGGAATAAGAAATACTTGATTATTAATAGATTATGAAGAAAATTAATACATCGATACTTGTTTTGCTGATTGTTTTAATATTCACTTCTCCGAAAATTTCATCTCAGACAATTTCAAGTGCCAAAACTATGGAATCGATGGTTCTGGCAAATAAATATTTTATGGAGAAATGGCCTGATGTGGGCAAGACTATTATTACAGAGAGGGAGCGACCGAGCAATATCTGGACCCGCGGTGTATACTATGAAGGAT
>JANNKF010000312.1:0-5533 GCA_031396165.1 Bacteroidales bacterium | reverse complement strand
GCCTGAGAGAGGTTTCATAAAAGCTACGGGCAGTGCAGCTGTAAACTGTGTGTCAATGCCAAGCCATGTAAAGAACATTGCGATACCTGCGATAATGAAATCCATAGAACCTGAGGCCCTGAATACTCCTATAGCTACAAGAATCGCAACAAGGAACGGAATGATCTTGATAGCAATGTTAAAACCCTCTTTGGCACCTTCAATAAAAGCGTCATAAACATTTACTTTCTTAGCCAGAGCAAGAACAATAAAAATAACGATGATGGACATCAGAATGAAGTTTGCAGCAAATGTAGAAATAGCGGAGATTTCCTCTTTTGGCAAACCACTGAAATAGAAGATCATACCCGTTACAATTGCGGTGAGCCCTCCCAGGTAAGCAAGTACAACTTTATCAAACAGGTTAATTTTCTGTATGATTGCAACGCTTATCATTCCGGTAAGAGATGCGGCAAATGTCGAAATCAATATTGGAATAAAAATATCGGCAGGATTAGCTGCCCCAAGCTGCGTTCTGTAAACGATAATGCTTACAGGGATAATTGTAAGACCTGCTGCATTAAGAACCATGAACATTATCTGTGCGTTTGAGGCCGTTTCTTTGTCTTCATTTACTTCCTGCATTTCTTTCATCGCTTTCAGGCCTACCGGAGTTGCAGCATTATCGAGCCCAAGCATATTTGCTGATATGTTAAGCATTATCGATCCATATGCAGGATGGCCTCTGGGAAGCCCGGGGAATAGTTTCTGAAAAAGAGGTCCGATGAGTCTTCCCAGTATAGCAACCACTCCACCCTTTTCACCGACTTTCAACAGACCCATCCACAGTGTAAGTGCGCCAGTTAATCCTAAAGATATCTCGAATCCGGTTTTGGCATTTGAAAAAACTGCATTAACCATCTCATTGAATATTTGCGTATTACCGGCAAAAATCAACTGGCCAAGTGCAACTATGAAACCGATAATGAAAAATGCTATCCAGATATAGTTAAGTACCATAGAATAAATTTGAGTTGCTAAGATAATTATAAGCAAAGACAAAAGACATGCTCCGGCAGGCTCAGCATTAAAATAAATAGGCGACAGGCTCCCGATAGCTATCGGGAAGGCTACAGGCGTCAGGCGTCAGGCGTCAGGCGTCAGGCAACAGGAAGAGGCCTGTAAAACATTTCAACATTTCAACATTTCAACATTTCAACTTGTAAGCGACACTACTATTGCTGATCTATTAATTTTTAGATACATTTGTCTATTAAACAGAAAACAATGGCAAGATTTACCAGAATAGACGTTATCCTAAAAATGAAGGAAGTCGGTATTGTACCGGTATTTTATCATAAAGATGCGGCAATATGCAAAAGCGTTATCAAAGCATGTTCTGACAGCGGGATAAAAGTTTTTGAATTTACAAACCGTGGCGATTATGCACACGAGCTTTTCAGCGAGTTGAATAAGTGGGCTGAAAAAGAAGTCCCGAATCTGGTAATGGGTGTTGGTTCTATTGTGGATGCCGGAACAGCTTCACTATATATTCAGCTGGGGGCAAATTTTATCGTTTCGCCTGTTCTCAATCCTGAAATGGCTAAGGTATGTAATCGCAGAAAGATATTATGGTCACCGGGATGTGCGACGCTTTCAGAAATAAATTATGCGGAAGAGCTTGGAGCTGAGATAGTTAAAATATTTCCAGGTTCATCGGTAGGTGGACCGGATTTTGTGAGATCAATAAAAGGCCCATGTCCGTGGACAAGCATAATGCCAACCGGAGGTGTTGAACCAACGCTTGAAAACCTTACAGAGTGGTTTGATGCAGGGGTAACATGTGTAGGCATAGGATCGAACCTGATAACCAAAGAACATATATTGAAAAAAGACT
Source organism: Bacteroidales bacterium (assembly GCA_031396165.1). Classification (GTDB taxonomy): domain Bacteria; phylum Bacteroidota; class Bacteroidia; order Bacteroidales; family VadinHA17; genus LD21. The sequence continues at coordinate 3,657 of JANNKF010000312.1, read as the reverse complement.
GGGCCGGTCTGACAAAAAGGATAACTGCGGCTGTGAAGGTTGCCAGGATGTTCCAGCTGCCCTGATCGCCTAAAATAATCAGGATTCTATCTGATCCTTTGTGTACCTTAGTGATCCCGATAGCTATCGGGACCTTAGTGTTCCATTGTGGTAAAATGAAATCCATTTACCACAAACTCAAAGGAAAACACTAAGTGACACAAAGGGAACAATAGTCTGTTTAAGCTAAATTTTGAGTAAAATCTTAAGATTTTTTGCAGGTTCTTTTTCGAGCAACTCAAATCCCTTCTGTGCATCTTCAAGATTAAGTATGCCTGTAATCATTTTATCAGGGTTTAGTTTTCCGCTGGCCAGCGCTTCTATTGCTTTTGAAAATTCTCCATGACTTACACGTGAGGCTACTATTCTGGCCTCTTTCCAGATCAGCTCTTTCATAAGGATTTCGGCGGGATGGTCAGAAAGACCAAGTACACAAACCGTTCCGGCTCCTTTGATTGCATTTATGCAGGTCCTGACCGGATTAAATTTCCCTTCCAGATAAACCTCGTGTCCCACAGCCTCAAAAGCAATATCCACTCCTTTTCCTCCGGTCGCTTCTTTAATAATGCCAACCGGATCGGCATTTTTAATATTTATGGTTTGTATATCAGGAAAAGCTGATGAGGCCATAGCCAGCCTTTCATCAAGAATATCAGCTATAAATATTTTGCCTGTTGTAATTGTCTTAGCAGCATGTAGAATTGACTGACCAACTTTACCTGAACCAACTATCAGTATATCATCACTTTTACTTAACCCTGCCCTGGCAGATGCATGAAATCCGATGGAGAGGATCTCAACCATGGCTGCATGTTCGTCTGAAATATGCCCGGGCACCTTATAAACCATTTCTGCCGGCACCGAAACGTATTCAGCGAATCCTCCGTTAAGATCAATACCGATAAGTTTCAGTGAGGTACATGCCGGATAGTGACCTGCCTTGCAGGCAGCACATTTTCCGCACCACATAATTGGGTCAACTGTCACCTTCTCTCCCGGAAACAAATTCAAAACCTCACTTCCCACCTCCTCAACGACTCCTGCAAATTCATGTCCTGCTATCAGAGGCAGCTTTGTGCGGGGATGAAACTCACCTTTAAATATATGCTGATCAGAACCGCAAATACTTGCATATCTCACCTTTACCATAACGTGGTTTTTCAAAAGGATGGGTTTCTCAACATCCTCCATCGCTATCTTACCATATTCTCTTATAACAGCTGCTTTCATGGTTATATTGTTTTTTGTGTGTTGTGGAGGCGCAAAATCTTGAGCCTTTACATCCCCGGAGCACGATACAGTTCAACATTTGAGATTACAGGGCAAGCTTTTGATTTACTAATAGTTATTTTAATTTTTGTAGTTTTTGTGACCGGAAATTTCCTTATAACTTTATGCCCGATTGTAGTGCCATCAATCAGAAATTTCCACTCACCATCAAAGAAAGCAAAAACAGAGAATTCCTCTACTCTCTGACCCAGTTTGATATATTCCTGAAGTATAATTCTGTTCACTTCTGTTTCCTCTCCGAGATCAATAATTACTTCACCTGAGGTCTGATCATCTTTGGTAGTCCAATAGGTCTCCGGATTTCCATCATTAACATTTGAAGCCTGATAAGTTTTTCCTCTCACAGGTTTTGCAGTTGCTTTCTTCTCTTTAGCCAGATCATTTTCAAATTCCTTTTTTCGCAGTTCATTAAATTCAAGAAGCGATTTAACATCGTTCTCATGAAGCAGACCTCTCCGGTCAGGAGGCACATTTAACAGGAGGTTACTATTTCGTCCAACAGACTGATAATATAGCTCTATCAGGTTTTCAGCTGATCTAACGAGTGAATCCTGGTTCTGATGATAAAACCATCCCTTTCGGATCGATACATCTACTTCTGCAGGAACCCAGTAATTCCCGTCTGTGTGACCTTCACCCAGGATCTTTGCAAAATCACCACCAGGGTACATTTCATCTTTTTTCAGCAAACACCAGTTTGTCACACTACCCATACCACTCTCATTGCCTACCCAACGGATATCCGGTCCGGCATCGCTGAACATTACTGCCAAAGGCTGCAATTTCCTCACAATTGAATGTGTGTTAGGCCAGTCATAGTATGTTTTGTTATCAATTTTTCTACGCTCCCTCGCTCCTCCATAAAATCCATCACCTCCGTTTGCCCCATCGAACCACACTTCAAAAATATCACCGTATGTGGTCAGTAATTCATTGAGTTGGTTCCGATAATATAACAGGTATTCCGGTGTACCATAAACCGCATTATTTCTATCCCACGGTGAGAGGTAGACTCCCATTTTGAGACCATATTCATCGCATGCACTCCGAAGCTCCTGCAGCACATCACCTTTTCCATCTTTCCACACCGAATTTTTCACTGAGTGCTCAGTAAACTGTGAAGGCCAGAGGCAAAAACCATCGTGATGCTTTGCAGTAATAATAATGCCTTTCATGCCTGCTTCTTTCGCAACTTTTGCCCATTGCCGGCAATCCATTTCAGTCGGATTGAATACAGATTCCTTTTCGTCACCATAGCCCCATTCCATATCTGTGAAAGTATTAACAGTAAAATGGACGAACATATAATACTCCATTTCATGCCAGGCGAGCTGCCGTTCGGAAGGCAGTGGTCCGAATGGCTCCGGTGGATTAACCTGGGAACAGGCGATTAATGAAATAATAGAAATAAGTAGAAATACAATTCTTTTCATTTTGACAGGTCCTTAATTCTTATGTTTCTGAATTTAAGTTCTGAACCATGGCCAAGAAATCCTATATGACCAGTACTGTTTTTTAACCCGGGATGTTCATTTTTATCCAGGGTCCCATTATCACGCGGACCAGCAAGGTCACCTTCAACTATCACTGTGCCATTTAGTGTGATTGTTATCTGAGTCCCCTGCATTCTGACCTCCTCATAGTTCCACTCACCAACCGGCTTCTGGAAGCCCTTTTTTGCAGCGATTACTCCATAAACTGATCCTTGATACTGATATGGTTGAAGATTAGCATAAACCGGGGCAGTGTCGTCGAGTATCTGAAGTTCCATGCCGACATATGCAGCATCGCCCGTAAGAGGAGTTCTGATTCCGAGACCATTATTGGCAGCAGGAGTCAACTGAAACTCAAATCTGAAAATAAAATCGGCATACTCTTTTTCCGTATACAGATTACCACCGGAACCATCGCTTGGCTTTACGACAATCATAGCATCTTCAGTGATATATGAGTCTTTGTTACCGATCCAGTTATCAAGGTTTCTTCCATTAAAAAGGGCAACGAATCCTTCAGATTTCTCTTCAGGTGTCAGATTAAATTCTTTTTCACTAATCTCTCTTACATATATATCTCTGAATGCCAGATCTGTACCGTGTGCCTGAAGTTCAATTGCTCCCTTTGGGAATATTGGAAGAGTGCGCTCCCAATAATTCTCCATAGTGATATTATCAACCACAAGTTCTCCGTTCAGCCATACTGTAACTTTATCTCCTACCATTATGATCCGGAACGTATTCCACTCACCCACAGCATTATCTGCAACCTTCAGAGGTTTTGACTGATTTTTCTGATTATTATATAACCCGCCTGAGCCGACCTGGGCACCAA
>JANNKF010000308.1:0-1999 GCA_031396165.1 Bacteroidales bacterium | reverse complement strand
AGCAGTATTAAAACGGGGAGAAGTATGTGATGCGTTGATAAGCACTACAAACAGAAAATTAAGCGATCTCACTGCCAATGATGTCATTGCTACTTCCAGCCTGAGACGCAAAGCTCAATTACTCAGAATTAACAAGAATTTTAAGATCGTTGAAATCCGGGGAAATGTAAACACCCGGATCAGAAAAATGCAGGAAGGTTACTGCGATGTTATGGTCATGGCTGCTGCGGGATTGCAAAGGCTGGAGATGGCTGAATACATATCAGAAATTATCGATCCCGAAAAGATGATTCCTGCCTGCAGCCAGGGAGCCATCGCCATCGAAATCAGAACAGGCGATGTATTTATTGCAGAACTGGTTTCTAAGATCAACGACAAAGAGACTTTGCTTGCAACGGATGCAGAACGCGCATTTCTCAGAACGCTTGAAGGAGGATGCCAGATACCTGTTGGGAGTTACAGTAAAATAGCGGGTGATAGTTTTCATCTGACAGGATTTATTTCAAGTATTGACGGAACACAGTTTTTTAAGGATTCCGTTGAAGGCACGATCAGCCAGGCAATGGAACTCTCGGTTAAATTAGCGACGAGTCTTTACAACAGAGGCGGCCGCGAAATTCTCAAAGCCATCCGTGAAGAAAACATCCAATTTTCTCAGGACTATCAGCCTCTCAAGGATAAAGTAATTGTTTCGACAAGGGCGTTAGATACTGGTGATTCTTTACCGGATGTGCTTAAAGCCCGCGGCGCTGCGCTGCTGGCTCTTCCGATGATCTCGGTAAGCCGCTCCCAGCTTGATGAGGCTGAAACGGAAAAAATGAAAAATCCGGGTTTCTTTGACTGGATATTTTTTACCAGCAAGAACGGAGTCACCAATTTTTTCAAACACCTCATCGAAGTCAAGGGTAATACCGAATTGCCGGAATCCGTTAAAATGGCCGTCATAGGTGTCAAGACTGCCATAGAACTTGATTATTACGGCTATGCTCCGGATTTTATCAACGAGGGAAATACCTCGGAGGACATGATGAAAAGTTTCCATGAAAAATATCATCCTGTAAATTTAAAGATCCTGCTTGCATTGGGTACCCTCGCAGATAATTCACTCTCCGACAGCTTATCGGCCGAAAATAAGGTTTACAGAATAAATGTCTATAGGACAGAAAAGCCTGCCGATGTGGACCCCGCCATACTCGAAATGATTAAAAAAGACATGTATGATCTGATTGTATTTACAAGTCCCTCAACTTTCCATCATTTCTGTTCATTCTATGATACAGCTGACATCGGAAAGTTGAAAATTGCAAGCATCGGGACAAGCACCACCAAAGCCATTAAAGATGCCGGTTTTAAACCCTTGTTAACAGCTTTAAAATCGAATGCCGAAGGACTGCGCGATGCAATCATTGCTTATTACAGCTCATAGTCCGGAGGTGAAAAACCAACATTTTCAATCGAAAATAATTTAAAAACCAAATATTATGTCATTTCCAGAAACAAGATTAAGGAGATTAAGGTATAACGGAGTCTTAAGACAAATGGTTACCGAAACCAAACTGTCGACGGACGATTTTGTAATGCCGTTATTTGTGTGTACCGGAACCAATGTGAGGAATCATATCAGCTCAATGCCGGGAAATTATCAGCTCTCAGTTGAACTTTTGGTCGCAGAATGCAAAATTATCTATGCATCAGGCGTAAAGGCCGTGTTGTTGTTTGGAATTCCGGCCCAGAAAGATGAAGACGGCAGCGTGGCCTGCGAGCATGATGGAATAGTACAGCAAGCCATCCGTGCCATTAAAAAAGAGATCAAAGATCTGTTTGTCATTGCCGACGTGTGCAATTGTGAATATACCACCCACGGCCACTGCGGGACAATCATCGACGGAGATGTTGATAATGACTCCACGCTTATAACGCTGGCTAAGCAGTCAGTTTCCTTAGCCGAAGCCGGTGCCGACATGATTGCGCCAAGCGACATGATGGACGGGCGTGTCGG
>JANNKF010000292.1:0-6185 GCA_031396165.1 Bacteroidales bacterium | reverse complement strand
CACATCCGGTATATGCATCTTCCTTTACGGCCATGAAGTGTAATATTGACACTAATCTTACAGCTGAAGCTACGGCAATTCTTGGCACTCCATTGATGGTACCTTATGCACTCATGGGAACATCAGATCTGGCTGCAGTTGTTTCAGACAGCATTCTGAAATCAGATATCCTGCTTTTGGAGAATCATGGAATCCTTACAACAGGTTCAAATCTATTACAGGCATTTGATAAAATTGAGGTCCTCGAGAATGCAGCGAAGATGACCCTTATCGTTGAGATTACCAGGAAGAAGGCACCGTTAAGCAAATCAAGGATCAGCGAAATAGAAAGAATTTTCAGATGATAAAGGGGTGCTCTTCGATATGTATGGAGTGCTTGTCGATTCATACTGGTAACAATTAAAATTATGGAATTCAGAAAGCTTGGACAAACAGAACTTAAGGTATCCGAACTTGCATTCGGCGCGTGGGCTATCGGTGGATGGATGTGGGGAGGTGCGGATTCGAAGGATGCCATTAAAGCAATAGAAACTGCTGTGGATAATGGAATGACAACGATTGATACGGCAGCTGTATACGGTTTCGGGTTGAGTGAAGAGCTCACAGGGAAAGCGATTAAAGGGAAGCGTTCAAAAGTGCAGATACTTACAAAATTCGGATTAACCTGGAATGAGAAAAAAGGAGAATTCTTTTTTTCTTCTCAGGATAATTCCGGGAAACCTGTCAATATCTATCGTTACTCAGCTAAAGAGAAAGTGCTATCCGACTGTGATCAGAGTCTTAAACGCCTTGGTACTGACTATATTGATCTCTATCAGATTCATTGGGCAGACCCAACCACACCTGTCCAGGAAACAATGGAAGCACTTGAGATTCTGATAAGACAGGGAAAGATACGGGCAGGAGCTGTTTGCAACTACTCCGGGGAGCTAATGGAAGAGGCAGAAAAAACATTTCATATCGCTTCAAATCAGGTTCCGTACAGCATGGTGAACAGGGCCATTGAGAAAGATGTGGTACCACATTGTATCGAAAAAAGTGTAGGGATACTGGCTTACAGCCCGCTGCAGAGAGGGCTTCTTACCGGAAAGATTAAAGACGGTCACATATTCAATGAGGGTGACACCAGACCTACAACTATTTATTATAAAGAACCTAACTTTTCACGGATAATAATCCTTACTGAAAACCTTAAGATGATAGCTGATGAACGCAAAGTCTCTCTTTCTCAACTTGTATTAAATTGGACGATGCAGCAACCCGGGATAACATGTGTACTGGCAGGAGCCAGGAATGCAGCTCAGGTAATTGATAATGTAAAAGCTGTTGATTTCATTCTTTCAGATGATGAGATCAGTCAGATAAACAGACTTCTTGCAGAACTTAAATTAGAAACAAAAATATAAGACCAGGTATGAAGAACTTCCTTGAAGAGTTTCCGACACTAGAGAAGATGACAGCTGAGATGCTTGAAGTCCCTGTTCCTGTCTATCGTGAAGCAAATGGGCATATTCATACACCATATTCCTTCAGTGCTTTTTCCGATATGGATTCGATCTTTAAAATGGCGGGGACTGAAAAAATTGCACTTTTAGGTATAAATGATTTTTATGTAGCCGATGGTTATGATTCGTTTCTCAAAGGGTGCCTCAATAACAAAGTTTTTCCCCTCTTCAATATAGAGTTTATTGGCCTTATGAAAGAGGAACAGAAGAAAGGGATCAGAATAAATGATCCTAATAACCCGGGAAGGATCTACTTCAGCGGCAAAGGACTTGACTATCCTTTTCATACAGGATTTATACTGAAAAAACAGCTTAAGAATGTAATTCAGGAGAGCCAGGTTCAGATTAAAGCGATGATCAATAAACTTAACGTATTAATCAGACCTCAGTACCCCTCACTGTCGTTGTCATATGAAATCATCAAAAACCGGTATGCCCACAATCTGGTCCGTGAGCGACATATAGCAAAAGCGATAAGAATAGATGCAGTGGAACATTTTTCAACGCCGGAAGCGAAAATTAATTTTCTGGAAACACTTTATTGCGATAAAAAGTCCATGGCTGATCTTGCTGATGCATCGGCTCTGGAAAACGAAATACGCTCAAATCTTCTGAAGAGTGGTGGAGCTGCATTTGTTGAGGAAGATGAAAAATCCTTCCTCGAATTGAGGAAGATCATTCAGATAATCACGAAGGCGGGAGGGATACCTTGTTATCCCGTTCTGCTCGATGATCCTTCCGGAAAATGTACTGAATTCGAATCAGATCCTGATAAGTTATACAGTACCCTGAAAGGTCTGGGAATTGAATGTATTGAACTGATTCCGGGCCGAAACAATCATAATGTTCTTAAGAATTTTGTCGAGTTTTTTCACAATAAAGGATTTATTATAACTTTTGGTACCGAGCATAACTCTCCTGAGATGATTCCGCTCACTGTCAGCACCAGAGGCTCTGTTCCTCTTGATGAATCGTTGAAGAAGATTGCCTGGGAAGGAGCATGTATTATTGCCGCACACCAATATTTGCGCGCCGATGGAAGGCAGGGATATGTGCTTCCCGATGGAAAGCACAGTGTAGAACAAAAGAAGGAGCTTGCAGGCCTTGGTAAACTGATTATTGAATACTTCATTAACAAGCATTAAAATGAATCCGGAGATAAAAGATCTTATTGAGATTTCGAAGTATTATGGCAATAATAAGGCGTATGTTATTGCCGGGGGAGGGAATACATCATTTAAGGATAATGAGACAATCTGGATAAAGGCAAGTGGCCAGTCGCTCGCTGAACTGACCGTAGATGGTCTGGTATCGCTCAACAGGACAAAACTTCATATTATATCATCAAAAACATACTCTGACAATTCATCGGAAAGAGAACAGCAGGTACTAGCTGATATGTTTACGAGTATCAGCGACGTTGTGAAAAGTAAACGACCTTCAGTAGAGACATCATTACATGAGATAATAGAATACAAATTTGTAGTTCACCTCCACCCCACTCTCATCAATGGAATTTTATGCAGCAGAAATGCAAAGAGCCTGACCAACAAGCTTTTCGGAGAGAGCGTTCTTTTTGTGCCGTATATAGATCCGGGTTATACTCTTTTTAAAAAGCTTGAATTGGAAATCACTACATATCGTCAGAAATACAAACACGATCCTAAAATTATATTTCTTGAAAATCATGGATCATTTGTCGGAGCAGACACTATTGAAGAGATAAAGGTAATTTATGCTGAAATTATTCAGAAGATCGGAGAGCAGATCACTCCAATCGCAGAACCTGAAACCCTTCCTTATAATCCATTGCTAAACAAGGCCTTGCCTGGGTTAAGAATGATTTTTTCAGAGGCACAGCCAGGTGTTATCAGGTTCAGACATAATACACTTATTGCCAGGTTTTATCAGAATCAGCAGGAGTTTCATAAAATCTCACTGCCTCTTACCCCCGATATCATTGTTTATTGCAAAACCAGATATTTATTCATTGAACAGTCGGGAACCGCAGAGAAAATTCTTGATTCGGCAAAGTACCAGCTGCCACATTTCATTAATGAATATGGGTATTCACCTAAGGTATTTATAATAAAAGATCTGGGTGTATTTGCCATTGCTGAAAGTTTTGCTTCGGCAGAAGCGTGTCTTGATGTTTATGAGGACCTCATAAAGATCAGTTGCTATGCCTCCCAATGCGGGGGAATAAAGTTCCTTACTCCCGAACAGGTGGCATTCATCGACCAGTGGGAAGTGGAGAATTACAGACGGAAAGTATCTCAGGCAGAAGGTACCGGTAATACTCTCAATAACAAAATAGCCGTGGTAACAGGTGGTGCTCAGGGATTTGGGGCAGGAATTGCCGAATCGCTGTTTAAACTGAAACTTAATGTCATTATTGCAGATCTTAATGAGGAGACAGGTAACGAATTTGCAAACAGTTTATCGAAGGGAAAAACTTCCAACAAAGCATTCTTTGTCAAAACGGATGTTGCAGATCCGGAATCGGTTAAGAACATGATCAGCTCCACGGTACGAGAATTTGGCGGACTTGACATTATGGTCAGTAATGCCGGTATATTGAGAGCAGGAGGACTTGATGAAATGGATCCGGGTACATTTGTAAAATCAACAGAAGTAAACTACAATGGCTATTTTCATTGTGCCAAATACTCATCCGAAATAATGAAAATTCAGAACCACGAGAGTCCTGAATATTTCACCGACATAATACAGATCAATTCAAAATCAGGATTAAGGGGAAGCAACAGGAATTTTGCATATGCAGGTGCGAAATTCGGTGGAATCGGACTCACTCAGTCATTTGCGTTGGAGCTTGCCCCGTCGCGCATAAAAGTAAATTCTATTTGTCCAGGGAACTTTTACGAGGGTCCGCTCTGGTCCGATTCGCACAATGGTCTTTTTGTCCAGTATCTCAAAACCGGAAAAGTCCCGGGTGCAAAAAATATTGACGATGTCAGGAAGTTTTATGAAGATCAGGTTCCATTGAAAAGAGGCTGCAGGCTTGAGGATGTTATGAAGGCACTGCTATACATTGTAGACCAGGAATATGAGACAGGACAGGCGATACCTGTTACCGGGGGGCAGGTAATGCTAGGATAGGCGACAGGCGTCAGGCGTCAGGCGACATGCGACAGGCGACAGGCGTCAGACAACAGGTAAACAGGATTACTCCGTGACAACTCCGCGTAACTCCGTGGTTATTTTTTTTTAAAAGATATGAAGACAAAAGCAGTTAGAATATACGGTAAGAAAGATCTGAGACTTGAGGAATTTGAGTTACCTGAGTTGAAAGAGGATGAGATTTTGGCACATGTAATTTCAGATAGCATCTGTATGTCGTCGCATAAAGCGGCACTACAGGGAGCTGATCATAAACGTGTTCCGGATGATATTCATGTAAATCCGACAATTATCGGACATGAATTTGCAGGAGTAATATTAGAAGTCGGGAAGAAATGGCAGCATAAATTCAAAAAGGGACAGAAATTCTCGATACAGCCGGCAATGAATCAGATGGGGACACTTAACGCCCCGGGATATTCATTCAGGTTCATTGGCGGAGATGCCACACATGTAATAATTCCTCCGATTGTTATGGAAGCCGATTGCCTTCTTCCATATGATGGGGAGGCATTTTTCCCTGCATCACTTTCAGAACCAATGTCTTGCATTGTCGGTGCATTTCATGCCAGCTATCATATACCACCCGGAACTTATGTTCACGAAATGGGTATTCGTAATGGTGGTAAAATGGCAATTCTTGCCGGTGTTGGTCCGATGGGTCTTGGGGCTATAGATTATGCACTGCATCAGGAGCGAAAACCAGGCTTACTTGTAGTTACCGATATTGATGATAACCGTTTATCCAGGGCAGCTTGTCTTTTCACACCCGAACACGCTTCAAAAGAAGGAATCAGGCTGATTTATGCAAATACTGCCAAAATGAAGGATTCTGTAAAATACCTGCGTGATATCACCGGAGGAACAGGTTTTGATGATGTATTTGTATTTGCACCTGTTAAACCGGTTGTTGAACAGGGCGATGCTATTCTGGGGTTTGATGGCTGCCTGAACTTTTTTGCAGGTCCTACAAATCCGGAGTTTAAAGCAGAATTAAATTTCTATAATGTCCATTATGCATTTACTCATCTGGTTGGAACTTCAGGGGGAAACACCGATGATATGATTGAATCCTTAAAACTAATGAGCGAAGGGAAGATAAATCCTGCAATTATGATAACACATGTAGGCGGATTGGATTCAGTAGTTGAAACAACCTTGAACCTTCCGCAGATCCCCGGTGGCAAAAAGCTCATTTACACCAACATATCTATGCCTCTGGTTTCACTTTACAAACTGAAGGAACTGGGAAGGGATAATAAATTATACGAAGGACTACACGATATTGTTTCAAAAAACGATTATATCTGGTCGCTGGAGGCAGAAAAGTATCTGCTGGAGAATGCAAAACCTATTTGATTTAAATGCGTTAGGACACGCCATGGCGTGTCCCTACAATCACCATAAAATATTTTGTAGGGTCATGCCATGGCATGACCTCTCGACTTTGGCTAGTTTCTCATATAAAACATAGCTGAGGTACAGGGGTTAACCACATTTCTCTGGCTTTGCGATTTCAATTCATGATTCACGAAGCCG
>JANNKF010000263.1:0-11725 GCA_031396165.1 Bacteroidales bacterium | reverse complement strand
CGCCGGTTGTCTCAAAGGTACTCCAGGTATGAGGAAGGCTAACTGCTATCCACTTTGAATCATCAGTTCCGGGAGATTCATATCCTTTATCGGCAGTTTCAGCCGGAAAGTAGTTGAATGTCCATTGTGAGTTTATGATCTTCTCAATCCTTTGTGTTTTCTGTAAAACAACAGGCTTTTTCTGGGCATTAGTGAAAGTAATAAATGACAAAAAGATCAACAAAAAAGCTATATGCTTCATTATTAAATATTTATAATTTTAAACATAGTATGTACTAAGATATATAATATTTTTCAAATGAATCTGATTTCGTTTAAAAACAAAATAGGGACACGCCCATGGTGTGTCCCTACATTCTATAAAAACAATGTAGTAGGGACACATGATTATGTGTCCCTACATTACCTGACCTCATCCCCTGTCCCCTTCTCCTGAAAGAGAAGGGGAACAAGAAAATGATATTTATTCAAAGTCCCTCTCCTCCAGGAGAGGGATTTAGGGTGAGGTTACTTTGTATAATGTGAAGGATTCTCATCCTGCCATTCATTTACACCATCACGGATCCTGTTACGGAATGTGAGAGTATCTGTGCAATGGTAGGTATTGCCTCCATTAACATAACTGTATTTAAGGAATAATTTCCTGTCTTGTAACAGTTTGGGCCGGTTAAAACTACTTGTTCCATCAGGTAAAATTGTGAATGTAGATCCGGGTACACTGCTTATGGTAACGTTATTACCGTTTAGTGTAAGTTTCATTTCATTTTTAGCTGTTACCTGATCAATGTATCCGTTAGCATAAAGTGCATCGGGAGCCGTAGTAGTAAGGATCCATACCTTTGCTTCAGTTTGAGGAATAGCTGTAAAGTAGTTTATAGTCTGAACTAAGGTACCGCCTGCGTCAGTAACAACACATTGACCCCCATGCCAGTATTTACCAAATAGCATGTTTTCATATTTAAAGGCAACAACAGCTGATCTTTTTGGTACAATCACGGAATCGGCATCGGCTTCTGTAATGTAAAATGGAAGTGCGTAGGTAGCCACGGCAGTAGCTGCATCTGATAAAAATGCAACTGAATCGGGTTTAATAACAACAGTGCCCACATGATCACCCTCCTTTATTACAATAGTACTGTTATTACTTATTGTGTAATAGGTTGAAGGCATAGGAAGTAGGGTTGCAACTGAAGCAGTCGACTCAGCAATATAGGGCTGGGCAGCTTTCTTCATTTTGGCAAGAGCAGGTGCCAATAATGCATTATCAAGTATATAATTCACATTCCGGTTTCTGACATTATCCCTTACACCACCCAAGGAGGCTCCAACCTCAACTTTCATACCTTCGCCAACTACGAAGGTTCTTACATCTGTCTGGTAAGAAAAAAATATTCCTGAATAATCGTTGTCAAAAATATAATCTTCATAGCACGAAACCATCGCAATCGAGAGTAATAGAAAAACAAATAATTTTTTCATAATCAGTTCTTTTTAAAGTTTTAGTTCCAGTTTTCCCAACCCTCATTCTGAATCATGTTGCCCATTCTTAGCATCTCCTGATAGGGGATTGGAAGATATGGTGACTGATAAAGTCTTGGCTCAACTTCAAAATTCAGGTCGTAAGTAAAGGTAAGATCAGAATTTTGAGTAATCAAAGCCCCATGCACCGGTTTATTGATAACTGACTCCCAGTCTGCATCTGTTGTCCAACGACGAAGATCGAAAAACCTCAATCCTTCAAAACAGGTTTCAATCCTTCGTTCGTTCTTTACCAATGCATCAAAAGCAGCCTCTGTTGTTTGGGCATCAAGATAAGGATCCGTTGCTGATAATCCGTTGGTATTATCGTATGTTTTTCTGGTACGTAGGTATTTAATAGCAGCTTTTGGTGAAAGCCCATACAAGGCGGTGTTTGGATTATGCGTAACGTGATTTGCTGCTTCGGCAAATGTCAGAACCATATGGGACCACTCGATAAAGAATTTGGAATGAGATTGCCTGTCAATTGAAGCATCGGACCAGTTCAGGCCCATATAGACGAACTTTTTGACATGATAGTTGGTCAGGCTGTTATTCTGGTCAACACCGGCAGCATCTTTACCTCCATTGGACCAGTTTTCAAAAGTATACATTGGAGTTGTAACAACGTTTTTCTTGTTGGCTTTTGCCGCATTATAGAAAATTGCCGCATAAAACCTTGGTTCGCGTCCTACATAAGGTTTCGTGGGATCATATCCACTTGCAGGATCAGTAATAGGGCGCCCATTTGCCATTCCAAAAGCATTAACAAGTTCCTGTGTTGCACCAATATCTCCATTCCCCTGAAAACCTCCCGGATAGAACATTCGTTCCATAGCATCGTTCCCAGTATTGAAACGTGAACAAAAAATAATTCCAGCGAAACTTGGATTATTCCAGTTTATGCCGTTTGCTTCTCTGAAACTGTTACCACTTGATATTTTATCAACTAATAGTTTGAAGTCAATTACCTCTTTAGCATTAGATGCGGCACTATCCCATCTTGCTACATCATTGGATGGATTAAAACGCGGGCTTGCCCAGGTAAGATAAACCATAGCCTTAATTGCACGAGTAGTTATTCCATCAAATCGTCCCCAATACCTTGAACCGGCATAAGTTCTGCTGCCGTCATCAGGTACAAGAAAGTCACGATGTGCGAGAGGCAGGTATTTATATGCTGAATCGCAATCTGCAATTATCTGAGCGACACATTCATCGTAAGTATTGCGTGAAAAGTTAAGATTATCTTCAATATTGATAACATCAGTTACAATCGGGAATCCCAGCATTTCTCCATTAGTGCCTTTCCCTCCGAATTTCTGAAGAAGATCCCATTCATGCCATGCACGGAGAGCGAACGCTTCACCCTGAAGACGACTTCTCATCAAATCATTATAGCGTGGAACAATAACAAATCTTGTATTATATCCTCGCCTGTCTTTCAGAAACAGGTTTACGTTTCTGATGGCTTTATAATCCCGGTCCCAAAAAGTCAGGAACGGATCAATACTTGTTGTCATTGTATTAACAGCAAGTCTGCGCATAGCTTGAGTTGAGCTGGTAATTACAGCGTTATCAGTAGCTCCATCGAGATAAGCCCCTTCATTATCATTATAGTTCCGGCTGGAACTCATGGCATCATAGCAATATCCAATCAAACCCTGAACATCAGACTGGTAGTCCCATACCTGATCACTATCCTTATTTCCCTGTGGATAGGGGTCGAGATATTTGACACATGAACCCAGAAGTACCAACATGAATCCAAACAATATTATTTTCTTAGTATTCATAATTGTCATAATTTAAAAATTAAACTTAATTCCACCCGAGATCGTCTTGAATAATGGGTAATAGAACAATCCTGAGCCGGTTGATTCAGGATCTACATCCTTGATCTGAGAAATTGTTATAAGATTAGCACCTCTCACATAGATACGGATCAATCTACCTCCGATAAACTGCGAAACTCTGCTGGGAAGATTATATGCAAGCTCAACATTCTGTACCTTAAAAAATCCTCCTTTGGCAAGCCAGTATTCAGATGCAACGAAGTTATTATTAACTTTGTAGTATGTGAGTCTTGGATATTCTCCACCAATATTATCTCTTACAAAAGCAGAGTAATTATTATCTCCCCAACCATTCCAGTAATATGAACTTGTAAGAGGTATATCGAAGAATGCTCTTCCTGTTCCAATAACTGTCAGTTCAAAGTTCTTATAGGCTACTCTTGCATTAAGTGCATAGTACAAACGCGGTGTAGTATGTCCAATCATACTTGCATCATTCTCATCAACAATTCCATCGCCATTTTTATCTTCATACTTAAGGTCACCGGCATGAAGAATGAAATCGTATTTCTGTGGTATTACAGTAGTTTCAGCATCAGTTGCAAATTTACCAATATATGTTTGTCCAAAATATGCATCTACAGGTTTTCCTACTCTTGACAGATAATCGAATCTGTAATCAGGTTCATCATATATAAGCCTTTCAGTATTCTGAACAGCAGCATTTCCACCAATTGAATAGGTAAATGCACCTGCCTTATCTGTAAAGCTGAGACCGGTCTCGAGTCCAAAATACCTCGTCTTATTATAATTATACCAGGGTCTGGAACTTGAAAGACCAACCATATATGGCAGGTTATTTACAACCTGAGTTATCTGACCCTCGCGTATATTATTATAATACGTCATTTCAAAAGATAACTTTTCATTCAACAACAAAGCATCAAAACCAAAACTGAATTCTTTAGCTTTTTCCCAGGTGAGGTCAGGATTTCCGACTCTCTGAATATTGGCTCTTGGGACACTACCTTCAGTACTTGAACCAAACCATGCGCTTGATGAAGGAGGCCCGAATGCTCCACCACTTGTGTTAACATTCCACCTGTCAAGATAATAGAAAGGAGAAAGAAAGTTTTCAACACCAAGTATTCCTGCCTGTGTACGCAGTTTCAGAAAATTCAGGAATGACATGCCTGACATAAAATTCTCTTCAGATATAACCCAGCTTGCTCCAAAAGAAGGAAACAATGCATAACGTTTGTCTTTAGCAAAACTATATGTACCGGCATAATTCAAAACCCCCAGAAAGCTATATTTGTCATCAAAGGTATAAGTTCCTGTGAGCACTCCATTTTGTTGCCTCTCCGGTTCTTCAATCCCGTTCCTGGCTACCTTTGATAAAAAATAGGTTAAAGAAGCCGAAATTGCATTCTTACCGAAAGTTCTGTCATAATTGATATTTTCATAAATGGCAAATCTCTGGAAATAATAGTCCATAAGTTTAACCTGGTCTGCCATATCATAACCAAGGTGCTTTCTGGTAAGAAGAATTGTATCATTGCCTGTCACAGCACCTACAGATGGTGTAGCTACATATGCTATGTAATCTTCAGCTTTCCCTATACGGGCAAGGTTAAATACGTTGAATCCCAGCAATGTTTTCGATTTAAGTCCGGGAATAATATGTCCCATATCATACTCAAGGGCTATATTTGAAGCACCTGTACGTCCGGTTTCAGTATAATAGCCCTGACTTTCGAGACCTGCAATCGGATTATCTCCATAAGATTGGCTGACACCATACCATGGAACTTTTGATACTTCATCGTAAGCTGCATAAACCGGGAAAGCAACCGGGGGTATCGTGGTAATATCACCTAAGAAATCGTAGACTTCATAAAGACTGAGTACCGGGTTATCGGTGCCTTCTGAGGTAAACTGAGGATCGAAACCATAATTTGGTGATCGGTGGTAAGAAAGATTTCCATAGAAGTCAAACTGCACTTTAAGAACATCATTTACTTTAATGTCTATGTTTGAGCGTGTTACTATTTTATTATAATCCGCCTTTGCGCCAATCTTATAAATATCACCCTCCCCGTCGTAACCAAGGTATGAATGGTACTGTACAATGTCGTTGCCACCTGATGATGAAATATTCGCCCGTGTAAATGGCATTGTGTTCTTTATAGTCATTTCCCTGAAATTAATACTGGGATGATACTTATCATACGGATCATTCTTTGAATAAGCTGCAATATCAGCTTGTGAGTAATTTGGAACCAGCCCATCGTTCAATCTTGCCTGATTGTTAAGAGAAGCGTAGTCACCGCCTGTAACCCACTCAGGCATCCTGTCGATAGCACTCACTCCCCTTTCAATACTCACATTAGTAGAATGCTCGTTCTTCGCACCTCGTTTTGTCTTAATGAAAATTACACCGTTTGCAGCAACAGGTCCGAACATTGCTTTTGCAGCAATATCCTTTATTATTGATACAGACTCTATTTCATTGGGATCAAGAGGCATTTCTGTGATATCAGTCGGAATATTGTCGATTATAAATTGCATACTTCGACCTCTTGCATTGATGTAAATCTTATCGAAAGCTCCGAAACTACCGAGACCTTCCTGTGAACTTACCCCAGGCTGACCTGTTATTTCCATAACTTCGACTCCTGTCGCAAGCCCCGTGAGGGCATTTCGAAGGTCGGTAGATGGATACATTTCCAGACGGCTGCCTTTTATAACTGATGTACTTCCGGACATAGTCCGTTTTTTAATAGTGGTAAATGGAAGCTGTACATCATCTGAACTCGTCATGTAAAGTTTTGATTTTAAAAGTTTTACAGTAGTAGATTTGATAAGATCTACTACTAACGAAACACTTTTTTCGTACGCACTTGAGGATACAGTAACAAAATCATCAGGATAGGCTTTAAAGGAAACAGAGCCATTTTCGTCAGTTTCAGTGTGGATCACTCCCTCACCAACTACTACCTGTGCCTTTGATACAGGTGTCCCGATCTCATCGACTACTTTAATCGTAAGGTCGATCATCTGCCTGACTTTCTTTTCTTTTTGATCCTGAGCATTAATCGTACCGGTTAATGCTAGGCAAAAAAGAAGTAAGCCTGCAAATCTGAGTTTCTGATATATTATATTATACAATCTCATAAACTTAAGTTTAATTGGTTTATGTTACCAAACAACGTTTGGAACAAATTTTTTCATCTTAAAATTATCTTCGGTATTGAAGGGCAGATAATACATTGGTTCCTTCCATGCCACCTGACGATCACCAGAGAGAGCCCTACGGCTATGTCTGAAGCCTATTGGAAAATTTGTCGTATTATAACCAGCAGGTAATTTCTCAATATCCATGCCAATGAGGGTGCTGGAATATGCAT
This sequence comes from Bacteroidales bacterium, assembly GCA_031396165.1. Taxonomy (GTDB): domain Bacteria; phylum Bacteroidota; class Bacteroidia; order Bacteroidales; family VadinHA17; genus LD21. The sequence goes on along the minus strand of JANNKF010000263.1, from coordinate 5,001 downwards.
CATCGGCATCCATCCATCTGCGTATATCGTGATAATAATGACCTTCCCAGGATAATTCAATGTTACGTTCATTCTTTATTCGTGGTCTTAGGGCGGCAGTACTACCGGTATAAACCGCTTTGACAGTCACCATACCCACTCTGGTTCTGATAATATTTATTGCCTGAACGGCAGAGAGTGTTGCCCCCGGAGCCGGTGTATTTGGACCATACGCTTCGTTAGCAGCCTCTGCATAATTAAGATAGAGTTCAGCCAATCTGAAAAGAGGATCAGAATACTTCACACTCGAACTGTTCTTTGAACTTGCCTCTCCCAGACGTTTTTTCTCATAATATCCTGTTCTTGTGATACCGAGATAGCTCTGATCAAGAAGTTGGGCATATGTAGTTACACCATTGATTACCTCATAATAGATTTGAGCTTTACTACCAGACCACCCTGATGCTGAGGACTGATTATAGAAGATATCTGAGTAAAAGCGTGGGTCGCGATAATTGTTTCTGTAAGGATTCTGTTCATTATAGTGTCCGGCAGCAGTAGCCGCAATTCTGTCAGCCTCAGTATCAAGAGGTTCTCCCCAGAAAGTCTCATACTTATCGACCCAGTTCTGGGTAGGACAGACTCCTGAGAATGAAGACTTACTATTCCCAAATACACCATTCATAATTCCTGCAAAAGATCCATCAGTTCCTCCTCTGTTGCCTGAATACCAAGCCCAGAGCTCTTCATTTGTATAATCTGCACCATAATGATTTGTTTTTCTGTTTGCGGCGGTCAACAGTGCGTAACCGTTTGCCAGAGCTACCTCAAGAGCGTCCCAGTTTGCAATAGCTGCATCCTGCCAATCAGTGGCTCCGGTTTCATTATTCAGAGGGCTTGCAGCATACAATAATGCCCTTCCTCTGTATGCTTTTGCTGCTACTCCTGTAGGACGCCTCTGATCCGGGCTTGCAAGGTGGCCTGGACCACCGGGGACTGGATTATCACGGCGCATTCTGCCAGCAAGTTCAAAAAATGTTGCTGAAGAATCAAAATCCTGTGCGATACGAATAAGTGTCTCATGTTTTGACAATCTTGGGATATCCCACTGATCATTTTCACCAATAACCTTAGTCATATATGGCATCGGTCCCCATAACCTAAAAAGTTCGAAATGGCAGAATGCCCTGACAAAATGTGCCTGACCTTTAAAATCGTTTATCTCAACCGGGTCAACTCCGTTCTCTTCAAGGTAATGGATATTTTCGAGAGCTTTGTTACAGATTCTGATATCCATAAACATAGATTCAAGAATAGGCCGGCGTTTTCCGTCATATGTAAATTTATTCACAAAAGCTGCAACGTTTCCGGCTTTGAATGTTTGCCCTTCCATATAGCGACCCTGATCAGCGGCATCAGTAAGTGCTTCCCATGTGTATTTTTGATCCCAGTAATTGAAGTAAAGTGGAAATGCTGTTTTGATATTATAATCGTACCAGCCTCCGGAAAAATACTTTCTTCCTTCATAAACAGCATCAAAAAATAGTTTAAAATTATCGTATTTTGAGAAGATCTCCGCTTCACTAAGCCCTGATTCGGGAGCTTTATCGAGATATTCCTTCAGGCAGGAAGTTGGTAAGACCAGACTTCCGCATGCCAGTAATATAATGATGATATATTTTTTCATAATATATATTTTATGAGTTTAGAATACAAGCTTTACACCTAATTTCATGCTTGTCATCAAAGGATAGAATCCCTGTTGGAAATCTTTTCTTTCAGGGTCACCTTCGATAAGCTTGGTAAATGTAAGCAGATTATTACCTGTGGCATAAACAAGCAGATTTGAGACACCTACCATCTTTTTAAGGAAGGCTGAATTAAAAGTATACCCAACATAAACATCTTTTAATCTCAGGTAATCTGCATTTCTGAAGAATCGGTTCTCGATCATAATCTGGTAACCTCTGTCCTCTTCACCACCACCCCAGAAAATGTTCTCGGTACTGCTTCCACCACTATAGTGAAGGGTTGCATGGTTTGCATCCAGATTTGTTGGAGACCAGTAATCAAGTTGCGACTCATGTATTCTCCAGTCACCCTTAATGAATTCAACTTCGTAACCCTGGTTAAATTGAACATATTTCCCAATATTACCCTGAAACATAAAGTTAAAGTCAAAGTTTTTATATGTAAAACCACTTGCAAAAGAGTAGGTAATCGGAGGATATGTTAATCCTTTACCTGGGTATTTATCGAGGCTGGTTATTGAACCATCAGCAGTATAGTCGAGGAACTTGTAATCACCAACATATAATCTTGTGAGGTCCATTGGTGCTGGATTGTTGTGAATATCATCAACAGATGTGAAATATCCTGAACCTGTAAGCTGTACCTGGTTCATTTCCAGACCCTCAATACCAAATTCCACACTTAAAAGGTCAGTTAGTGGTTTCCCGGCCAGTTTATAATAATCCGGTGCATAAGCAGGATCATCTTTAAAAATAACCCGGTTTTCGTTGAATCCAAAAAGTCCTCGTACGTAGTATTCAAAATTAGGCGAAGTGGATTTGCGAAATTCAGCTTCAATCTCAAAACCATGCTTTTTCATAGATCCGAGATTTTTCTCCTTATAGGAATTACCCAAAAGCATTGTAACACTTCTCGGAACAACCAGCATGTTGTCTCGAAATTCATCAAAGAAGTCAATACTGAATGAAAACACATTCTTAAAGAAGCCCATTTCGAATCCTATATCCCGTTTATGAGCAGTTTCCCATTGAGCAAACTGGTTTGCGCCCAGATCCTCACGGATATAACCTCTGTCATCTTTGAAATATTCGCTGGTATATAACCACCGGCTTTTAGCGTAATCGCTACCAACAAGACCATCAGAATAACGAACCTTTAGCTTGTTCATCCAGGGAACTGCATTCTTGAAGAATGGTTCCTCAGAGACGACCCATCCTAAAGCTGCAGATGGGAAAAATCCGAACCTGTTCTCAGGAGCAAATCGCTCAGATCCGGTGTATCCAACGTTGACTTCGACTAAATATTTATGGTTATAGTCGTAGGTTCCTCTTCCCACAAGACCTTCGTTATAGTAGGGGAAATTTGTTTCGCTATTTTTTTGCTGACGGTTAAAAAGAGCAAGACCTGATACATTATGTTTCCCGAATGACTTTGAGTAATTCAGAGCCATTTCATAATAAAGATCGCTATAGTAACCGCCTTGTAATCCACCAACATTTATATCGTATGGTTGTAATTGAAAATCCATTACATCATTGCTTCTGAACCATGGATTATTATCAATAACTCCATCATTATTTGCATCAACCGGATTACCAATATCTTCATACAATAATTGATAATCAGGATATGAGTAACTCAATTGTAGAATTCGATTTCTATAATACGTACTGAGGGATGCTTTTCCTGTAAAAGAGAGACCTTCTAATAAAAAATCAAGTTTTTGAGTGAAGATAAGGTCAGTAAAAAGCCTTGAACTCAGATCTCTGTTAAATGATGGCTGGTGTAAGGTGGTGTATGGATTTCCTGTATACTCGCCAAAGTTCTGTGCAAATCTGATCCCTGATTCATCTGGATAGTCTGTATCGGGAACCATTTCAAGCACCCAGGCAGGGAAATAAGCAGGATATCTGGCCGGACCTGTTGAATATAGGTTTCTCCATGGAGAACTACCGGGTGAGTTCTTTGTATCAATTTCACCACCAACGTTTAATGATAATTGTGTAGATTTTGATAAAGTGAAATCAACATTTATTCTGTAGTTAAATTGATTACTATAATACCTGTTATCGAGGTAACCTTCTTTTTGTCCTTTGAAAAAATCGCCCTGATGCTGGTAACCTAAGGAAAGGAAGTACTTAACAAATTCGGTACCTCCCGTTATATTGAGGTTGGCATTTGCCATGGGAGCGAAAGGTTTGGTAACCTCATCGAACCAGTTTGTATTAGGGTAACGTAAAGCATTTAGCGGAGTCGAAGGGTTCCGGTATTCTTCGAGAATATTATCCGGTGTCAGAAGACCGAATTGCTGTCCGTTCATTCTGGCTACATTCAGTAATTTCATTGTGGTATATGAATCAATATGATCGGGAATCCTTGTTGCTCTCTGTACACCATAGGAACCTGAGAAATCAAGTTTAGGTTTTCCAAGTGTACCACGTTTGGATGTTACAACAATAACACCATTGGCACCTTTGGCTCCAAATACTGCAGTTGCAGAGGCATCCTTCAAAACTGATATTGTAGCAATCTCATTAGGGTCAAGCATTGTAAAGTCACGTTCAACTCCATCAACCAGAACCAGAGGCTGAGAGCCGTTCCAACTGGAAAGGCCCCTAATGATGATCTCAGAACTATTTGCGCCTGGCTCACCAGTTGCCTGAATTGTTAATACACCGGAAAGCTTACCGGATATTGCGTTTGTAATATTTGTAGTACCTGACTTCATAAGAGCGGCATTATTTACCTGAGTAATAGCACCAACCACACTCTCTTTTCTTTGAGTGCCATAACCGACAACCACAACCTCAGAGATTTGTGTTAACTCAAGCCCGAGAGCCACATTCAGATCGGTTCCGGGGGTTGCCGCAATCTCCTGGGTCTTGTAACCAATAAATGAGATTGTAAGAGTAACCTGACCGCCAGATACTGGTATGGAAAATTTACCGTTTATGTCGGTGAGCGCACCGGTAGTTGTACCTTTCACCACAACTGAGACTCCGATAAGAGCTTCACCGGTTGTAGCATCCGTTACAGTTCCTTTAACGGTATTCTGCTGAAGAGCAACAAGATCATCAGCAAATACAGGACTTGCCGAGATTGATGTCATTGAGCAAATAAGAAACAAAATGCACATTTTTGTCACTAACAATGGCCTCAGCCAATGACTGCTGACAAAATGCAATCGCTTTTGATTAATTTTTTTCATGCATTTAAAATAAATTAAACGTTAATAATTTGTGCGGGTTAATGGTAGAATCGTGTAGGTTA
>JANNKF010000079.1:0-5448 GCA_031396165.1 Bacteroidales bacterium | reverse complement strand
CCTTCAAGTATCCAGAACAGTTTAAAGCGGTATTCGGCATTAGCCTCAATTTTTATATCTGATGTCTGATTTCGCAACAAAGATACAGGAATATGAGAACCTGGTCCAAGTGTCCTCGCCTGCCATGCTCTGATACCATTGGCTCCTCCCCCAAAATATTGCTTTTCAAAAGGCATGGCAGTTGAATTGCCATAAGGCATTCCGACACCAACAAAACCCCGGTAAGCAATAGATCTTGAGCCATTAATTGTGTATGTATACCTGAGGTCAATATCAGCCCTGACATATTGTGCAAATGGCAGTCCCATAATATAATAACCACTATCGGTTTTGTTAATACCCGAAATTTTACTTAACAGAGATGTCATATTCCCGGCAGTTTCTGTATTTACTCTAAGGAACCAATAGCCCCTTTTTTTCTGAATTTTCTGGTTGTTGAAGATGAATGAATAACCACCTCCGAAAATCAATACATCCTCATAACCTCTCAGCTGAGTGGCAGATAACCCTTCCTTAAAGGCAGAATCGAGGGATAAAGGAGGAAGTTTAACCAGGTTCAGTTGAAGCGGGTTGACAATATGTTCCTGGTAGTTACCGGCTTTCCAGTTATATCCAAATGTGGCGGTGGCAATGGTTCTTGTATACCATGGCATAGCCTGATAATTATAGGCTGCAAGAAATGTTGTGGAAGGATTAAACTTCTTTATAAAGCCATCTGTTTTTATTAAGGGAAGCAGGAACCGGGGTAAACGAAGACTGGTTTCCACTCCATATTCCTGTATGCTTTGTAACCTGCCACTGTCGGGGTTCAGCGCTTCATAGGCTGCCTTAAGTTTCATACTGAACAATTCGGCCCCATGAAACAGATTTTTATGCTGGTAGATAAGGTTTACTGCGCCTCCGAAATAGCCCGACGAATTAGTGCCTTCAAGTTCAACTTTATAAGATTGCTGTGTCAGTAATGTCAATTGTATGTCGCAGTTAAGCAAGACCGGCTTATCCGCCTGATTCGTTGCCCCTGGTATCTCACTATAATTAATGTTTACCAGCCTGAAAACTTTCAGTGCCATCAAATGCGATTGGCTCTGCTCTGTATTAGTCAGGTTGAAGATTTCTCCTGGTTTGACATAGATAGCCTGAAGGATAAGGTCATATTTGATTTCCTGGTTCTTTTCTGATGTCACAAAATAGATCCCGTTATAACTTATAGTGTCGAGCGTACTCAAATATTCACTTCCTCTTTCAAGTGCCTCTTTTGGAACAAAATCGGGATAAATGTAAATATCCTTTACAGCATAAATTGAGTGGGGCACATATTCCACCCTGTTCAGATTATCAAATCTCGAAGCATTCCTGACCACATAATGAATATCCACCCGGCGGTTTCCAATTGTACTGTCAACCCTGAATAAAATATGCTCGGCAGAGAATCCATAGAAACCCCTCTCCTTTATAAAACGTTCAAACCTCTTCTGCTCTGCCAGCAAAACATCATCATCATATGATTTGCCTCTGTCAATCAGACAATTAACTGAATCAAAATAAAAAAACTTCCTGATATTGGTATCTTCAATCTCAAAGTAAAGGTTGCGGATTGTATAGGGTGATGATAAGTCAACTTTGTAGGTAACTTCTGTCATTCTGTTATCTGTTTCAATAGTATCGGATACAGTACCATCGAAATATCCTTTAGAGGAAACATAGGATTTTATCTGATCTTTACTCCTGACTGTGGAACTTTCGTCAAAAATTGCAGGCTCCTCTCCAATGTTCCTTAACCATGTATGCGGCCACTTCTCCTTATTAATGTTCGACAGGTTAAAAAGACCCAGGTAAAATCTTGTACCGAAAATTCTCTTATTCGGTTTCTGGCGTATATATGGTTCCAGATCGCTCTTCTTAATGTCGTCGTTGTTAACTACAATAGTGTTTTTATCAAGCAGAGTCTCGCCCTCAGGCACATATTTTGTTGGATTACAGGATGATATAATCAGAAGAAGGAGTGTGAAGGAAAGACAGGATCTCAACGTTCTTTGAAGCTTATATATAAGATATTTTCCCAAAACAGGTAAAAAAGTATGTTACGCAAATATATCAATAATAATCGGCGCAACTTTGCTCCTTTATTCCTCTGATGTAAAAAAAAAGTTATTTTTGTCCTAAATGATCAGTAAAAACAGAATTAAATTTATTATTTCTCTTCAGAAGAAAAAGATAAGAGATGAAGAGAAGTTGTTCGTAATTGAAGGAGATAAACTCGTCAGGGAATTTATTGCTTCAAAGACACTTATCAGATCTGTGATAGCGAAGCCGGAATTTCTGAGCTCACTTCCGCGTGAGACAATGGGAAATGTGAAAGAAGTTGAAGAGGTAAGCTATGAAGAACTAAAGCTTATAAGCACCCTAAAGACACCTCATAATGCACTGGCAATAGTACCTGTAGCAGAACGGGTGCTTAATATGAATGATGTATTTGGTGAACTTTCAGTTGCACTGGATTTTATTCAGGATCCGGGTAATCTCGGAACTATCATTAGAGCAGCCGGATGGTTTGGGATGAAAAATATAATCTGTTCTCCCGATTGCGTTGATGTTTACAACCCTAAGGTGGTTCAGGCAAGTATGGGTGCCCTGCTTAATGTAAATATTTACTTTTACGATCTTGCGAAGCTTTTGTCGGAAGCTGGTAAGGCAGGCATTCCGGTCTTCGGAACACTTCTGGAAGGTGAATCAGTATATCACCACAGTCTTAATAATAAGGGAATTATATTACTTGGCAATGAATCAAAAGGCATCTCAGCTGATCTGCTGCCTTTTATAACTGACAAAATAATGATCCCCAAAATAAGTACCGCAAAATATGGAAATGATTCACTTAATGTAGGAATGGCAGCATCAGTGATTTTTTCTGAATTCGCCAGAAAATCAGGCAGGTTTCTGTAACAATGCAATAGCCTCAGCAGCCCTCGTTCCGTCTACAGCTGAGGAAACAATACCGCCGGCATAACCGGAACCCTCACCGCATGGATATAATCCTGCAATTCTGATATGATTCATTTTCACCGGGTCTCTGGGAATTCTTACAGGAGAAGAAGTTCTTGACTCTACACCAAAAACGACAGCCTCATTTGTAAGATATCCATTCATCATGTGTCCGAATAACCGGAATCCGTCACGCAATCGTCTTCCCAAGGATTTTGGGAGCCAGCTGTGGAGAGGAGATGAAGTAACCCCTGGAAAGTATGATACTTTTGGAAGTGAATCGGAAAAGTCGCCAGCCACAAAATCAGCCAGACGCTGAGCAGGTGCATGCTGTGTATGACCCCCGTTTTTCCAGGCTTCGCGCTCAAGTTCTTTCTGAAATTCAATACCTGCAAAAACGCCTGAGCTGCTGTATTTAGTCAGGTCTTCAGCTTTTATCTCTACAACTATTCCTGAATTGGCATAAGGGGAATTTCTGCCTGATGTGGACATTCCGTTAACAACCATCTCTTCCTGCGATGTAGCTGAAGGTATTATAAACCCGCCCGGACACATACAAAACGAATAGACCCCTCTCCCATCTACCTGTTTTGCAAGACTATATGCAGCGGCAGGTAAAAATTCACCTCTGGAATTGCCATGATACTGGATTTTGTCAATAAGTTCCTGGGGATGTTCAACCCTCACTCCCATTGCGAAAGGTTTCATTTCTAATTCAACTTCCCATTTCCTGCAGATCTCAAAAATATCCCGTGCAGAATGGCCTGTAGCCAGTATTACAAAATCAGATAAATATTTTTCATTATCAGAAGTAACAACACCTTTTATTTTATCCCCTTCAATTATAAAGTCGGTCACTTTTTTTTCAAGCTGAAATAATCCGCCGGAATCAATTATTGATTTTCTGACAGCTGCAATTATAAGAGGAAGCTTTTCGGTACCCAGATGGGGATGAGCCTCATATATTATGTTTTCATTTGCTCCATGGTAACAGAGTAGCTCCAGAACCCTGGAATTGTCTCCTCTTTTTTTGGAACGTGAATAAAGCTTTCCATCGGAATAGGTTCCTGCGCCGCCTTCACCAAAACAGTAGTTACTGTCGGGATTTATTAACTGTTCCCGGGTAATCTTTGCAATGTCAATTTTTCGTGATGATACATCACGACCCCTTTCCAGAATTACAGGACGCAGACCCAGTTCAATCAACCGCAGCGCGGCAAAGAGACCTGCCGGTCCCGCACCAACAATTATTACCTCCTGTTTTTGTGAAACATCCTGCTGAAGAAAAGGAGATAACACGGGCTTTGCTGAATCATCTGCGGTATAAATTTCAATAGAAAGATTAACCCTGATATTTTTCTTTCTTGCATCGACAGATCGTTTAATGATCCTGAGAGAGGAAATCTCCTCCTGAGTAATACCTGCCAGTGATGCGGCAATTTTTCTGACTGCAGCATCATCAGCAGCTGCGGCAGGCGATAAATCGATCTGAATCTGTTTCACCATACTTATTCAAAATGAAATGATAACACCCATATCTGCGACTTCATCTTTTCTATTGCGTTGTAGAATTCAGGATGACCCGGCGCTGCTTCTTTAACCAGTACATCACCGAATCCGTTCGACATCTTGAGTTCCACCGAGAGTTTAAAATATGTAAGATAAAAATCGAGGCCGGCTCCCAGTTCATAATAAAGATCTGGTCTTTTCAGTCTAAGATAGACCGGCTTATCAGGGTCAAATTCCTTTTTACCTGCAAGGTCATAACGGTAATTGAGACCAGTTACCACATATGGCCTGACATTATTCAGCCGGTCGCCTTTAAGCTTTAGCAGCAAAGGAAACTCAAGAAAGGATGATTCAAGTTTCTGCTGATCGTTATATAGAACCCCATCTTTATAATATCTTATTACTCTCTGTCCGAAGGAGACCCCCGGCAGAAATCTTATATCAAGATATCTTGCAGGACGATAATCTGTCACTATCTGGATATTGATCCCCGGATTAAGGATGCTTACCTCGGGGTACAGGGATGTGGAATCAAGGAAGGCCTGTGAAGGAGTGATATTCAGATCCATAGCATTGAATCCGATACTGAATCCAAAATGAAGTACTTTTTCATCATACCACGATTCTTTCTTAGGTTTCTGTTTCTGAGCTGTTACACTCAGATTAAGAAATAAAAATAACAGGAACAGTGCAGTATGGTAAATTCTTCTTTTCAAGCTACTCTTCAGGATATGTTTTATGTATACAAGATAATAAATCGACCCGCCGTCACTCATGGCGAGGGTGGCGAGGCCGAGCGTGGGCGGCACCAGCTCGCTGGTGGCGTGGGGTGCGAGCCCGTCCATGAGCCACATCAGGATCGCGCCGGCGTCGGTGGTCCAGATGATGTCGGACTTCCCGTCGGCGTCCAGGTCGCCCACCTGGGTCAGCGTGAGGCCCGCGGTGGTCGAGGCGAGG
>JANNKF010000204.1:0-12254 GCA_031396165.1 Bacteroidales bacterium | reverse complement strand
TTCAGTTTCTTTGTTAAACATTGTCTTCTATTTATTTACATATATCTGATGCAAAAGTAATAAAATATATTTAAAAAATACCAAAAGACCATATAGTCTTTTAATAAATTATTTCATATCTTTGCATTGTCATTAAATAATTACAAAAATGAAAAAAGATATATCAATAGGGGAAATTGTAGCACTTGATTACCGTGCTGCAGCTGTTTTTAAGGAAGCCGGGATAGATTTCTGCTGTGGCGGAAAGAAAAGTATTGATGAAACCTGTTCAGAGAAGGGGATCAATAAGGCAAATCTTATAGAAAAATTGGATAAACTGGAATCAACTCCAAACACAACAACGCATAATTTTATAGAATGGGAACCTGGTTTCCTGTGTGATTATATTATGAATACTCATCATAAATTTGTACTGAAGAGTCTGCCGGAGCTCGTGCAGTATACCCGGAAATTATCCACTGTACATGGCGACAGGCATCCTGAACTTACAGAAGTTGCAGAACTCTTTTCTGAGATTAACCGTGAACTGCTTCAGCATCTGAAAAATGAAGAAGAGGTACTGTTTCCTGCTATCAGAGAGGCATTTAAGTCCGGATCGCGGGAAGCGAAGAATACAATAGTTTCTGAGATTTCACGACTTTCAGATGAACATGAATTTGCCGGGGGCGCCATGGATAAAATTAGTGTAATTACAGGGAACTATAAGGTACCGGCCGACGGATGCAATACCTACCTGGTGACCTTTAAATTACTGGAGCAATTTGAAGATGACCTTCATACACATGTGCATCTTGAGAATAATATTTTGTTTCCCAAAGCGATGAAATCTGTTAATTAAATCTCTAATAATCTTTAACTTATGACAACAAAAAAACTATGGATCGGTTTCATCCTCGTTATGGTACTCTCATTCGCTGTTTTACTCTATTATGGCAGGGAGATTTACCGTCAGGCTCCTCCAATTCCTGAAAAAGTCGTCACTTCTGAGGGGAGAGTATTATTCTCAGGCCAGGACATAAAAGATGGCCAGAATGTATGGCAGTCGCTCGGAGGCCAGGAAATTGGTACAGTGTGGGGTCATGGTGCATATCAGGCCCCCGACTGGAGTGCCGACTGGCTTCATAAGGAAGCTGTGTTCATTTTGAATATACTATCCATGGATCAGGATGGGATTCCTTATGACAAGGTAAGTGAAGAGCGAAAAGCATTTCTTAAAATTCTGTTGCAGAAGGAACTCAGGAAGAATACATACAATCCTGAAACCGGAGTACTTACAGTGTCAGAGATGAGAGCACAGGCAATTGCCTCAAACAGTGCTTTTTATGGCGGGTTGTTTACAAATGATCCTGCGCTGGCAGATTTGCGCGACGCCTACAGCATCCCATTAAACTCGCTGAAAGATCCGGCCAGAGTACCTCTTTTGAATAACTTTTTCTTCTGGATCTCATGGGCTTGCGTCACAGAACGTCCGGGAGAAGCAATCACCTATACAAATAACTGGCCGGCTGAAGAACTGGTTGGGAACAGGCCTACAGGGTCGTTACTTCTGTGGACAGGCTTCAGCGTTATAGTTTTACTCGCAGGCATAGGGCTTATGGTATGGTATTATGCACGCCGGCGGGGCGAAGATTCAGATGCCATTCCATTGGCATTCCCCCTGCTTGGTGAAAAGCAGACACCTTCACAGAAAGCCACTGTGAAATACTTCTGGGTAGTTTCCGCATTACTCCTGGTACAGGTATTAATGGGTGTTATCACAGCACATTATGGTGTGGAGGGGCAGGCATTTTACGGCATCCCGCTATCGGAGTGGCTTCCATATTCGATAACCAGAACATGGCATATTCAGATAGCAATCTTCTGGATTGCAACCTCTTGGCTCGCTACAGGTCTCTATTATGCTCCGGCTATTTCCGGTTATGAACCTAAATTTCAACGGTTTGGAGTTAACCTTTTATTCGGTGCACTTCTGGTAATTGTTGTTGGTTCCCTGGCCGGTCAGTGGTTTGGCGTAATGCAGAAGCTTGGTTATATCCAGAACTTCTGGTTTGGTCATCAGGGATATGAGTATGTCGATCTTGGCAGGTTCTGGCAGATCTTCCTTTTTGCCGGACTTATTATCTGGTTATTGTTAATGGGCAGGGCAATATGGCCGGCACTGATTAAGAAATCCGAAAGCAGGAGTCTTTTGATCCTGTTTCTGATATCTACGGTTGCAATCGCAGGTTTTTACGGAGCCGGGCTCATGTGGGGCAGACAAACAAATCTTGCAGTGGCCGAATACTGGCGCTGGTGGGTTGTTCATCTTTGGGTTGAAGGATTCTTCGAAGTATTTGCAGCAGTAGTAGTTGCCTTCCTTTTTGTACGCTTGCAGATTCTTAAAGCAGCCACGGCCACAATAGCAGTTCTGTTCTCCACGATTGTATTCTTATCAGGTGGTATCCTGGGAACCTTTCATCATTTATACTTTACAGGAACCCCAACAGCAATAATGGCCCTGGGCGCGACCTTTAGTGCTCTCGAGGTTGTTCCATTGGTACTGATGGGTTTTGAAGCATGGGATAATGTGAAACTCAGCAGGAGCACAACATGGATAAAAGCCTATAAGTGGCCCGTTTACTGTTTTATTTCTGTTGCTTTCTGGAACCTGGTCGGAGCCGGCATATTCGGATTTCTTATTAACCCCCCAATCGCTCTTTACTACATGCAGGGACTAAATACCACGCCGGTACATGGACATACCGCACTATTTGGGGTTTACGGAATGCTTGGCCTCGGACTTATGCTCTTCGTTCTCCGCGACATGGATAAAAATGCAGTTTGGAAAGACAGATGGGTTAAGTTCGCCTTCTGGAGTATTAATATCGGTCTCGCCGCTATGGTACTCATAAGTGTTCTTCCCATAGGTCTGGCGCAGACTGTTGCCAGTGTTAAAGAAGGTTTATGGTATGCCCGTTCAGCAGAATTCCTTCAACTACCGGCTATGCACACCTTAAAGTGGCTCAGGGTAATTGGCGATACTATATTTGCTCTTGGAACTGTTGCCCTTGCCTGGTTTGTTTTCGGTCTTAAACTAGGCTGGAGTATTAAGAAGAAGTAAAATTATCAACTATATTCTCCAAAACGAGGATGTCTCAAAAGTTTTCTTCTTGCCCCCTGCCCCCTAAAGGGGTTTCTGTAAGTTACTGATAATTAGAAAGTCCCCTTTAGGGGATTTAGGGGCTTTCTCAAAGATGGAACTTTTAAGACATCCCTTTGGGGTTAGTATACTTCTCCTTTCGGGACAACCTCGTTTATATTTTTTGGGTGAAGAATAGAATTAATCCTTTACGCACCTTATACTAAACCCGCGAATGTTGAGACTTCCGTTGCCAACGAAAACACCTGAAGAAATATAAGAAAGGCTTCGATACCATGGCTTTATAGTGTTATAGGGTGTTGAAGACCAGAAAATTGCGTTCTGATTCAGACCGATAAAAGCTCCGTATTCATCTCTTTGTCCTCCGGGCAATGCTTTAAACCCGCTTTCATTTGTTGCTCCGGTATTGGGGCTTAGCCAATTAGTTGTCCCGGTCTCTTTCAATTTTCCCCCGGCAATGTTTATTCCTCCAAGATAATCAGTGAGAGTTATAAATTCAGCATCTGTTGGTACATGCCACCCTGCAGGACACAATTTTCCGGTACTGGCAGTGTAAAAATTATAGATTGCGCCATAGGTGTCTTTATTTCCTGATCCATCATTATTGTACCAGCAAAATCCGGGAGTGGTGAGAGCTATCCATGCAGCATTGTCTGTCACCAGGGGGATAGTCGTGTTGTCATTATATTTAGTGGTCCTGAGATTTTCTGCCATCCATGTCTGTGTGCCGATTATAATGATACCATAAGTGTTACCTTCGATATCCTGAATAAAATTTGTAGGAGTTACCGGCGTGAAAAACATATCATTGCTATATGTAATTCCGATCGAATTCTCTGCTTTTATCCTGTAGTGGTAAATTGTCCCTTCTGTAAGGCCGGTTACAGCAGCGCTGACTGAAACAGGGACTGAATTCATAACCGGACTTTGAATCGCTGTTATAACAGATCCATATGAAATAGTGGGTCCGTATTCAAATGTGACTGTTGATAAAAAGTAATTTGCATTAACAAGTCCCTTTAGCGTCGCAGAACTACCCAGAATGTTTGTCGGAGCCAGAATATTGACTGTCGGTGGCCCTCCAAGTGTTTTAAATGATTTGTCGGCTCCATAGGTAATCCCACTCGAGTTTTCTGCCCTTATTCTGAAATGATAAGTTGTACCCGATGTAAGTGCTGAAATGCTTACAGATATTAACTGATCGGTGTTTCCGGTCAGGGGTTTCTGGGTGGCTGTTATTGTACTTCCATAGTTTGCAGAGGTCCCGTATTCGATTGTAACAGTGGTAGATATAAAATTCGGATTCACCAATCCCAGGATATTCGCTGATGTAAGTGCTACATTTGAAGGTGAGTAAGTGGTGATTGAAGGAACAGATCCTGAAGTTTTAAATGCCATAGTCATTCCATAGCCGGTTCCTGAGCTGCTTGTTGCGTAAGCCCTTATGTAATAGTCTGTTGCCGGTAACAAGTTGGTTATTGTACTTGAGTAATTGCCTGCTCCTGCTCCGTCAGAACTTTTATTATCAGAAATTGAAGGTTTAATACCAGTGCTCCAACATACACCACGGGATAAAACAGTTTCCCCTCTGTCATCGGTGATATTTCCGCCTGATACTGCCGAAGTGCCAGAAATTTCACTTACAGGATTTGTTTCAACAACCGGGACTTCTTTCTTCTTACACCCTGAAGTGGAGATAAAAATTATTGTTATCAGTGTCAGAGTACTTTTTGAAAACTTTTTCATGCGTGTGGATAGCTTAATAATTTATTAATTCCGGACAATAACGACCTCGTATTCAAAAGTAACAACATTTTCGTTTTTTAATAATGATATTTAAAATCTTTCAGGGATTCATTCTTACTTAAATTATTCATAAACTTAGTTAAGATGCTCTATTCCTTTGTGTTACTTTGTAAGGTTCACTAAGGTTTATGAATAAAGCAGGCTAAAGACATTTTAAATTTTAATAAGTGCTACTTTGTTTTATACTTCGCCGGTTTGTATCTTAGTGGTTTCAAATACATTTAATCATACCACCATGTTTAAAAGTGAAGTATATAACAAAAGGAGAGAAGAACTCCATAAAAAGATAAAATCAGGTCTTGCATTATTTATCGGGTCTGTTGAGGCTCCAATGAATTATCCTGCGAACACCTATCATTTCAGACAGGATAGTGATTTCCTGTATTACTTCGGACTCGATATTCCGGGTTTTGCAGGAGTTATGGACTTTGATACAGGAAAAGACCGGTTATTCGGTAACGACTTCGACCTCGACGATATTATATGGATGGGTCCGCAGCCAAAAGTTAAAGATCTTGCACTGAAATGCGGTATCACTGAGACTTCTCCAATGGCGAAGCTTGATGAATTGATGCACGATGCAATATCAAAGAAAAGAAAGATTCATTTCCTTCCCCCATACCGTGGTGAGACAAAGATGACTCTGGGTAAAATCCTGAAGGAGAATCCTTGCCATATGATAACCCTGGCCTCTGTTGAGCTGATTAAGGCGGTTATCTCAATGAGATCAATAAAGGAAAAAATTGAAATCGATGAGATTGAAAAGGCAGTTGATATTGCATACGATATGCATGTAACAGCAATGAAAATGTGCAAAGAGGGTGTCAGGGAACAGGATATTTTCGGAACTCTTGAGGGCATTGCCCTTTCAAAGGGAGGGGGAACCTCTTTCCCGATAATACTGAGCATTAATGGGCAGACTCTTCATAATCACGGACATGCGAACTTCCTGAAGAAAGGGAGGATGCTTGTTACTGATGCAGGTGCCGAAACTAATCTGCATTATGCCTCTGATATTACAAGATCAACTCCTGTGGGGGGAAAATTCAGCCAACAACAAAAAGACATTTATGAAATAGTGCTGAAGGCCAATACAGAAGCAATAAAGGCCACAAAACCCGGCATTTCAAACCGTGATCTTCATTTTATGGCGTGTAAAATTATTGCCACTGAGATGAAAGCTCTCGGACTTATGAAAGGTGATGTCGATGAGGCAGTTGCTGCAGGAGCTCATGCTTTGTTCATGCCTCATGGCCTCGGTCATATGATGGGTCTCGATGTTCATGATATGGAAGCTCTTGGTGAAAACTTCATCGGATACAATGACGATGTTAAAAGAAGTACACAGTTTGGAACAGCATTTCTGAGGTTTGCTCTTCCATATAAACCTGGTCATGTCTTCACAGTTGAACCGGGTTGTTATTTTATTCCTGAGCTGATCAGTTTATGGAAGGGAGAAGGAAAATTTACGGAGTTTATTAATTACAGCAAGCTGGATGCTTATCTGCCTATTGGTGGAATAAGGATTGAAGATAATGTCCTGATCACCGAAAAGGGGCATAAGCTCCTCGGTAAACCAATACCAAAAACGGTTAAGGAAGTAGAATCAATCTGCTCCTAGTTCCTTTTTAACCGCTAAGTACGCTAAGCAGGCGCTAAGCACGCAAAGCTAAAATCAATTAAAAAAGTTCTTAGCGGTCTTTGCGCCATTCCGATAGCTATCG
The DNA here is from genome assembly GCA_031396165.1 of Bacteroidales bacterium. GTDB lineage: Bacteria > Bacteroidota > Bacteroidia > Bacteroidales > VadinHA17 > LD21. Next base: position 5,585 of record JANNKF010000204.1, on the reverse strand, counting down.
GGACTTTGTGACCTTTGTGTAAATACTTAGTGTCCTTAGTGGTTAAAGGATTTACTGCCTTCTTGCCTGACCGGGAAAAACTGCGATGCTTTCATGACCTGAAGCATCGACTGACTGAATCCCAAAAAAATAGTTGTCTTTTGAATAGGGGAGAGTAACCTCTGTCCCTGTAACAAAGATCTTCTTTTCCCAGAGTGGCTGGTATGTTTCGCGCATAAGTATATAATACCCTGCAGGCTTAACTCCGGTTGTCGGAGCAGACCATCTCAGTGTAGTACTATTTGTAAGTCCTGCCGTTACGATACCGCAATTTGACGGTTCATATGGCGCCATTGCCAGGTTGGCCATCGTTGCGAGGTTGATACCCGCATTCTTTCTTACATATTCATAATCAACATATTCCGGAAGATCACCTTCCTGAATGCCGTTCACAACTGCCGGAATTTTATGTGTCCGGTCGTAGTTTTCATTGTATTCACAGATTCTCACTGCAGTGAATCCTGACTGGCAAAACGGAGTCTGATCGCCACCTCTTCCGAACCTGTCATTTCGGAAAACAAGAGTCACATTCATCTGGTCAACATATCTTTCACCGGTTTCCTTTATATATCGTGCCAGCTGCCTCGACCTGCTGTCATTTTCACCTGCTGTATATTTTCGCAGAGCAGTCATCTGCTCTGTTTCAAGTGCAGGAACTCCCTCACTGAAAACCCGTACACGCATATTATCATTCAACATTGTTTCACTCGATCCGCTGTTACCGATCATATCATTGTTGAGCATCGCGATAATATTCCATTTCTCAGCTTTTGCTTTCTCAGCCATGAATTTAGCGCCATACAATCCATGTTCTTCACCGGAGACTGCCATAAAGACTATCGTTGCCGGAAATTTCCTGACCGACATTATTCTCATCAGTTCCAGTATAGCGGCTACGCCCGAACCGTCATCGTTAGCACCGGGAGCGAATCCGGTATTGTCATTATCAAGTGCAGCCCGCGTGTCGAGGTGGGCGCTAATTAATATTTTCCTGTCATCATTCGGATCAGTTCCTTTCAGAGTAGCCACAACATTTTTAAGTTTTGTCTCCTGTGCTATTCTCTGCCCCTGACCACCGACTGTATAATCGACAAATTCAACGCTCAGGCGGCCACCCGATGCAGGAATATTCTTTTCCATCTCTGTTTTTATCCAGTTCCATGCCGCACCTATCCCTTTTGACGGATCATCCTGTACGCTAAGGTTATGACGGGTATGAAAGGTTACCATTTTCCTTACAAGTTGTTCGATTTTCTCACTGGAAATCTCGTCAACCATTTTCTTTATCTCCTGATCGCGGTTAATAAGTGTTTGTCCTACACTTATTATTGTAAATGAAAGTAAGAGTAAAGATGTTAATGTCTTTTTCATGTTGATTATTAGTTTTGGATAAAGATAGAAATATTAACAAAAAACAATATGAGTATCTGGAATCAATAACAATTAGTTCAAAACAAAACACTATTAATTTTATAATGTTAATTACCAAATACATACGTATTGTTTCAGTTAACCCCCTTTCCCGTCCCGCCTAAGCGGGAGGCATTGATTCCTTCCCCCCTGGGGGAAGGTTGGGAAGGGGGTCTAAACGATTTAGTCAAATATTGTTTATTCTTGATTCCAGATACTCATAAAAAAAAGAGAACCGCAGAGAAGAATTAAATAATACAAATTCTCTACGGCTCTCTTAGTCTTATTCACTTCTTTATCCTACTGCAAGGGTAGCTCTGCGGCACTCTGCGTTAAAAGATTTTTTTTAAACAGAGTGCAAACATTTAGTATGCTTTATAGTACTCCCTGTTAAGCCTGGCGATATTTACCAATGTAATTTCTTTTGGGCACTCAGCTTCGCAGGCGCCTGTATTTGAACAGTTTCCGAAGCCAAGCTCATCCATTTTTAATACCATGGCTCTTACCCTCTCAACGGCTTCAACCCTGCCCTGAGGCAGAAGAGCAAACTGTGATATTTTTGCAGAAACGAACAACATTGCCGAGGCATTTTTACATGCTGCCACACATGCACCGCATCCGATGCAGATTGCTGCATTAAATGCTTCGTCAGAATCCTTCTTTCTTACAAGTATGCTGTTTGCTTCAGGTGCCGCACCTGTATTGACGGATATAAATCCACCTGCAATCTGGATCTTGTCGAAAGCCGTTCTGTCAACGATAAGGTCCTTTATAACCGGAAATGGTTTTGCTCTCCAGGGTTCAACCCAAACTGTCTCACCGTCCTTAAAAAACCTCATGGAGAGATGACAGGTAGTTATTGCCGGGATTAGCCCGTGCGGATGCCCATTGATATACATTCCGCACGATCCGCAAATGCCTTCGCGGCAATCGTGGTCGAATGCAACCGGATCTTTATCTTCCTCAACAAGTCTTTTATTGAGGGCATCAAGCATCTCAAGGAATGCCATCTCCGGTGAGACATTATCCATCTGGTATGTTTCAAAACTACCTTTGGATTTTGCATTTTTCTGACGCCATATCTTTAGAGTAAGTTTCATATCCTTATTTTGTTAATGCAAAAGTTTAAAATTTGACTTTTCCTGCGCACGTCAGGCCCCTTGCTAAGCGAAGTCTTCAGACTTCGTCGAGCTTATGCTCAGGCAACATTCCTTTCCCAGACAGGTCAGTCTGAGCGAAGACGAAGACTGACCTGCGAGTTTATTTATAGCTTCTTACTTTCATTTCTACTTCTTCAAATTTAAGTTCCTCTTTGTGGAGGATGTGCGGTTTGTCTTCACCTGCATATTCCCAGGCAGCAACATAGGCAAATTCCTCATCATTCCTGAGGGCCTCCCCGTCGGGTGTCTGATACTCCTCCCTGAAATGTGCCCCGCACGATTCTCGTCTGTTAAGTGCGTCAGTTACAAGAAGCTCGCTGACTTCAAAATAATCGGCAACCCTTCCTGCTTTTTCAAGTTCCTGGTTAAGTTCCTTATAATCGCCGGGAACGTTCAGATCTCTCCAGAATTCTTCTTTAAGCTCATTAATAAGAACCAGTGCCTTCTTAAGACCTTCCTCATTTCTTATCATTCCGCAATAATCCCACATAATTTTTCCAAGACGTTTATGAAAAGAACCGGCTGTTTTTTTCCCTTTTATTGAAAGGAGTCTTTTAAGTCTGTCTGTCACCTCTTTTTCTGTCTGAGCAAATTCAGGGCTATCAGTAGAGATTTTAGGAACCCGTATATCATCTGAGAGATAATTACTGATTGTATTAGGCAGAATAAAGTAACCATCACCCGAAGTTTGCATTAACGAACTTGCCCCCAGGCGGTTTGCACCATGATCGGAGAAATTGGCTTCGCCGATCGCATAAAGTCCTGGTACTGTTGTCATTAATTCATAATCGACCCATAAACCACCCATTGTATAATGCCCCGCAGGATAAATACGCATTGGTTCAGTGTAGGAGTCGATACCCGTAATATTTCTGTACATCTCGAAAAGGTTCCCATATTTATTTTCAATGGCCTTTTTCCCCTGTTTTTTTATCGCATCTTTAAAGTCAAGGTTAACAGCCAAACCTGTTTCACCAACACCATAACCGGCATCGCAACGTTCCTTGGCTGCCCTTGAGGCCACATCTCTTGGCACCAGGTTACCGAAAGCAGGATATCTTCGTTCAAGATAGTAATCTCTTTCTTCTTCGGGAATTGAATTAGCAGGTCGCTTATCTCCTTTGGTTTTTGGTACCCACACACGTCCGTCGTTTCTCAGGGACTCAGACATTAGAGTGAGTTTTGCCTGAAACTCATTAAGCTGTGGAACGCATGTAGGGTGTATCTGTACAAAACTCGGATTGGCAAAAAGGGCTCCTTTTTTATGTGCCTTCCAGGCAGCTGATGCATTTGAGTTAACTGCGAGTGTGGACATATAATAAATTGTACCATAGCCACCTGTTGCGAGTACTACGGCATGGGCTGCATGTCTTTCAATTTCACCTGTTATAAGGTTTCTGGCAATTATCCCACGGGCTTTGCCGTCAATTAAAACAATATCCAACAGCTCGCGGCGGGGATACATTGTTACATTGCCATTCTTTATCTGCCTGTTGAGCGATGAATAAGTTCCAAGCAGACATTGCTGACCTGTCTGCCCACTGGAATAAAAAGTCCTTGACACCTGTACGCCTCCAAATGATCGGGTATTAAGTGTACCTCCATAATCGCGGGCAAAAGGGACACCAAGTGCAGTATAATGGTCGATTACTTCATTGCTGACTTCTGCTGCCCTGTAAACATTAGCTTCACGTGCCCTGAAGTCGCCTCCTTTGATCATATCGTAGAACAGACGGTAAACACTATCGCCGTCGCTCTGATAATTTTTTGCAGCATTAATCCCTCCCTGGGCCGCAACTGAGTGGGCCCTCCGTGGTGAATCCTGATAACAGAATGTCTTTACACTGTATCCGAGCTCTCCCAAAGCTGATGAGGCTCCTGCACCTGATAAACCGGTTCCGATAACTATTATTTCAAGTTTCTTCTTATTTGCAGGGTTAACCAGTTTTACCGAAGCTTTATATTTTGTCCACTTCTGTGCCAGCGGACCATCGGGTATCTTAGAAATTAATTTTCCCATTTTTATTTTTTTTCTTATCAATTTACCTGAGAAGCCATAAAGAAATTGCGATGAAAGCGAATCCTGCCGGTAGTAAAATTGCATAGATCAAAGAAATAACTTTTACAATCGGGGTCCAGATCCTGTGATTTAGGCCAAGAGTCTGAAAAGCAGATTTCAGTGCATGATAAAGATGAAATCCCAGCAGGGTAAAACATGTCAGATAGATATAGTTATAGGACGGGATCTTAAAAAGGTTATGTGCCATAGTATAAAAATCCTCAGCATCTCCGGGCACCAACCCTAACCTGACAAAATAGAAATTAAAAAAGTGAAGAATCAGAAATATCAGAACTGTGGCTCCGGTCCAGATCATGAACCTCGAGAAAAATGCAGTTTCAGCTTTATTTCCACTTACATAACCCTGGGGACGGGCAAGCCAGTTTTGGATCTGCAGGGTTATTCCCCATGTGATATGAATTAATATTGAGGAAATAAGCACAACTTCAATAATTTTTACCACAGGAAATGTTGCCATAAAATGTGCAGCCTTATTAAATGCCTCGGGGTCGCTTTTCAGGAGCAGGAAATTGATGCTTAGATGGACCGGCAGGAACATTAGGAGGAACAGGCCGGCTGCTGCCATCGTTATTTTTTTCGAAATTGATGAAAACAGAATCTTATTCATTGGTTATTAGCTGTATAGAGTTATTATTGTTTTCAGCGAAAGGATGTTAAACAAAGTTAATTTTATTAAATCAGAATTACAATCCTGCAAGCATGCTAATTATCATGTAACGGAATAAATACAGTTAAATTGCAGTTAAATTTAAGAATTAAGATTTCGAAAATATCTGATTTTTAAGAATGGGAAACTTTGGTTTAATTGTTCCCACACAGAATACTTGTTTTATGAAATGGGAGGATACATTTTTCTATCTTTGCATAACTAATTATTTTGGGTATGTTCATTTCAA